>JBECKY010000113.1:0-46794 GCA_040235475.1 Pseudomonadales bacterium
CGGCGACAACGTGCAAATGAGCGTGGAGCTGATTGCGCCGATCGCCATGGAAGAAGGCCTGCGTTTTGCGATACGCGAAGGTGGCCGAACCGTGGGTGCTGGCGTGGTGGCAAAAATTCTCGATTAAAGTGTTGTAATGCCCCGGCAAACTGGGGTATATTACGCGCCCTCTCATTTGATAAGTAAGTTGAATTTCTTAAAAATCAACTGCTTGAGAGGGCTACAACCTTGGCAACGGTCAAGGATAGAATTTATAAGACATTTCACCTCTTTTGCCTTTGAAAGGCGTAGAGGTGGAGTATTTTGTTTACTTTTTTTAACGCGATTTATCTTGGAGTTCGGTAGCGATGACATCAAGCCAAAGAATACGTATTCGCTTGAAAGCGTTTGATCATCGTCTCATAGATCAGTCTTCACACGAGATTGTTGAGACGGCGAAGCGCACTGGCGCTCAGGTTTGTGGGCCGATTCCGCTGCCTACTCGCAAGGAGCGTTTTACTGTGCTGGTCTCCCCGCATGTTAATAAAGATGCCCGTGATCAGTATGAGATTCGTACTTATAAGCGTTTGGTAGATATTGTTAAGCCAACAGATAAAACCGTTGATGCGTTGATGAAGTTGGATCTTGCTGCTGGTGTCGATGTTCAGATTAGTCTGGGTTGATTTTTGGGTTCATTTTAGAAACGCTCTAAAACGAAAAATTTTGAATTAAAGAGGTTGCGGTAATGACTATTGGCTTAGTCGGTCGTAAATGTGGGATGACCAGGGTGTTTACCGAAGCAGGTAATTCTGTCCCTGTCTCTGTTATTGAGATAGATCCGAACAGGGTAACCCAAATTAAAACCACTGAAAAAGATGGTTATAGTGCCATTCAGGTTACCACTGGGGCGCGTCGTGTTTCTCGGGTAACAAAGCCTGCTGCCGGTGTTTACGCCAAGGCAAATGTTGAGGCGGGTCGTGGTTTGTGGGAATTTCGTGTTGCCAGTGACGATGATGTAAATGTCGCTGTAGGTGATAGCATCAGCGTTGATCTGTTTGAGGCCGGGCAGAAAATTGATGTTTCCGGTGTGTCAAAAGGTAAAGGTTTTGCTGGTGTTGTTAAGCGCTGGAATTTTGCCATGCAGGATGCAACCCACGGTAACTCATTGTCTCACCGCGCCCCTGGCTCTATTGGTCAGTGCCAAAGCCCAGGTCGCGTATTTAAAGGCAAAAAAATGGCCGGTCAGATGGGTAACAAAAAAATGACTGTGCAATCCCTGGAGGTTGTCAGTATTGACGCTGATCGTAACTTGCTTCTGGTTAAAGGAGCAGTTCCGGGTGCTACGGGTAATGATGTCATCATCAGTGCTGCCGTAAAAAAGCGTACCTAGGAGGAGTTAGCGAATGAATCTTAATACCACTTCAGGTGGAACAGTAACTGTTTCTGAAGTTGCTTTTGGCAAAGAATTTAACGAGCCTTTGGTTCATCAGGTAGTTACCGCTTTTCTAGCCGGTGGCCGTCAGGGGAGCAAGGCTCAAAAAAGTAGATCAGATGTTCGTGGTGGTGGGCGCAAGCCCTGGCGGCAGAAGGGTACAGGCAGAGCGCGTGCCGGTACTAGTCGCAGCCCAATATGGCGTAGTGGTGGCGTAACGTTTGCGGCCTCTCCTCAAAACCATGAGCAAAAAGTAAATAAGAAAATGTATCGCGGAGCTATGCGTTGCATTTTATCTGAGCTGATTCGTCAGGAGCGTTTGCTGGTTGTTGACGAGTTTGGTGTTGACACGCCAAAAACAAAAGGCCTTGTTGGTAAATTGAGTGAATTGGGTTTGTCGGATGTTTTGATCGTAACAGATGATGTGGATCAGAACCTGTACCTTGCAGCTCGCAATATTCCAAAGGTTGATGTGCGTGACACCAGAGCTGCGGATCCGGTAAGTCTGATTGGTGCTGAGAAAGTGCTGATCACTGTCAACGCATTAAAAAAGATTGAGGAAGACCTGGGATGAATAAAGAGCGTATTTTTCAAGTGCTTTTGGCGCCACAGGTTTCTGAAAAAGCTTCAGTAGTTGCTGAGCATAATCAGTATGTGTTTCGGGTTCGCCCTGATGCAACAAAACCTGAAATCAAAACAGCTGTTGAGCAGCTTTTTGAAGTGAAGGTTAAAGGGGTGCAAACCTCAAATGTAAAAGGCAAAATTAAACGCTTTGGCCGTAGTTTGGGCCGTAGAAGTGACTGGAAAAAAGCCTATGTCACCCTGCAGGAAGGTTTTGACATCGAAAATTTAGGCGCAGAATAGGTAAGGCTGAGGAGCTGGATTTGTGGCTATTGTAAAGAGTAAGCCAACATCACCTGGACGTCGTTTTGTCGTCCAGGTTGTTAACAAAGAGTTGTATAAGGGTGAGCCCTACGCACCTTTGGTTGAAGCAAAAAAAAGCAGTGGCGGTCGAAATAATGCTGGTCGTATCACTACTCGTCATATCGGTGGTGGGCATAAGCAGCGTTATAGAATTATTGATTTCCGTCGTAATAAGCACGGTGTGCCTGCTGAGCTGGAGCGTATTGAATACGATCCTAACCGCAGTGCTCACATTGCTTTGCTGAAATATGCTGACGGTGAGCGGCGCTATATTATTGCTCCCAAAGGTTTAAAGGCTGGTGATCAAGTGATCTCTGGTGAAAATGCCCCGATTAAAACCGGTAATGCTTTACCTCTACGTAACATCCCTTTGGGTAGTACCATTCATTGTGTTGAGATGAAGCCGGGTAAAGGTGCGCAAATCGCACGTAGCGCTGGCGCATCGGCGCAGTTACTGGCAAAAGAGGGTGCTTATGTAACTTTGCGTTTACGCTCAGGCGAAATGCGGAAAATTTTAGCCGAATGTACCGCAACCCTCGGTGAAGTGTGTAACTCAGAACATAATCTACGTTCATTGGGCAAGGCAGGCGCTACCCGTTGGCGTGGTGTTCGTCCAACGGTTCGAGGTGTTGTTATGAACCCGGTGGACCACCCCCATGGCGGTGGTGAGGGTCGTACTTCTGGTGGACGTCATCCAGTATCACCAACGGGCGTGCCGACTAAAGGTTATAAAACACGTACTAATAAACGCACAACTAAGATGATAGTTCGTGATCGTCGTAAGTAAATAGTAAAACGAAGAGGACTGAACAGTGCCGCGTTCGCTTAAAAAAGGGCCATTTATTGATGCACATCTACTGAAGAAAGTTGATGTGGCTGTAGCTCAAAATTCAAGAAGGCCAATTAAAACCTGGTCTCGCCGGTCAATGATTATTCCAGACATGATTGGCTTAACGATTGCAGTACATAATGGTAAGCAACATATACCTGTTCTCGTTACCGAACACATGATTGGCCACAAGCTGGGTGAATTTGCTGCTACGCGTACTTATCGAGGCCATGCCGCCGATAAGAAGGCTAAACGGTAAGAGGGTTAAATGATGGAAGTTGCTGCTAAGTTACGTGGTGCACAAATTTCAGCGCAAAAAGTTCGCCTGGTAGCTGATCAGGTGCTTGGGCTCGAAGTAGAAAAAGCGTTGAATGTTTTAGCGTATAGCCAAAAAAAGGCTGCGCATATTGTCAAAAAGATAGTTGAGTCTGCTATTGCCAATGCAGAGAACAATGAAGGTGCCGACATTGACGAGTTAAAAATCAGTACGATTTTTGTTGATGAAGGCAGAACCATGAAAAGAATTCGGCCTCGTGCAAAAGGGCGGGCTGATCGTATTTTAAAACGTAGCTGTCATATAACCGTTAAGGTTTCCGATAACTAGGAGAGAGCTTAGATGGGTCAGAAAGTACATCCCACTGGAATTCGGCTGGGTATTGTTAAAAAGCATGCATCCACTTGGTATGCCTCCCCTAAAGATTATGCGAGTAATCTGTTAGCTGATTTAAAGGTCAGGGAGTACTTATTAAAGCGCTTTGCCAAAGCTTCTGTTTGTCGTGTCGACATAGAGCGGCCAGCAAACAATGCCCGTATTACCATTCACACCGCTCGTCCGGGCATTGTGATCGGTAAAAAAGGCGAAGACATTGAGCGTCTGCGTATTGAACTGGCAAAAATGATGGATGTGCCAGTCCTGGTGAATATCGAAGAAGTGCGCAAACCGGATATAAATGCTTATTTGCAAGCACAAAACATTGCTCAACAGCTTGAGCGCAGAGTGATGTTTCGTAGAGCAATGAAACGATCGGTTCAAAATGCCATGCGTCAAGGCGTTGAAGGTATTCGAGTTCAGGTATCGGGTCGTTTGGGTGGTGCTGAGATTGCGCGAACTGAGTGGTATCGTGAGGGCCGTGTGCCGCTGCACACCTTGCGCGCTGATATTGATTACGCAACTTACGAATCACACACAACTTATGGTGTGATCGGTGTGAAAGTTTGGATATGCCATGGCGAGATCATCGATGGTTTTGCTGAACAGGATGATAAAAAGCCACAGCGGAAAAAGAAAGCCGCGGGCGCTTAGTAGAGGTAGGGTATGTTACAGCCAAAGCGTACAAAATTTCGCAAGCAGCATAAAGGTCGAAACCGCGGGTTAGCTCAGCGTGGAAGTAAAGTATCTTTTGGTGATATTGCACTGAAGGCGACAGGCCGAGGCCGTCTTACTGCGCGACAAATTGAATCGGCGCGACGCGCTATGACACGTCATGTTAAGCGTGGCGGAAAAATCTGGATTCGGGTTTTCCCAGACAAGCCAATTACTCAAAAGCCTCTGGAAGTGCGTCAAGGTAAAGGTAAAGGTAATGTTGAATATTGGGTGGCTCAAATTCAACCGGGTCGTATTTTATATGAAATGGAGGGGGTTGATGAAACCACTGCCAGAGAAGCATTTGAGCTTGCAGCGGCTAAACTCCCCATCAGTACAACTATCGTTACTCGGACGGTGATGTAATGAAAGCCAGTGAGTTAAGAGAAAAATCAGTTGAAGAGCTTAATAAAACTTTATTAGGTCTACGTGAAGAACAGTTTAAGTTGCGCATAGCTCAGTCAACTGGCCAAAATACAAAAGGTCACCAGTTTCGTCAGGCCCGCCGTGATATAGCGCGGGTTAAAACAGTGATCAATGAAAAGCAAGGTAACTAAAGATGACTGATGCGGCAAATAAAGTAAAGCGGACCTTTAGTGGCAAGGTTGTTAGCAACAAAATGGATAAAAGCATTACCGTGTTGGTTGAGCATAAAGTAAAGCACCCTATTTATGGTAAATTCATGCGTCGTTCAACCAAGTTTCATGCTCATGATGCTGAGAATGTTTGTAATGAAGGCGATAAAGTCACCATTGTGGAGTGTCGTCCGATTTCCAAAACCAAATGCTGGGAATTGGTGGCCGTTGATGAACGCGCTGGTTTAAATTAATTTTTTATTGAAGATTCAGGCGGCTTGGAGTTAATCCATGATACAGACCGAAACATATTTACAAGTAGCAGACAACAGTGGTGCGCGCCGAGTGCAGTGCATAAAAGTGCTTGGTGGTTCTCATCGGCGGTATGCCGGTGTGGGTGATATCATTAAAGTTACTATTAAAGAAGTCACTCCTCTTGGCAAAGTCAAAAAAGGCGATGTAATGAACGCCGTTGTAGTTCGTACTAAAAAAGGTGTGCGCCGCGCTGATGGCTCAGTCATTCGCTTCGATGAAAATGCTGCGGTGCTCCTCAATGCGCAAAAACAACCTATAGGCACCCGTATTTTTGGGCCTGTAACCCGTGAATTAAGAGGGGAAGCATTTATGAAAATAATTTCCCTTGCACCTGAAGTTTTGTAGAGGGCTGACTCATGTTGAAAATTAAACGTGATGATGAGGTCATCGTGATAGCTGGAAAGGATAAAGGCAAACGCGGCAAGGTACTAAAAACTCTTAGTAATGGCCGTTATTTGGTTGCTGGTGTTAACATAATTAAAAAGCACACCAGGCCTAATCCTCAAGCAGGTCAACAAGGTGGCATCATTGAAAAAGAAGCGGCTATTCAGGCTTCAAATGTTGCAATTTTTAATCCGCAAACCCAGAAAGCTGACCGGGTTGGGTTAAAATTTTTGGAAGACGGCAAGAAAGTTCGTTTTTATAAGTCCAATAACGAAGTAATAGACCGCTAAAGGTATTTCTAAGTCATGAGCGCATTAAGAGATCAATACAGTGCAGAAATTGTACCCCAGCTGAAGGAGCAATTTGGCTTCAAGAGCGTTATGGAGGTGCCCCGTATTACTAAAATTACATTAAATATGGGTGTCGGTGAAGCTGCTGCCGATAAAAAGGCCTTGAATGGTGCTTTGGAAGACTTGGAAAAAATTTCTGGCCAAAAGCCGGTAGTCACCCTGGCAAGAAAATCCATTGCTGCATTCAAGATTCGTGACGGTTGGCCCATCGGTTGCAAAGTAACTTTGCGTGGTGAGCGGATGTACGAATTTCTTGAAAGGTTAGTCGGTATTGCAATACCTCGTATTCGTGATTTTCGCGGTTTAAGTGCGAAATCATTTGATGGTCGTGGTAATTACAGCATGGGCCTGAAAGAACAGATTGTATTTCCTGAAATTGAATACGATAAAATTGATAAATTACGTGGTATGGATATTACGATTACCACCACTGCAAAAAATGATGATGAAGGCCGTGCGCTGTTGCGCGCCTTTAACTTCCCAATGAAGCAATAGATTTAGAGAGCAGGTATACAGGACATGGCAAAACAGTCAATGATTCAGCGCGAAAAGAAGCGTGCAAAGTTAGCCGCTAAGTTTGTAAAAAAGCGTGCTGACCTTAAGGCTATTATCAAGGATCCTGAGATCAGTGAAGAAGAGCGCTGGAGCGCAATGTTGAAGCTGCAGTGTTTACCTAGAGATTCTTCTTTGATTCGTAAGCGTAATCGCTGTGGCCTAACAGGTCGCCCCCGCGGTTATTACCGTAAATTTGGCTTGGCACGTAATAAACTGCGTGAAGCTGCTATGCGAGGCGATGTGCCTGGTTTGGTTAAAGCAAGTTGGTAATTAGAGTTTTGGAGCGCTAGATACATGAGCATGCAAGATCCGCTAGCAGATTTATTAACCCGTATTCGTAACGGGCAAATGGTAGGCAAAACAGAAGTGTCAATACCATCATCGAACACTAAAGTAGCTATCACTAAAGTTCTGGTTGATGAAGGTTACGTGAGTGGTTGGACGGTTACCGGTGATGACAAGAAACCAGTTTTGAATATTGAATTAAAATACTTTAAAGGCAAGCCTGTTATTGAAAGCATTTCCAGAGTAAGTCGACCAGGCTTGCGTATTTATAAAAGTAAAGACGAATTGCCAACAGTAAAAGCAGGCATGGGTATTGCTATTGTCTCAACGTCCAAAGGCATTATGTCGGGTCGAGCTGCACGTGCTGATGGTATGGGTGGCGAAGTGTTGTGCATCGTATCTTAAATTTATTGAGTCGTTTCGAAATAGGTGAATAAACATGTCCCGGATTGCTAAAAATCCAGTAACGATCCCTCAAGGCATTGAGGTTGAGTTAAAAGGCCAATCGATTACTGTTAAAGGCCGTAAAGGTAGCCTGGAAAGTACTTTAAATAATTTGGTTGCCGTAACTCAAGAAGATAACCAACTGCTTTTTGCACCTAAAAGCAGTGACAGCAAAAATGGCTGGGCTCAAGCCGGTACAGCGCGATCTTTGGTTAACAACATGGTTGTGGGCGTTACTGAAGGCTTTGAAAAGAAATTACAACTCAATGGTGTGGGCTATCGAGCGCAGTCCCAAGGTAAGGTGATAAACCTGACATTAGGCTTTTCTCATCCTGTAAGCCATGAGTTGCCCGAGGGTGTGACAGCGGAAACGCCCTCGCAAACAGAAATAGTGCTAAAGGGTATTGATAAACAACTGATTGGGCAAACTGCTGCCGAGATCCGTGCTTATCGTCCGCCCGAGCCTTACAAAGGTAAAGGTGTTCGTTACGCTGATGAATATGTGCGTAGAAAAGAAGCCAAGAAAAAATAACGGTTGAGATCTGGACTATGAACGAAAAGAAAGTTTCACGCTTGCGCCGCGCAAAAAAGGCACGTTTTAAAATGCGGGAGCTGGGTTCACACCGGCTTAGTGTTTATCGTACGCCACAGCATATCTATGCTCAGGTGACTTCTCCTGACGGTAGTATTGTTATTGCTTCGGCCTCGACAAATGAAAAAAACATAAGTGTCGATAAAAAAGGTAACTGTGATGCAGCGGCTTTAATTGGCAAAACAATTGCTGAGCGCGCCTTAAAAGCGGGTGTTGAGCAAGTGGCGTTTGATCGCTCAGGTTTTATGTACCATGGTCGTGTCAAGGCATTAGCTGACGCGGCGCGAGAAGGTGGATTACGGTTCTAAGGATTTAATTTAGGTTTAAATTATGGCGAAGCGCGATAGACAAGACAAAAATGACAGTGTTCAGGAAGAAGGCTTGCAGGAAAAGCTGGTTCAGGTAAACCGGGTTTCCAAAGTAGTAAAAGGTGGCCGTATATTCAGCTTTACTGCGTTAACTGTTGTTGGCGATGGCAATGGCAAAGTTGGTTTTGGCCGTGGTAAGGCCCGCGAAGTGCCTATTGCTATTCAAAAAGCTTTGGATTCAGCACGACGCAATATGATTCAAGTGGACTTGAGCGGCAGTACCTTGCAGCATGCGGTTAAATCCCGTCATGGTGCTACAAAGGTTTACATGCAGCCAGCCTCCGAAGGTACCGGCCTGATTGCTGGTAGTGCCATGCGTGCCGTTCTGGAGATGGCCGGAGTGGGAAACGTATTAACCAAGTGCTATGGCTCAACAAACCCGGTTAACGTTGTTCAAGCTACCTTTAAGGGTTTGCAAAGCATGACCTCGCCGGAATCGGTTGCGGCTAAGCGCGGCAAGACTGTTGAAGAAATCCTGGCTTAGTAGCTAACCATTTAGCCGTCCTGATAAGTTTGGCTTGTTGTTTAGCGTTTAGTATTGGAAAGAGATTTAGGAAATAGACATGGCATCGGATAAAACAATTCGCATTACCTTGACTCGAAGCGTCTTCGGTCGGATACAAAATCATCGAGACTGTGTGCGTGGCTTGGGTTTGCGACGTATCGGTCACACTGTGGATGTCGAAGATACGCCATCTACTCGTGGCATGATAAACAAAGTTGCCTATATGGTTAAAGTGGTAGGGGAATAATATGCATCTGAATACATTAGGCCCTGCAACAGGATCCAAGCCGGCCGCAAAACGTGTTGGTCGTGGCATTGGTAGTGGATTAGGAAAAACCTGTGGCCGTGGTCATAAAGGACAAAAGGCCCGTTCCGGTGGCAGTGTAAAGCCTGGTTTTGAAGGTGGACAAATGCCTTTGCAACGCAGGGTGCCTAAATTTGGTTTTACCTCGCGTAAATCTTTAGTCACTGTTGAAGTGCGTTTAAGCGAACTGAATGCATTAAGCGAAGAGCTGGTTGATCTTGAAACTTTAAAAAAGAACAACGTAATTCGTAACGACAAACTGTTCGTGAAAATCGTCCTGTCTGGAGACATTACTCGGGCAGTGACTGTCAAAGGCTTACGTGTAACCAAAGGCGCCAAAGCGGCAATTGAAGCTGCTGGTGGAAAGGTTGAAGAGTAGATAGATACGTCACTATATTTGTAGACTATTTGTAAGTTAAAGGAAAACAGGGTAGAGACTAAAGCTTAAAATGGCAAAAAATAAACAAGCTAATATTCCTGAAGGTGCTAAATCCGGCCTTGGTGAGTTATACAGTCGAATTGGTTTCGTGCTTGTTGCCATCTTTATCTATCGGATTGGTGCCCATATTCCCATTCCTGGTGTTGATCCAGTGCGCCTGGCTAGCATGTTTGATGCTACAGAGGGAACCATATTAAGTTTGTTTAATATGTTTTCCGGTGGTGCTCTGGAGCGCATGAGTATTTTGGCATTGGGAATTATGCCTTATATTTCTGCATCGATTATTATGCAGCTGGTTAGTGCGGTGAGTCCGCAGCTGGAACAGTTGAAGAAAGAAGGGGAAGCTGGGCGTAGAAAAATCACCCAATACACCCGCTATGGTACGGTGCTGCTGGGTATCGTTCAATCCATGGGTATTGCGGTAACCCTGAGCAACCAGGAAGTGATCACCTGGCCAACACAAATGTTTTACCCTGTGGCGGTGATCACGCTGGTTAGCGGTACCATTTTTCTGATGTGGTTGGGCGAACAAATTAATGAACGTGGCATTGGTAACGGCATTTCACTGATTATTTTTGCCGGTATTGTAGCTGGTATTCCTGGTGCGATTGGTCAGTCGCTGGAAGCCGCTCGCCAGGGTGAATTAAACCTGTTGTTGCTGTTGATGGTTATAGTGGCAGTGGTGGTAACCGTTGGTTTGGTTGTTTTTATTGAGAAAGGCCAGCGTCGTATCACCGTCAATTATGCCAAGCGCCAGCAAGGGCGAAAAGTATTCGCTGCGCAGCAAAGCCATTTGCCCTTGAAGGTGAACATGGCTGGGGTAATACCACCGATTTTTGCCTCTAGCTTACTGTTGTTTCCGGCCACTATTGGCCAGTGGTTTGGTAACAAGCCCGGTATGGAGTGGCTGCAGGACGTCGCTTTGCAAATTGCGCCTGGCCGGCCACTGTACGTGATGCTATTTGCCATCGGAATTATATTTTTCTGTTTTTTTTACACCTCTTTGGTTTTTAACCCGAGGGAAGTGGCTGATAATCTGAAACGCTCGGGTGCTTTTATTCCTGGGATTCGACCTGGCGAACACTCGGCCCATTATATTGATACGGTACTGGCACGTTTAACTTTGGTTGGTGCGTTTTATATAGCAGGAGTGTGCTTGATACCTGAGTTTTTAGTGGTTGGTGCTAACGTGCCCTTTTATTTCGGTGGTACCTCATTACTGATTTCAGTGGTGGTGGTGATGGATTTTATGGCGCAAGTGCAATCTCATTTGATGTCCAGCCAGTATGAATCACTGATGAATAAAGCAAATTTAAAAGGTAATAGAAAAACGACTCGAAGCAGCCGTTAATTTTGGAGTGGAAGTATATGAAGGTTCAGGCATCGATTAAAAAGATTTGCAGAAATTGCAAACTTATCCGCCGTAAAGGTGCAGTGCGGGTAATCTGTAGTGTTGAGCCGCGCCATAAACAGCGCCAAGGCTAAGCACATTAATTGCCATTGAGTTTTTATGGCAGTGCAGTAATAGGTGGTATTTGTTTGCGTTGCGCATTAAATACTAGTCAGTTGATTTTTGGTTCCACAGGCGATAGAATCCCACGCCTTTTGGTGATCAATTAAACAAACAAGAGCATAGGCTCAAAGTGGAGAAGAGTGGATGGCCCGTATAGCAGGCGTCAACATTCCAGACAACAAGCATGCAGTAATAGCCCTAACCTATATTTATGGTGTAGGTCGTACTACGGCGTCTAAAATTTGCGATATCACTGGTGTAGCAGAGGCTTCCAAGATTAAAGATCTAACGGAAGATGAGCTTGACAGAATTCGTACTGAAGTCTCGAAGCTGCCTACAGAGGGCGACTTGAGACGTGAAGTTTCGATGAACATTAAGCGGCTGATGGATCTTAAGGCTTATCGTGGGCTTCGCCACCGGCACAGTTTGCCCACACGTGGGCAACGCTCTAAAACCAATGCACGTACCCGAAAGGGACCACGTAAACCGATTCGTAAATAGAAGATAGATCTGTAGATTTAAGGTCATCAGGAATTTTTATTCATGGCTACTGAAAAGACTGCTCGAAAGAAAAAAATTAAAACAACCGTTGTTGATGGTGTGGCTCATATTCACGCGTCATTTAACAACACCATTATAACTATTTGTGACCGTCAGGGTAATGCCCTTTCGTGGGCAACTGCCGGCGGCAGTGGTTTTAGAGGATCACGAAAAAGCACCCCTTTTGCTGCACAGGTTGCTGCCGAGAGGGCTGGGCAAGCTGCCCAGGAATATGGACTTAAAAACCTTGATGTAATGGTCAAAGGCCCTGGGCCAGGCCGAGAATCAGCAGTGCGTGCCTTGAACGGTTGTGGATACAAAATCAACAACATTACTGATGTGACACCCATTCCTCATAATGGCTGTCGCCCGCCCAAGAAACGACGTGTTTAAACGGGAAATTTGAAATGGCTCGATATTTAGGACCGAAGTGCAAGCTTTCTCGCCGAGAAGGTACAGATCTTTTTTTGAAAAGCGGGGTTCGTGCACTGGATTCCAAATGCAAATTGGAAACGCCTCCAGGGGTACACGGTGCGCGCAGAGGACGCTTATCTGATTACGGTTTGCAGATGCGGGAAAAACAAAAAGTTCGCAGAATGTATGGTATTTTAGAGCGTCAGTTCAGAAACTACTACAAAAAAGCTGCGGGATCAAAAGGTGCCACCGGTGAAAACTTACTACAGCTTCTAGAAGGCCGTCTGGACAACGTTGTTTATCGTATGGGCTTTGGTGCAACACGTGCTGAGGCCAGACAAATTGTTAACCATAAATCAGTGACTGTGAACGGTGCGACGGTAAACATCCCATCCTATCAGCTTAACCCAGGTGATGTGGTTGCCATTCGTGAAAAAGCCAAGAATCAATTACGTATCAAAGCAGCGATGGATATCGCAAGTCACAGAGAGCACGACACATGGATAGAGGTGAATACAGAAAAAATGGAAGGTACCTACAAAGCTCGGCCTGAGCGATCAGATTTATCTGCCGAGATAAATGAAAACTTGATAGTCGAACTTTATTCTAAGTAAGAAACTTGAGGTGCTTTTATGCAGCATTCTGTTAATGAATTGCTTACACCGAAAAACATTGTAGTACAGCAAATTGATGGCACTCATGCAAAGGTAGTGCTTGAGCCTTTAGAGCGTGGCTTTGGGCATACCCTGGGTAACGCCTTGCGTCGTATCTTATTGTCCAGCATGACAGGCTTTGCAGTTACTGAAGTTGAGATTGATGGTGTTCTGCATGAATACAGCACGATTGATGGCGTGCAAGAAGACGTAATTGATATTCTTTTGAACCTCAAGAACCTGTCAGTTACTGCACAAAGTGAGCAGGTAACTCTTGATTTAATCAAGCAGGGCCCAGGCGTCGTAACCGCTGCCGATATTCAAGTTGACCACAGTGTAGAAATTAAAAACCCTGACCTGGTTATTGCTCACCTGAACGATAACGGTGAACTGAGAATGAAAATCACCATCTCCAGTGGCTGCGGTTACGAAACTGCTGACATCAGGGAAAGTCAAATCGAAGGCAACCGTCGCATTGGTCGTTTGCTTCTGGACGCTTCCTACAGTCCGGTTCACCGTGTTGCCTATGTGGTAGATAACGCCAGGGTTGAACAGCGCACCGATTTGGACAAACTGATTCTGGATATTGAAACAAATGGCACTATTGATCCTGAAGAAGCCATTCGTAAAGCGGCGACTATATTACAGCAGCAGCTATCGGTATTTGTTGACCTCGAAAGAGATAAAGAGCCTGAGCAGGTAGAATTGGAAGATGAAATTGATCCGATTCTGCTGCGGCCAGTGGATGATCTTGAATTAACCGTGCGTTCAGCTAATTGCCTGAAAGCTGAAAACATTTACTACATTGGCGACCTTGTTCTTAGTACCGAGGTAGAGTTGTTGAAAACGCCTAATCTGGGCAAAAAATCCTTAACCGAAATTAAAGACGTGTTGGCTTCCAAAGGTTTATCTCTTGGCATGCGTTTGGAAAACTGGCCACCTTCCAGCCTGATGGAAGACCGCCGAATTGATCCCAAGCGCCGTGGCGGACGTCACTACTAACATTATTAAGTTTAAGCATTAAAGGAAACAAACATGCGTCATCGTAAGAGTGGTCGCCAACTAAATCGAAACAGCAGTCATCGTTCTGCGATGTTTCGTAATATGGCAGTGTCCCTAGTTGAACACGAATTGATTCGCACAACCTTGCCAAAAGCAAAAGAGCTGCGCCGTATTGCTGAGCCATTAATTACTTTGGCAAAAACTGATTCCGTGGCTAATCGTCGTTTGGCATTCTCCCGAACCCGTGATAAGGCCGCCGTGGGTAAATTATTTACTGATCTTGGGCCTCGATATAAAGAGCGTCCAGGCGGATATTTGCGAATTATTAAAGCTGGCTTTCGTACTGGTGACATGGCCCCAATGGCGTATGTTGAGCTCGTAGACAGGCCTCTACCTGAAGCGGATGCTGACGAAGATTAACTGAAATTAAAAGTTAAAAACCGGGCATGCCCGGTTTTTTTTTGTCAATAAATTGAAAAGCCCTAAAGAAAAACCATGAAAATTTCAAGCTTTAAACCCCCGATAAGAACCCTAATGGGCCCTGGTCCTTCTGATGTGCCGGAAAAAATACTGCAAGCCATGGCCCGGCCCACCATTGGCCACCTTGATCCAGAATTTATTAAATTGATGGATGAAATTAAATTTTTGCTGCAAGCGGCTTTTCAAACTAAAAATCAATTAACCATACCGGTTTCTGCTCCTGGTTCTGCCGGTATGGAAACCTGCTTTGTTAATTTGCTGGAACCAGGCGACAAAGCCATCGTTTGCCAAAACGGCGTCTTTGGCGGCCGTATGAAAGAAAACGTCGAGCGCATCGGCGCCACTGCAATTGTGGTTGAAGATGAGTGGGGCCATGCTGTCGACCCCAACAAAGTTGAAGCCGCACTAAAGGCAAACCCCGATGCCAAGCTGCTGGCATTTGTTCATGCCGAAACCTCCACGGGTGCGATTTCAGATGTACAAACCCTTTGTCGCTTGGCACATAAATATGACTGCTTAAGCCTGGTTGATGCCGTTACCTCTGTGGGTGGTATCGAATTAAAAGTTGATAACTGGGGCGTGGATGCCGTTTATACCGGTACACAAAAATGCCTGTCTTGCACACCCGGTCTTTCACCGGTGAGTTTCAGCGATGCCGCAGTAAACGTAATAAAAAACCGCAAAACCAAAGTACAAAGCTGGTTCCTGGATTTAAACCTGGTGATGGGTTACTGGGGCGAGGGCGCCAAACGCACTTACCACCACACCGCTCCGATTAATCCCTTATATGGCTTACATGAAGCCTTGTTAACCTTGCATGAAGAAGGCAATGAAAATGCCTGGCAGCGTCATCGTCATCACCACAATGGTTTAAAAGCAGGCCTTGAAGCCATGGGTTTAACTTTCGCCGTTGATGAAGCCATACGCTTACCACAGCTCAATGCTGTGTCTATTCCCGAAGGCATTGATGATGCGGCAGTTCGTTCCCGCTTATTAACAAATTACAACCTGGAAATAGGCGCAGGACTTGGCAAGTTTGCTGGCAATCTATGGCGTATCGGTTTAATGGGTGCCAGTGCCTGCGAACAAAATGTCAGCCTTTGTGTAAGCGCTTTAGACGAGGTGTTAACAGATATGAATGCCCCCATTGAGAAAGGCGCAGGCCCTGAGGCGGTGAAAAAATTTTACGGTTAAAATATGTTAAAAGCCCCTGTTTAGTTCAAGTATGGACTGACCAGGGGCTTTTCGGCTTGAGTTTGTTATCTATCATAGGTATTCGTTACTCTGCCATTCCTGAGCCTCTACACATGAGTAGTGCTCTTTTGGTTTCGGCCTTTGTTTATCCTGCTTGCATACTCCGGCGCTTGGATATTGCGAGTTAATAGGCTAAGGCTTGCTCGTACGCTCATTTTTTTTTAAATACTGAGCCTTCATAAAACCCAGCTTGCATACGATTTTCAAACTTCCCCTGGCGTTTTTGCATGCCTGAAAAAACCGCTTCCATTTGATTGTAGCTACCCAATAATTGGGCTTGCAAAGTTTCTTCAAGTAACAGCCCGTATTCGCTGTCGCCGTGCCAGGTTTGTTCAAATAGCTGCTTGGTATAAACCGCTGTGTCGGGGCTTGCGTTCACGATGTCTTCAGAGATTTGTAGAGCTTTTTCTAAAGGCTTGTCTGCTACGGCGGTAACTAATCCCAGGTTTGCCGCTTCGTTGCCTGAAATAATGCGGCCAGTAAACGTTAGTTCTTTGGCAATATCCAAACGTACCAGGTCACGCAAGGTTTGGGTGCCACTCATGTCGGGAATCATGCCCCACTTTCTTTCCATGACTGATATTTTAGTGTCGGGGTGGGCGTAGCGCATGTCAGCCCCCAGGGCGATTTGCAAACCACCACCAAGGCAGTAACCATGCAGGGCGGCAATGACCGGAGCCGGTACTTGTTTCCAAATCCAGGCAACTTGTTGATAAAAATTGGGGGCTTTGCCAATGTCTTTCGAGCCTAAGGTCGCTCTTTTAAAATCGTTTGCGGACAGTGCGTCTAAATCCAAACCTGAACAAAAGGCTTTACCATCGCCGTGCAATATTATGGCTCGAACGTCGCGGTTGGTTTGCAGTGACTTTCCCGCGGCATAAATTTCTTCAAACATGGCAAAGTCGAGAGCATTCATTTTATCGGCGCGATTGAGAGTCACTATTGCAATGCCGTTGGTATCTATGTCAACAATTACTCGTTTGTTCATGGCGGTTTTCTTTAGGAAAGTAACATGTGTTTGCTAATGGATAGATAGTTTATATTTGTGCTGCCAGTCTAGCACCCTGGTCTATAGCGCGTTTGGCATCCAGTTCTACGGCTTTATCTGCACCGCCTATAAGGTGGGTAGTGACATCACCTGACTCCAATGCAGAGAGCAGTTCGCGTTGAGGATCTTGACCGGCACAAATGATAATGTTGTCTACATTCAGCGTGTGTGGTTCGTTGTTCATAATATAATGTAAACCGTCGTCATC
The DNA here is from genome assembly GCA_040235475.1 of Pseudomonadales bacterium. Taxonomy (GTDB): domain Bacteria; phylum Pseudomonadota; class Gammaproteobacteria; order Pseudomonadales; family UBA3067; genus JBECKY01. Next base: position 16,756 of record JBECKY010000113.1, read on the forward strand.
AATGCCTTTGTATTCGACACCATTGATCATGTTGATGCCTTTTTTGGCAAGGTTGGTGCGATGAATCCAGCCGGTTGTTTTGCCCAGGCCTGCGCCGACTTTGGTGGTTTTTCTTTGCAGTAAGGATATGTCTCGTGGGGAAGCTTCAAATTTGGGTGTTATGCCCTTTATACCACCACGGGCTTTGAGTGTGGGGTCTATGCCCCATTCTGCCATAAAGGCCATTTTGTCGAGGCTGGTGTTTACCTTTCCGTGGGCCAGGTATTCGGCTACGTCGAAGCCGATGCCGCCGGCGCCGATGATAGCTACTTTTTTCCCTACAGGCTTTTTCTTTGCAATCACATCCAGGTAGCTGAGAACCTTGGGGTGGTCAATGCCGGGTATTCGGGGGGTTCTGGGTGCAATGCCGGTGGCCAGAATAACTTCGTCGTATTTTTTACTGACCAGTGTGTTGGCACTTACTTTTTCGCCCAGGTGTACTGCAATATTGAATTTTTCGAGCTGTGCCTGGTAGTAGTTAATGGTTTCCTGAAATTCTTCTTTACCTGGAATTTGCTTGGCAATATTAAATTGTCCGCCAATGTTATTGGCCGCCTCATACAACGTGACTTTGTGGCCGCGTTCTGCCGCTACAATGGCAAAAGACAAACCTGCCGGGCCTGCACCGACCACGGCGATATTTTTAACCTTGTTAGTGGGGGTGTAAATAAGTTCTGTTTCGTGACAGGCGCGAGGGTTTACCAGGCAAGAGGCACGACGGCCTGAAAAGGTATGGTCCAGGCAAGCCTGATTGCAGCCGATGCAAACATTGATCTCGCGGCGTAAACCTTGGCGGGCTTTATTGACAAAATCAGCATCAGCCAGCATGGGGCGGGCCATGGAGACCAGGTCTGCTTCGCCCTCGGCAATAATTTGTTCGGCCACTTCCGGGGTGTTGATGCGGTTGCTGGTGCTGACGGGGATGGACACTTCTTGTTTGAGTTTACCGGTTATCCATGAGAACGCTGCTCTGGGTACCATGGTGGCAATGGTGGGGATGCGAGCCTCATGCCAGCCGATGCCGGTGTTGATAATGGACGCGCCTGCAGCCTCCACACCTTTGGCCAGGGCGACTACTTCATCCCAGGTGCTGCCATCGGGTACTAAGTCCAGCATCGACAGGCGATAGACAATGATGAACTCGGGGCCGACCGCTTGACGAATACGCCGAACAATTTCCACAGGAAAACGCATTCTGTTTTCATAGCTGCCGCCCCACTGATCCTCACGATTATTGGCACGAGTAGCCAGAAACTGATTGATTAAGTAACCTTCAGAACCCATTACTTCCACGCCATCGTAACCCGCTTGTTTGGCGAGTACTGCGGCGGTGACGAAAGCTTCTATTTCCTGATCGACTTCTTCATCCGACAGAGGATGGGGTGCAAAAGGATAAATGGGGGCCTTAATGTCTGAGGGGCCAATAGCTTGCGGATGGTAGGCTTGTCGCCCGGCATTGAGGAGCTGTAAGGCGATTAAGCCACCTTCTTCGTGAACGCGCCGTGCCACCACCTCGTGTTTAGCTGCATCGGCTTGCGTCATCATGCCCGCGGTACCAGGCCCCAGAGCACCACGAATAGACGTACTAAAGCCACCGGTTATGATAAGCCCAACGCCACCTCTGGCCCGTTCAGCAAAGAATTCAGCCATCCTCTCCAGGCCTTGGTAGTCTTCTTCAAGGCCAGTGTGCATGGAGCCCATAATGACGCGGCTGCGAAGCTGGGTATATCCCAAATCCAGAGGTTGAAGTAAGTTTTTATAAGAGGAGCTGGCTGACATAATGGGGTTTCCTTGTATAAGAAATAAATTATTTTTTGTGCTATAAATATTTCGCTTTTGGTGTTGGTTGCAGGGTCCAATACTGTTGTTAATTGACTTAATGTATCTGCTTCGGTGTACTGACTCAATGAGCAAAATAAAAGTTCGTTAACCTTGCTGTGCAAAGTCCGAAGTGAGATGAGATGCAGGCACAGACTTAAATGGAAAATATCTGGAATGTATACAGGAAAAAGTCATGGAAATAAATCATAAGGTGGCTGTAGTCACTGGGGGAGCTTCTGGTTTGGGTTTGGCAACAGTGAAACAATTTCTCGCCAAGGGTGCAAAAGTTGCCATTTGGGACAGAGATGCTGAAAGGGCCCATGCGGCTGCCGAAGAGCTGGGCGAAAATTGTATGTCTTGTGCCGTTGATGTTGTGGATGAAGTGATTGTGGAGCAGGCGCTTGAAGCGGTGATTGAACGGTTTGGAACACCAAGGATTTTGCTTAACTGTGCCGGAGTAGGCATGGCTGGGCGCACTGTGGGTAAAAACGGAGCCCTGGACCTGAGTTTGTTTAAGCAAGTTATTAATATCAATTTAATAGGTTCTTTCAATACCTTGCGGTTGATTGCGGAGGCCATTTCAAAAGAAAAAACTATTGATGAGCAGGAAGATAAGGGTGTGATTATCAACACGGCGTCGGTGGCTGCTTTTGATGGTCAAATTGGGCAAGCAGGTTACAGTGCCAGCAAGGGTGGCGTGGTCAGCATGACATTACCGATCGCCAGGGACTTAAAGAATTTTGGTATCAGAGTAATGACCATCGCTCCAGGGATTTTTAATACGCCTTTAATGGCTTTGATGCCTGATGCAAAAACACAACCACTTGTGGATATGGTTCAGTATCCACAGCGATTAGGTAAGCCTGAAGAGTATGGTCAGTTGGCGGTGCATATTGTTGAAAATAGTTATCTAAATGGCGAAACCATTCGTCTGGATGGTGCGATTAGAATGGCACCGAAATAGAGTTAATAATGACGATAACGAGTGCAGTGCTTCTTGCCAGGCTTGTCTGTTTGGCAATGTCTTGCTGAAGTATAGATTTAATTTTTGCCGACGCTATGTTAACGCTGCGTACCTGCGCAGGCATTTTTGGCTTTACCTTTGCAGGTGATGGTGCTCGCCTTGTCCAGATTAATTACCCCAGCGATATGGCCATTAGTGTAGCGAATACCAATGGCCCATAAAATCAGATGCAATCGTGTGCGAAACTGTTACGCTCTTAAAGATTGAAAATTCGTTCGCCTACGGTGTTCTCCCGGGGAGATGCCTGCCCAGCGTTTAAACGCATGGTAAAAATTGGTGGGTTCTGAAAATCCAAGGTGGGCCGCAATTTCATCCATGGTAATGGCAGGGTCTTCAAGGTACTGCTGAGCCAGGTCAAAACGTACACGTTCTCTTAGCATGATATAAGATGTGTTTTCTTTTTTAAGTCGGCGTTGTAAGGTGCGTGTGGTGATATTGAGTTTTTGTGCCACCTCTTCCATGGATAACATGCCATGTCCAATGTTCTCAAGTAAATAAGTGGTGATCTGCTTTTCCAGGCTTTTGTGCGAATGCAAGTTTGCCAGTTGTTTCTCAGCCTGGATTTTTAGATTCCTATGCAGAGGAGGGTAGGCACCCAGTAACGGCGCATTCATAGTGGTGGTTTGAAAGATTAATGCGCTATGGGTTTGATTAAAAACAACATTAGTGTTGAAAATATCTACATATAACTGCTTATATTCTGGAGCAGGGTGAGCAAATTCAGCGCGCACCAGATTAAACCCTTTTTCTGTTAATGAAAGGGCAATCTTATAGATGCCCGCGAGAAACATTTCGCTGTACGTGGGTTTCATCATCATCGGAATAGGGTTGACGGGGGCATAAATAACAGCAGTTTCGTTGTCGCGCTCTTCAAGCCTGAAGTCCATAAAGGGGTGTACCAGCTCACGAAAGTGCTGGAACTCAAGCAAGGCTTCACGAATGGATCCTGAGGTAGCGATTACTGAACCAACAAGGTTCAGGGTGTCAAAGCGTGCTACGTTACCGAGGTATAAACCAAAGGCGGGGTTCCCTGTAGCACGTCCACAGGCTTCATAGAGTAAATCGAGTTTTTCGAGGGTAATGGACGCGTTAGGGTCACCCACTTGCTCAAGGCCAATGCCTACTTCCTGTAGCAATTTATCGGCACTTACGCCGTGCTTAATAGCTAAATTAATTAAACCGGGAATGGTTACAGTGTTGATGGTTACGCTGTGCTGCTCCATGATAGTTGCACCTTTTTTTATTATGTATGTTTTTTATTTATCAGGCATTGAATTCTTTTTGAGCTCAATATAGGCCTGTTTTGTTATGAGCGTATATTACATAGAAAGATTTATGTATTTACGCGACATTTTTTATCTGAATGCAGTTAACATAACCCAGTAAAAATGTCTGTACAACATAAAAAGTAACTTTTTTGTAATATTGTTGCCTTATCACTTAGCTTGCGCTAAATAACTATTTGTTTTTTATTTAAATTTTATTTTTATAAGTGTGAAAGACCGACATTTTAAATGACAAAAAAATAAGCGTATTTGGTTTTTTTACCTTCAAATAACGGTGTGTTTTTTGTCTGGTAAAACTTTTTTGGGCGTCACTAAATTACAGCAGTAAGTTGCTGGGTGCGGGGATATACTGCACTTACAGAAACGTAATGCGAACTCATCTAATAAGTATCCATTCAACTAGGCGCTCACCCAACTAAAGGTATCCTGCGTGCAATCTAAAAGTAATAAAAAGCTAACTCGGCTGCTCCCGGCACTGAAATTTCTAAGACCCTACTGGGGCCGCATTACCCTTGCATTAATAGCACTGGTTTTTACTGCGGCGGTTCTTTTATCAATAGGGCAAGGCGTGCGCCTGCTGATTGATCAAGGCTTTACCACAGGCTCAGCTGAGCAGTTGGGAAAAACCTTACTGGGGTTTGGGCTTTTGGTGGTGGCATTGGCTGCTGGAACCTTTGTTCGCTTTTACTTGGTGACATGGATAGGGGAGAGAGTGATTACTGACCTTCGCCGAGCGGTGTTTGAGCATGTTGTGGATTTACACCCGGCTTTTTTTGAAACAAATTTAAGCGGTGAAATTCAAGGCAGAATAACCACTGACACAACCCTGTTGCAAACGGTTATTGGCTCTTCCGTTTCGGTTGCGCTGAGAAATATTATTGTGTTTTTTGGTGGGCTGATTCTGCTCTTGATCACCAATCCCAAGCTCACAGGCATGGTGATGTTGGCCGTGCCATTAACGATTGGACCGATTTTATTTTTTGGGCGCCGGGTACGTAGCTTGTCGAGAACGAGCCAGGATCGTGTTGCTGATGTGGGCACTTACGTAGGTGAAACCCTGCAAAATATCAAAACTGTCCAAGCTTACAATCATCAAGAGTTGGATAAAGAGAAGTTTGCAAGTCATGCAGAACGTGCGTTTGATGTGGCTGTTTGGCGTATCCGTTACCGGGCGGTATTGATTACGGTGGTGATGGTGTTATTGATGGGGGCCATCGGGGGTATGTTATGGGTCGGTGGTAGGGATGTGATGAGTGGGGTGATAACTACAGGAGAGTTGGCCGCCTTTGTTTTTTATGCGATGTTGGTGGCTGTGTCAGTGGCGGCTATCAGCGAAGTCTATGGCGAGCTACAGCGAGCAGCAGGCGCTACCGAACGCTTAATGGAATTATTGCATGCCAAAAGCTTGATTATAGATGCGGGTAAAATGCATTTTGCAGATACGGCGGTCAAGGGCGTATTAAAAATTAACCAACTTGGGTTTCACTATGAGTCACGCCCGAAACACAAGGCCTTGGACAATATTTGTCTTGAGGTTCCTTCGGGAGGGCATATTGCTATTGTTGGGCCTTCTGGTGCGGGCAAGTCGACTTTATTTGATTTAATTCTGCGCTTTTACGATCCGCAAGAAGGCTGCATTGAACTTGATGGTATTGGTATTCGTGATATTCCATTACAAGAGTTACGTGCAAACATTGGTATTGTACCGCAATCACCGGCCTTGTTTACCACTACGGTGAGTGAAAATATTCGCTACGGTCGTCCGGATGCCACTGACGCTGAGGTTCAGGCCGCAGCCAAAGCCGCATATGCCGATGAATTTATCAATCGTCTACCGGATGGCTACGATAGTTTTGTGGGCGAGTCGGGGGTTCGGCTCTCTGGTGGCCAGCGGCAGCGTATTGCCATTGCCCGAGCCGTGCTGAAAAACCCAAGGGTGTTATTGCTGGATGAAGCAACCAGTGCATTGGATGCGGAAAGCGAGCATGTGGTGCAAAAGGCCTTGACCCAACTGATGGAAAACCGCACCACCCTGGTGATTGCTCACCGGCTTGCTACGGTTATTCACGCGGATAAAATCATTGTTCTTGAAGGTGGCAAAATTGTGGATTCCGGTACCCATCAAGCTTTGATTCAGTCTAATGAACTGTATGCCCGCCTTGCGAAACTGCAATTTAGCGATGCTGAAAGGCTTGATCGCCTGGGCGCGGATGATGGGTTTTTGGCGGCTGAGCGTGAATCTGCTTAACTCCCTGATTTCTAAAAGTCGTTGAATAATTTTTAGAAGCAGTGGACGTTAATAACACCGTCAATTTTACGTAATGCATCGATGACATTGTCACTGGGCTTGGTGTCGACATCAATCAGGTTATAAGCCACCGCGTCGCGGCTTTTATTCAGCATGTCAATAACGTTCAGGTTGTTATCTGCCAGCACTGACAGCACCTGACCGAGCATTTTAGGGACATTTTTGTTGGCCAGGCCTATTCGGTAACCTTCGGTTCGTTCCAGTTGTACGCTGGGGAAGTTTACTGAGTTTTTTATATTACCGTTTTCCAGGAAGTCCTTTAACTGATCAGCAGCCATGATGGCGCAGTTCTCTTCAGCTTCCTGGGTGCTGGCGCCGATATGCGGCATCAAGATTACACCTTTTCTGCCAATCAGCGCAGGTGTGGGGAAGTCGGCAATGTATTGGGCAAGCTGGCCACTTTCCAGGGCTTGTACTACTGCCTGATCGTCGACAATGCCTTCGCGGGCAAAGTTTATCAAACGAGTTCCGGGTTTGAGATACTGAAGCGTGTCTTTATTCAGTAAGTGACGGGTGCTTTCCAGTAGTGGCAAATGCAAGGTAACATAATCGGATTTTGCCAGCAGTGATTGCAGGTTATCCATTTTTTGCACCTGGCTGGACAGGCGCCAAGCAGCTTCAACGGAAAGGGCCGGGTCATAACCCAATACTTTCATGCCCAGACTAAGGGCCATATCGGCTACCAGAGAACCAATAGCGCCCAGGCCAACAATACCCAGGGTTTTGCCTTTAATTTCTTGCCCTTTGAACTGCTTTTTTTCTTTTTCCAGCAGGGCATTAAGGCTTTCGTGCGCTTGAGCTGTGTCCAGAGTGTTGACATAAGCAATACCGTTGATAATGCCCCTGGAGGATAATAGCAGGGCCGTTAGTACCAATTCTTTAACAGCATTGGCATTAGCGCCCGGGGTATTAAATACCGGTATGCCACGCTCAGTACAGGCCTCGACAGGGACGTTGTTGGTGCCTGCGCCTGCCCTGGCAATGGCGCGGACGGTGCTGGGAATATCGGCATTTGTTAATTTTTGGCTGCGTAACAAGAATGCATCAGGACTGCCTATTTCGCTGGCGACCTCGTATGCCTCACGGTTGAAGCGTTCCAGGCCTTTGACGGATATGTTGTTAAATGTGGCTATCTTGAGCATCTTGCTTTTCCTTAATTGAGCAGTTGAACAGCTACGAAATGCGATACACGCAGGCGCAATAGACTAAAAGTCTTGGCGATATTTGTAAATCCCCGATTCGGAAATAAGCAGTTTTAGGGGCAAATTGATCTGATTTAGCAGGTGTCCCGCTTAGCTTGAGGCCTTACTCAGAGTCATTTTCAATATCCTGGCACATGGCCAGTGCAGGTTGGTTTGTGCCGGGTTTGCCAACAATTTTAGCGGGCACTCCCGCGACGGTGACGTGAGGTGGTACATCGTGCAGTACAACGCTACCGGCGCCAACTTTTACGCCTTCTCCAATCTCTACATTACCGAGTATTTTGGCGCCTGCTGCAACCAGAACACCGGCGCGTATTTTGGGATGGCGGTCACCGGTTTCTTTTCCTGTGCCTCCTAGCGTTACGGATTGCATCAATGAAACATTGTCTTCAACCACGGCTGTTTCACCAATAACAATACCAGTGGCGTGATCTATCATGATACCTTTGCCGATTTTTGCCGCAGGATGAATATCCACGGCAAATACTTCAGAAATCCGATTCTGGAAAAACAAGGCCAGGCTATGGCGATCTTCCTGCCATAGCCAGTGGGCTATACGGTAGCATTGCAAGGCGTGAAAGCCTTTAAAGTATAAAAAAGGCGTTGAAAACGCGCTGCAAGCGGGGTCGCGTTCTACCACGGCGCGAATATCACAGCGCAGGGCGGCAATAATACCTGGATCAACCTTTAAGGCTTCCTCAATAATTTCCCGAACCACGATGGCGGGCACAGTTGGGCTGTCGAGTTTATTGGACAGGTGAAAACTCAGCGCGGAGGCAAAAGTATAGTGATTGAGAATGGTTGAATGAAAGAAGCTGGCTAGAAACGGCTCTTCCCGAGCCATTTCTACGGCTTCGTCACGTATTGTTTTCCATAGCTTGTCCGCTATTTTCATTTTCGATGAATTGGAATCGGCAACGCTGCTCATATTTTACCTGCTGGGGCTGTGCCCTAATAAATCAATAATGCGTTTTGATTAAAGATTGCTTGGTATTCTACTGAAAAATAAACATTCTATCGAGTCGTTTATCTTAGCAATCAGTAGTGATCAATTTAGCCTTGACCAAACTTAAAACTACTGGCTTGTAAATATTCCAGCTCTGCTGCGGTAGATTTTCGGCCTAATAAAGCGTTTCTATGAGGAAATCGGCCAAATTGGGCAATAATATCAAGGTGTTTGATGGCGAATGCGTGAAAATTTTCCATCGTGCTTAACAGCGCTGCTGAGCTGCTTAAAACCAGGCTCGCCAAAAGCTCAGCACAGGTGTTTTGATGTTTAATATTCTCACTGTGCTCCAGAGGCATGAAAAAAAACACCTGATGTACCGGGTGTAATTCCAGATGCTGCCCGGCCTCAAGGCCTTCCAGGCATTGCTTAAGAGCAAATCTATCAAAACTAAAGGCCTTGTTGGTGCTGCGATAAATATTCCTGGGAAACTGATCCGTCAGAATAATCAGCGCTAATCGTCCTGATGCAGTGTCTTGCCAGTTGCAAAAATCGTTGTTCTTCGCCTGGAGTAATAAAGGTTTAAACGTTTTGGTAATATGTTGATCAGCATCGGCGTTAACGCCGAACCAAAGCGTATTTTTTTGTTTCCAGTAATCTGAGTCGTTTGAACAGGGCTGCTGCCCAAACCAAAAAGTTAAGATGCGGTGTACATCGTCCATTCTAAACCTCCTGTATCTTACTCATTTTGGCCACTGTGGGTGTAACGGTATATCAGGCACCACAACATTTCTTATATTTTTTATCACTGCCACAGGGGCAAATATCATTTCTACCAATGTGAGCAGCCGTAAAGTCCAGGTTGTTTTTACGGTAAACAAAATACCAGCGATTGCCTTGTCTGCGAAAGTTGGCATCCTCCTGGTGGTGTTCAACTTTATTATCACTTTTGTAATGGGCAATAAAGCTTACCTTACCATGCGTATCAAGTTTGTTGCCGCCAGATGAAGATAAAACAGTGAGTCCACACCATTGAGTTTTTGTTGCCCATGCTTTTAGGGTGTCGGTATTAATTAATGTTTGCTGAACCGGTAAAGTGCTTGCTACAAGATAGTCGATTAAAGCCTTGGCATAAGCGCTGTAGCGGGAGCGCATTAATTGTTCAGCGGTTTCAGGCATGATTGAGCCATCATGGTAGGGTTGGCAGCATGCAGAGTAATGTTTTCCATTCTTGTTTTGGCAGGGGCATACGTCGGGATTTAAATTCATCAATATTAGAGCACTAAGGTGAAAGGCAGGAATGATTGGCGCATTTTGCGACTATACTTTATGATTAAAGCTGAAGTCGAGCAAGGCGTAAGCAGCAAAAACCAAGAAAACAGCTTGCAACGATAAACCAAAAGGCAAACTAAAAGAGAGCACTCTGCATTGTCTCAATCGCCCACGTTCTATTGGCACGACTACGAAACCTTTGGCACCGATCCACAAAGAGATCGGCCGGCGCAATTTGCCGGGCTAAGAACAGACTTTGAGTTGAACATAATTGCTGATCCCTTAGTTGTCTATTGTCAGCCAGCGGCGGATATGCTGCCCCAGCCTGAGGCTTGTCTGGTGACAGGTATTACGCCACAGATAGCGCTGGCCCAAGGGGTGCCTGAAGCAGAATTTATTGAGCTGATTCATCGCGAACTTTCAGTGCCCGGGACTTGTGGCAGCGGCTATAACTCGCTACGTTTTGATGACGAATTTACTCGGAATATCTTATATAGAAATTTTTATGACCCTTATGCAAGGGAATGGCAAAATGGTAATTCGCGCTGGGACATTATTGACTTAACACGAATGACCTGCGCTCTAAGACCTGAAGGTATTCAGTGGCCACAATATGAAAATGGCGATGTCTGCTTCAGGCTGGAAAAACTCACCGAAGCCAACGAAATAGGCCATGACTCAGCCCATGATGCTTTGTCGGATGTGCAGGCAACCATAGCCTGGGCTAAACTGCTTAAAACCAAACAGCCTCGACTCTTTGATTACCTGTTGAATTTACGTAATAAACATCAGGTGGCACAATTATTAAATGTAATGCATCCTCAGCCGCTAGTGCATGTATCCTCAAAATATGCTGCGCAGCGTCATTGCACAGCAGTGGTTATGCCAGTAGGTGTTGATCCGAAAAATGACAAGGCGGTTATTGTTTTTGACTTGTCGCAAGACCCTGAACAGCTCTTGACCTTGGATGCCGATACGATAAAGCAGCGGGTGTTTACCGCAACGGAAGACTTGCCGGATGGTATAGACAGAATCGCATTAAAAGCTGTACATATAAATAAGTGTCCGGCATTAGCACCGTTAAAAACCTTAAAACCAAAAGATGCCGAGCGTTTGAATATTGATTTAAGTGTTTGTCAGAAAAACTTTAACAAACTCGCAGAAAGTAAGCATTTAAAAGCTAAAATCCAACAGGTTTTTACCAGGCCCGACCACGATGCTATTGAAGACCCTGATTTAATGATCTACAGCGGCGGTTTTTTTAGTAATCAAGATAAAGTAAAAATGGCAGAGGTGAGAGGAAGTGCACCAGACAAACTGGTGGGTAAGGATTTCGGTTTTGAAGATTCCCGCCTTGATGAGGTGCTGTTTCGTTACCGTGCAAGAAATTTTCCTGACACTTTAAATCAAGAAGAGCAGCAACTATGGGCAAATTATTGCCAACATAGAATCTGTTCGGCGCAAGGTGGCGGGTCTATTGCTTTACCGGCGTTTAAAGAGAAAATAATACTGCTACGCGAGCAATATGCTGAAAACGATATCAAATTAAAAGTTCTTAATGATTTGCAGCTATATGCAGATAATTTAACATTCACTGTTAATAAAGTATAACGCTATGTATTCGCTAAAAGAAACCGATGAGATAATAAGCCTAAAACCTTTAGAGCATGATATACAATTTCTGGGTGACATTCTTGTTGATGTTATTAAAGAACAGGAAGGTGATGAAACCCTTAAAATTATAGACGACATTCGTCATTGTGTACATCAGGCATGGCAGGGTAATCAAGCCGACAAAGACGCTTTAAGAAATCTGCTCAGTAATATGGACGATAAAACCATGTTGCCTGTAGCGCGTTTCTTCGGGCACTTCCTGAATTTGGCCAATATTGCTGAACAGCAACATCGGGTAAGACGTTTACGGCAATACAAACAAAGTAATAATTTATCTGCAAAACGTAAATCTTTTGATCATTTGTTGGATAAACTTTTAGCTGAAGGTATTAAAAAAGAAAAAATTGCAGAAGCGATCTCGAAACTTTCTATTGAGTTGGTGTTGACTGCGCACCCTACTGAAATTTCCCGCCGTACCATTAGCTTGAAGCACGACAAAATAGCTCAACATCTGGATATGCTGGATCGAATTAATTTAACTGCCTATGAGCAGCTCTTGTTGGAAGAAAAGCTTCAGCAGGAAATCACCTCTCTTTGGTGTACGGATGAAATCAGGCATCATAAACCCACACCCGTTGATGAAGCCAAATGGGGTATTACGGCCATTGAGCAAACCCTTTGGAATGTGGTGCCTGATTTCTTGCGCGAAATTGATCATATCTTAAAGGCAAAGCTCAATATTAGTTTGCCCGTTGATGCTGCACCGGTGCGTTTTGCTTCCTGGATGGGAGGGGATCGTGATGGTAATCCAAATGTTACGGCGCAAGTTACTAACCAGGTTTGTTGGCTTTCAAGATGGGAGGCTGCCGAGTTGTACTGGAACGATGTTCATGAGTTGCGCGCTGAGCTATCCATGTCTGAATGCAATCAAGAGCTTCGGAAGCTGGTTGGCGATCACCCTGAACCCTATCGACAGCTATTGAGGAGCGTGCGCGAACGACTTGCCCGGACACGGGAATGGCTCGAAGCGCGTTTGGAAGGTGTCGAAAACGACGATGCCGAGGTTTACAAATGCGCAGAAGATATCAAACGCCCCTTAATGATATGTTACCACTCGTTGATTGACTGTGGAATGAAACGCATAGCCGAAGGCAAGCTTACCGATGTCATACGCCGTGTATCCTGCTTTGGACTGGGTTTAATGCCCATGGATCTTCGCCAGGAGTCAACCCGTCATGCTCAGGTTTTCGACGCGGTCACTCGGTATATTGGTTTAGGCGAATTTTCAGCTTGGAGCGAAGAAGAAAAACAGGCGTTTTTATTACGTGAACTGGCGTCAAGTCGACCTCTTATCCCACAAGTTTTTTTTGAACAAAAACTTGATCATGATTGGGTTGCGAAATTGCAACAAGAGGTCAATTACACCATAGATGAAGTCTATGAAGTGCTGGAGACTTTAAAAATTATACCTGAGCATCCGCAAGGTAGTTTTAGTTCATATATTATTTCCATGGCACACTTGCCCTCCGATGTCTTAGCCGTGCTGTTGTTGCAAAAAGAAGCCGGAATTTCAAAGCCAATACCGACAATGCCTTTGTTTGAAACGTTGGCGGATCTCAACAATGCTGCAAGCAGTATTGATCGGCTACTGAACATTGATGATTATAAACAGGCAATATCCGGTGTTCAGCAAGTGATGATTGGCTATTCAGATTCCGCTAAAGATGCCGGGTTTCTTGCTGCTTCCTGGGCACAGTATCGGGCCCAGGAAGAATTGCTTGTTGTGTGTAATAAGCATGGTGTCGATTTACGTTTATTTCACGGACGGGGTGGTTCCATGAGCCGTGGGGGTGGCTCTGCCCATGGTGCTTTGCTCTCGCAGCCCCCTGGCGCTGTCAATGCCTGTGTCCGTATTACCGAACAAGGCGAAATGATCAGGTTTAAATTTGGTTTGCCCGGCATTGCCTTGCGTACTTTAGAGTTATATGCCAGCGCCACCCTGGAAGCCACTTTGTTACCACCACCAAAACCTGAAAAAAAATGGCGAGCCTTGATGGACAGTATTACTGCACGTTCACTTTCAGCGTATCGCCAAATGGTTCAGAGTGAAGCCTTTTTGAATTATTTTTATCTTGCTACACCAGAGCAGGAATTAGTACGTTTATCCCTGGGCAGCCGGCCAGCACGACGCAAGGCATCGGGAGGTTTGGAAAGCTTAAGGGCCATTCCCTGGGTGTTTGCCTGGACACAGTCCCGCTTGCTTATTTCCGCCTGGCTGGGAACTGATGAGGCACTGGAGCAGGCTATTCAGTCTGATCAGACCGACTTAATTGCAGAAATGGTAGAGCAATGGCCTTACTTCGCTACTTTGATAGATATGTTGGAAATGGTCTTGGCCAAAACTGAATCATCTGTTTCAGAATTTTATGAAGCAAAATTAGGCGATGAGTCTGCAAGAGAAATTGGCGATGAATTGCGTGATAGATTAGCCACAGTCATTGCTGCAGTGATCAAAATCAGGCAATCTAAACAGTTGCTGGATAATAATCCGGTGATACAGTTTTCAATAAAGCTGAGAAATCCCTATGTGATCCCCCTGCATTTTTTGCAGGCTGAAATTATGCAAAGAATTAGGAATAGTCCACACGATAAGGACAGTGCCTTGGAACAGGCCTTGAAAATTACCATCGCGGGGATTGCTGCGGGAATGAGAAACACGGGCTAGGGACTCTTAACCTAATAGTAAAAACAGGTTCATAAGTAATGATCGAATTAGTGTCCTTTAACCACTTGCGTGCGGCCCAGGCCTTAGTGGATTACCTTAATGTACAAAAGATATCTGCAAAAATAAATAAACATGAAAATAGTTATTTGGTTTTTATTGAGAATGAAGAAACCTTTGGTCAAGCAGCAAGCATTCTGGAAGAATTTTTAAACGATCCAAATAATGAAAAATTTCGGCGAGCATCCTGGGAATCTACTGCAGGACATTACATTGAGGAAAATAAACCATACCGTTCCAGTTCATTATTGCAAGACATATTCAGTCGGTCAGGCATAGTTACAATTACAGTCACTGTTATTTGTTTAGGTGTATACGCACTAATGAGCGTGAAAGACCCCGAACAGATATTTCAGCTACTTAGTTTTCCTCATCTTGGCGAAACTGAATTACGCAGTATCGAATTTTTTAAATTTCTGACGCCTATTTTTTTGCATTTTTCAATACCACATTTAATCTTTAATTTGCTGTGGTGGTGGGTGTATGGTGGCCAAATAGAAAGGCTGCATTCAAGTATCCACCTTGTTTTGTTAACGCTGAGCATCGGTTTGCTTTCCAATATTGCCCAGTATCTGACATCGGGCCCTAATTTTGGTGGTCTGTCCGGGGTTGTGTATGGGGTACTGGCGTATTGCTGGGTCTGGGGGAAAGTCCGTCCCCAGGATCAAGTCTTTTTACCCAACTCCCTGTTTAATTTTATGCTCGTATGGTTATTGATTGGTTATACAGGCGTTTTGGATTCAGTCATGGGGAAAATGGCTAATGCCGCACATTTGGGGGGGCTGCTCAGTGGCTTACTCCTGGGTTTGATTTTTACCTCCAGGAAACGTTCCTGATAAATTGTCGCTTATAACAAAGCCAACAAGCAGTTTTGTTGGCTTTGCAATGTATAACATGAGGTTTTGTAGTTAATATTTTGATTTTATTTTTATCTTGTCATTCAAGCCAAAAAGCCCTCCACTAACATTGCACTGTTGTTTCGACGCTATTTGCCAAGAGCATATAGTTTAAAGAAGTTCGACACCTTGCCTGTTATTCAGCCTGAAATAATTTGTTTTCTTTGAGGCGATAAACTGTTACTGGTTTTAATGTGAACCTCTTGCCAATTTGAATAAGTGCATGGTGAGATGCCGCACAGGTTTATTTGCAAACAATAGTAATCAAAGCTGAAGTCACTATTATATAACTAACCCATCTTTCAAGCCCAGGAACAGCTTTTAGTTTATTAAAAAAGTTAATGGGTATTTATTATGTTCTTAGGAAATTTCTGAGATCACTGAAGGTAATAACAGTGTTAAGTCGATTTATGTGGAAGTCTATTCAGAAAACCCTAAGCGTAATCATTATATCACCTGTATTTTTACTTTCTTTACACGGCTGTGGCAGTGGTGAGGATAGTGACACTTCTTCGAATGATCCTGCCACTGGTGTGGCTGGTGATTTTGACGTGCATTCCTCGGTGCCAAATTCCACCAAATCTGCAAATGTGTCAGGAACCGTAACCGGCGGCCTGGTTGATAATGCCCTGGTAATCATTCTAGCTGCTGACACTAATACACAGGCCAAGCGATTACTTGCGGCAGGGCATAGTAAAGTTGATGGAACTTACAGCATCAATATACCTGCGGAATATTCTGGGGTTATAGAAGTATTGGTGAAAGCTGATAATAAATTACCAACCACGGCCACCATGATTTGTGACGCATGGCCTGATTGTGGTGATGCTCCCTGGCCTGGGCTGTATGATTCAAATCAAAATGGCCGGATTGATTTTGGCGAAAAATTCAGTCTGACTAAAAACTTTGAAATGCGAGCTGTTTCCTCTGTGGAGCTTGGCACTGATCCTGTTAGTGTGAGCGTCACACCCATGTCCAGTCTGGCTGCTGCCTATGCTGAACAATTTCCCCAGGGGCTCGATTCAATATCAGTAAGCACAGCAAATGCGCAAGTGGCAAATTTGTTGGGCATGAAAGGTGATTTTTTTACCAGACCAGCGGCCGATATTACTGATAGCTTGGAAACTGCAGGATATCAGGAGCTTGTTTACGGCATTTGGTCTGGAGCTTTTTTGGCGCTGGTAGATGATGTTAACAAGATTGATATTATCTTTAATCAAATTAACAAAGACTTTATGTTGAATAATGGCCAGTGGTTGCTGTTTAGCGAAAACAGTAACGCTGTGACCCTGGCTAAATTGTTGCAAGAAGCCTTGATAATTACAGAAAAGTTGCTTGAGCAAAACAATCAGCTGGTGGAGTTTAAAAACTACTTGTTGCATAAGTTAGCGTTTGCAATGGCTTCTGCTGGCGAGTATTCCAGTATTGAGGTAAGCCCAGGGGTGGGCCAAACTACGCAAGCGCAGGTCGGTTTATTTATAGATGACTTGGTAAACCTGGGTTCGCAACTGGATTTGAGTGATGTAACAACATTTGGTTTCTCTGACCAAATATCATTGGCCCAGCAAGCCATGCTTTCTAATGACACGGTTTCGGCTTTGGTGGCAACAGGCAAATATGCCTTGGCATTGTCTTTGGTGCCCGATATTGCCAATAATGAAGATGTCTTGCCTTATGCGTGTTCTTTTTTAACGGGCTTGGCAGGTACACTTTGCTCCAGCATTGCTGGGAAGTATACCTTGGCGGAAATTTGCGAAGGTAATATCACAGTTCTAGGCCTAAACTTTTGTAGCCTGCTTAAACCTTATCTGAAAATTGCCATTCCAACCCTTGAAAGTGGTTTATCGGTTACCTTTGATGTGCTGACCCGTGAAGTGCTTGTTGTGGGCGAGCTTAATTTTCAGCAGGTGGATTTGATTTTCACCGTTCCTGAGCTTTATAGCGGCAAAAATATTCTAGCCCTTGTCGAAGGCAGCATTTCCAATGCCTATGATACTTTTAGCGTTCAAGGACAGTTTGAAGTTGATATGAATGCCGATCAGGTTTCTTTAAGTGAAATAAAGAACCTTTCCAGCGATCAATTGGGAGGCTATTTAATTTTGGCAAGCTCGTCTGCCTTGGGTGCTGGAAACTCGGTAACCATTTCATTGGGTGACGTTTCCAGCTATACCATTGGTTTTGAAAGTGTGCTCGGTGGTGGGGAAGTGGCTCAAACAGTGCTTATGGGTGAATTGATTAACCTTACACCAGTGCCTGATTCTGTCAGTATCGAATACGAAGGGCGTGTATTTGATATTTCTACAAGCACAGAGACTTCAATTCTCAATATACTGAATCAAGATGGCATTGTGACCGAATTTTATCTGGACTTAGTCGGTGATGGGCTGTTGGGCGCGATCTACGTGGACAATGTGCTTTATGCAAATGTGCTGCGGGAAGCGGGTCTTATCAGCGCTATACCGCTTGATGGCGATGCTGTGGATATTAGCCAAATTTTTCAATAACGATTCCTGCTTCATTAACACACCCTGGCGGACAGGTATACTGCTTCCCCAGTACGGTGATTTTCAGTGGCCTTGCTTGTTCAGTTGTGGCCATTGGAAATCACAGTACATCTACCTATACTTCATAGTTTACAATTCTAAGGGGTGACCTGAACCAGTCAGGGGCTTCTGAGACCTCATCTGTAAAATCAAGAAGGAAAGAGCAAATGAATTTTGAACTGACTGAGGAGCAAAAGGCATTTCAAAGCATGGCTCGTACTTTTGCCGAGAATGAGCTGGCACCACATGCTGCAGAATGGGACAAAGAAGGATTTTTCCCGGTTGATGTTATTAAAAAATCCGCAGAGCTTGGTTTTTGTGGTCTTTATATTGATGAATCGGTGGGTGGTATTGGCTTATCCCGACTGGACAGCAGTCTGGTCTTTGAGCAGTTGGCATCGGGTTGTACCTCTACCGCAGCTTACTTCACCATCCATAATATGGCCACCTGGATGATTACCCGATTTGGCAGTGAGGCTTTGCGTGATCACTGGGGGCCGCAACTCACCAGTGGTAAATTGTTGGCTTCATATTGCCTTACCGAACCAGGGGCCGGGTCTGATGCGGCCTCGTTAAAAACCAAGGCAGAAAAACAAGATGATTATTATCTTGTTAACGGCAGCAAAATGTTTATCTCCGGTGCCGGAGCTACTGATGTTCTGGTAGTAATGGTTCGTACCGGTGGCGAAGGGGCAAAAGGGATTTCGAGCCTGCTTATCCCTGCCGACAGTGAAGGCATTGTCTACGGTAAAAAAGAAGATAAAATGGGCTGGAACAGCCAGCCCACCCGGCTGATTACCTTTGAAAATGTTAAAGTGCCCGTAGCAAACCGGCTTGGGAAGGAAGGCGAAGGTTTTACCATTGCCATGAAAGGGCTGGATGGCGGACGTATTAACATAGCCAGTTGTTCTTTGGGTGTGGCTCAGGCCGCCCTTGTCCAGGCGCAAGCTTATTTGAACGAAAGACAGCAATTTGGTAAACCCCTGGCAAGTTTTCAGGCTCTACAATTTAAGCTGGCAGACATGGCTACCCATCTTATTGCGTCGCGGCAAATGGTCAGGCTGGCGGCATTCAAGCTCGATCAAGAAGATTCCGAAGCAACAAGCTATTGTGCCATGGCAAAACGTTTTGCCACTGATTATTGTTTTGATGTTTGTAACGAAGCTTTACAAATACACGGTGGTTATGGGTATATTAAAGACTACCCGCTGGAGCGCTATGTTCGCGATGCGCGGGTCCATCAAATCCTTGAAGGCACCAATGAAATCATGCGGTTGATTATTGGGAGAAGATTATTAATGGAAGGTGCCGTAGACATTATCGTATAAAAACTTTAAATAAGCATAATCATCAAGCCAAACCAAAGAAGAAAAGTAAACATAAGAGAACTCAAATGACTGATCAAGCAGCTCTAAATCATTGTGCTAAATTGCAGGTGGAAATTGTCGAACACACGGCAGTAATTACCATTAATAATCCGCCAGCCAATACCTGGGATAGCGAAAATTTAGCCGCCCTGAAAACAATTGTAGAAACCCTCAACGACGATCCGAATATCTACAGTCTGGTGTTGACCGGGCAGGGTGAAAAGTTTTTCTCGGCAGGCGCTAACCTGAAAATATTTGCAGAAGGCGGCAAGCCGGTAGCAAAAAGCATGTCCGATCATTTTGGCGCTGCCTTTGAAACGCTAAGCGATTTTAACGGCGTTTCCATTGCCGCCATTAATGGTTATGCCATGGGCGGTGGCCTTGAGGCAGCGCTGGCCTGCGATATTCGTATTGCCGAAGAGCAAGCGCAAATGGCCCTGCCTGAAGCCAGCGTGGGTTTATTGCCCTGTGGTTGTGGTACGCAGTTTTTGCCTTGGTTGATTGGTGAGGGCTGGGCTAAACGGATGATCCTTTGTGGTGAGCGTGTCAATGCGCAAACCGCTGAAAAAATCGGCCTGGTCGAAGAAGTTGTTGCAAAAGGTCAAGCCAAAAGCGTGGCTATGGCTTTGGCTGAAAAAGTAGCGGGGCAAAGTCCTTCCAGTGTCAGGGCATGCAAACCGCTGATTCAAGCCGCTCGACATCAACCAATCTATAGGGCTATGCCAGTAGAGCGAGCAGCGTTTGTGGATTTGTTTGATACTCAGGATCAGCAGGAAGGTGTTAATGCTTTTCTGGAAAAACGCAAACCCCAGTGGAAAAATGCCTGAGCAATTGCTTCATTCATCATCAGCAGGTTTTTAAATAAACAATGACAAGTCCGATATTATTCGAGGAAAAGCCAGCTGCCAACGGTAAGCGCATAGGTGTAGCTACATTGAATGCGCCGAAGGCGCTGAATGCTTTAAGCCTTGACATGGTAGTGCTATTAGCAGAGAAGCTCTCAACCTGGCAGAAAGATAATACCATTGCCTGTGTGTTGCTCCAGGGCGCCGGTGACAAAGCCTTTTGTGCGGGTGGCGATATCCGTAAATTGTATCAGTCAATTCTGGAAAACCCTCAGGGTCCCAATGCCTATGCGGAAGAATTTTTTAGCACCGAGTATCGGCTTGACTACGCTATTCATCGTTATAGCAAGCCGCTGATTTGTTGGGGGCACGGTATTGTTATGGGTGGTGGTTTAGGCTTGATGTCTGGCGCAGGGTATCGAGTGGTGACTGAAACGACTCATATAGCAATGCCAGAAATCGGTATTGGTTTATATCCCGATGTCGGCGCTTCCTGGTTTTTGGCCCGCATGCCGGGCCATACTGGCCTGTTTGCCGGGCTCACGGGCTGCAAACTCAATGCGGCTGATGCTTTGTTTGTCGGTCTTGCCGATCGCTTTATCAGCAGCGACAAAAAAACTACTTTTGATCAGGCTTTACTGGCAGCCGACTGGCGATCGCCTTCGGATAGCCACCCTAAAGATGCCAACCATAAAATAGTCTCGGCACTGCTAAAAGAGCTGGAGATTCAGTCGCTAAAAACACAGCCATCCGCTGGACAAGGTATGCCAGAGTCAAAATTGCGTCATTACTACGATCAGATAAATGAGCTGTGCGATTTTGATGACCTTGCCGCCATTGGCAATGCTATTGCTCAGCACAACAGTAATGATAAATGGTTTATTTCAGCGCAAAAAAAATTGCAGGCAGGTTGCCCCGTAAGCGCCTATCTGGTTCAGGAGCAAATAAAAAGAGCAAAATATCTGTCGCTTGCAGAAGTGTTTCGAATGGAATTTATTATGTCCATGCAATGCTGTTTTCACCCGGATTTTGCCGAAGGTGTTAGGGCCTTATTGATTGATAAGGACAATAAAGCCCGGTGGCGCTATGAATCCATAGGTAGCGTGCCTTCTGCTTATGTCGACGCACATTTTGAAAGCCAATGGTCCGCGCATCCTTTAGCGGATTTATAGACTAAAGTGACATGCTTTATAAGTTTTTATGGCTACCATCGCATAAGGGTTTATTAGCTGTATGTTTGCAGCCGCAGAAAAAAATCTTTTTACTCTCACTTGCCAGATATTCTAAGGGCGAAAACTCGGAACCTTTATGGGAACCATCACAAAAGGGCTGCTTGGAACTTTTTCCACAGGCGCACCAGAAATATTTTTTCCCGGCATCGACCTCTACACCGTAAGGTGTTTTGCTTGCTATCTCGGGGTTTGACATGATTATGGCTCCTTTTAAGACCAATATTTGCAAGTGAACGGTTTTAAATTATCAAGCAGGGAATGCCGGGTGCGAGTTAAAATTTTTCTGCTGTGCTGCCTTTGGCCACCGCAGCATCATGCGCTTTTTTGGCCGCTATTAATTTTGGCATCACTGTATCCAGATCGTCTTGTGTCCAGACATGGTCGGTTTGGTAAGCTTTAAGCATAGCCGGTTGTTGCATGATCGCCACCTGCCCCCTGGCAACATGAATAATTTGTCCGGTGATGCCGTCCGCTTGTTCTGACGCCAGCCAGCTTACTACCGGCGCGATCTGTTGCGGGCCATGAACAGGGTCGCTGGGATCCACTTTCATGCCTCTGGATTCATAAATATCCAAGGTCATGCGGGTAGCTGCGCCTGGAGAGATAACATTTACACAGGTATTGTATTTTTGTAGCTCCAGAGCCAAGACCCGACTGAAGCCTGCAATGCCAGCTTTAGCAGCGCCGTAATTGGATTGACCAAAATTACCCAGCAGTCCAGATACGGATGAAAAATTGATAATTCTGCAGTTTTGTCGGTTAGTTTCCCGAATGTAGCGTGCGAAAGGCCGCGTGCAGCAATAGTGACCTTTCAAATGTACCGCTATGACTGCGTCCCAATCTGACTCCTCCATTTTGAAAATAGTTTTGTCGCGTAAAATTCCGGCGTTGTTAACCAGGATATCCAGGGAGCCAAAATGCTCAATGGCAGTATCAAATAGGGCCTGGCCACCTTCAACCGTTGCCACAGAGTCGTAGTTGGCAACGGCCTCGCCCCCCGCCACTTTTATCTCGGCCACCACTTCATCAGCAATTTTGCCTTGTCCAGTGCCGTCAGTATTGGCACCCAGGTCATTGACCACAACTTTCGCGCCAGCCTTGGCTAAATAAAGCGCAATTTCCTTACCAATGCCTCTGCCGGCACCGCTTACAATGGCTACTTTATCTTTATGGACAGGCCTAATGGTTTCTGTCATTTTAATTTTTCCTAATGGCTATGCTTTAAGATTATTGGGGTCAGAATATAGCAGCTTCTATTTGATTACAAAAAGTTTTTCTACAATCCAGTAAAGGCCTATGCCAAGATAAGCCAAAGGGCCGTAAATTATTTTTTGTTTAATGGTGATATCAACTTTGGATAAGGCTACCTGATGCTGTAGGGATTTTCTACGCCCTTCAATGGCATCAATTTCTGACTGGATACGCGACAACTCCTTTTCAATCTCCAGGATTTCGCTGACTTTTTCTGCCTTGACCAGAATAGAGCGAAATCTTTCTCTTAACGCAATAAGGTTTTTCAACCTGGCTTCGATATCGATGATCTCGTTTGTAACATCTCTGGAGTTAAACGATTTGGAAATCAGTTTGCCCTTGGCAGCAACGTCATCTACAAATGACTCAAGTTTTGCTTCTGGTATTTTAACTGTCAAAGTGAATGTTTGCTGGTCGTAATTATGGGTATTATCAATAAAACCTGATTCGCGCTCTACGATATTTATTATTTCATTCGCGGCTGTGTTTAGGTTAGCAACCTCAATCTTGATGCTGGCCGACTTGATGACAAATCGTTTGCTATCATGCTCCGGTTCATATGAAAGGCGGGAGGCTGATAACTCATCATGGACTCCGGCTGAGGAGCAGCCTGCCAGAATGCCCAAAAAAAATAATACTATAAGACCAATTCTTACGTTACCCATTGCTACAAGCCTCTTTCACAGACATTTGTATGAGCATAATCCTCACTCAAGTCTGGCATGGATATTTTTGGCATTACGCTTTTTATTATTTCAGAGCATTCTTTTATTGTTTTTAGAGATGACATTTGGGATATCTCCCTAGCAAATGAAACAGCTTTATCCTGTGCCGCTTTATGTTTTCCACTGGCGCATAACGATTTCAATTCAGTTTGAATTTTGTTTGAACGTTGCTCTAAGGCTTTTATTTCTGACTGGTCAATATTTTTCATACACGTTTGCACTTTCCCTATGTTCTGCATCATCGCTTGCATGTCTTTTTCACTCAAGCCTTGGGGCATTTCTGCAAAAGCATTGCATGCTAGCATTAGGCAGAATATGATTATTGTATTTTTCATTGCTTGTTCCTTTGATAATTTACTTTTACCCAGACAAGTCGTGTGTGGAGTTCATATGAATGGCTTTGCTCTGGCTAAAATGTTTAGTGCAAAGGCTTACTTCACTGGTGCTTAACTCACTGGAAATAAAGTCTTTCAAAACCTTCAACGTTAAAACCTTGCATTTTATGCCTGCCAAATAAGAGCAATGGTACACCAGAACCGTTGTATTGTTTATGTTGAGCCTTGGCCTTGGTGGATTTTTCGATATCATAATCGGTAAAGGCGATATTGTTTTCGCGGAAATAGAGCCGGGCTTTTTTGCAATACCCACACCAGGCTGTGCTGTACATAACAACAGTACCGGCGCCAGAGCCTTTGTAGCTGGGCAGGGCTGACGTGGGTTGGCTTTTCTCAGTGGCATCGGCCTGATTGAGGTCTGGCACTTGTTGAGGCGGTTTTTCAGCGCTTGTATAATCTTCCTTGATGTTTATTGTTTTCACGCTTGGGTTATTATCGGGTTTTTGGCTTGAATAATGGACTCTGCCATTTTTGTCCACCCATTTATAAAAAGCTTCGGAAGAGCAAAGAGTGGGAAAGCCTAACAATATCAGGCTGCTTAGTGATAGTATCAGCAATCTTGAGGACATAAGGTTATCTTCTGTAAACAGGTCTGCAATAAATAGATTAGTAATAAAATAAGTTGGGCGTTTATTCAAAACTTAAAACAGAGGCTATCCACTAGACTAGCGTGTTGCTTAGGTTTGTTCAATTTGCGCCCATTTTTGTCTGTGAACAGGTTCTGGTTTTTATTATAGCTTTGCCTGAGTTTGCAAAGTGGCACGAAAAGAACAGGAGAGGGCTGGAAACGGCGAGAAAAGTCCTGTTTGATTGCAACTAAGAGCCCTGCAAGCAGTCAATGTAAGTCATTAACCAATCAACTTCAAACTGGGTTTAGAAATGAGAAATAACGTAAAAAAAACTTTTGCAATGCTAATCACCATCGCAGGATTAACAGGAGTGTTGGCCAGTTCCAATGCCGTGGCGGGTAATTTTGGGGTGGATATTAATGATGAAGTAGCAAGAGTCTTCATCATGCAAAAAATCAGGCAATCTAATTTAAGTGGTAATTTTTCATTATTACATCAGGAAGACGGCGGTAATATTGTTGCTGGTGGTTTACACGTTGTTGAACAATATGGGCAAGGCAGCTTTTTAGGCTTGGGTGGGCAGGTGTTTGCTTATGACGCCGACCTTGAAACCGGTTTTTCTTTGGACGATTCTGGTGTTGTTTTTGGAGTGGGTGGTTTTGGCCGCTGGGCTTTTCCTACTTTGTCGGCTTTAGGTATTGGTGCTGACGTTTATTACGCACCGAGTGTGTTGGCGTTTGGTGATACAGACAGCTACCTTGAGTACGCGCTGCGCCTGGAGTTTCATGCCTTGCGTAGCACCGATATTTATGTGGGCTATCGTCGTATTGAAATAGAGATAGCCGACTTTGGCGATGTAGATTTTGAAAAAGGCGCTTTTGTGGGTGCCCGCTTAACTTTTTGAGCATTTAAAACCAGAGAGAAAGCTAAAAGTGATGCAAATAAAAGACATTATAGAAAATAAACTTTCAGCAGCGCTGGATTTAAATCATATGGAAGTGCTTAATGAAAGCAATAATCATAACGTGCCGCCAAATTCTGAAACCCACTTTAAAGTGACACTGGTTTCGACAGATTTTGAGGGTATCGCTTTGGTAAAACGGCATCAACAAATTTACGCTCTATTAAAAGCAGAGTTAGCCGGTGGTGTTCATGCCCTGGCTTTGCATACGTATACAAAGCAGGAGTGGCTGGATCGTCACGGCAAGGCCCCAATGTCACCGCCGTGTCTTGGTGGATCCTCTTAAGCCCAGTCAGCTTAAACTCAAATCCAGTTCAAGCTAATAACAATCTTAATCAGAGCTGTGTTTGTACTGTCAGCTCAGGTGGATGTTGAATTTCATTCACGATTTTCTCAATACCGTAGCTCCAAAAATCATTGCCAAAGTGCACATCTATGGAAAATAAAAGATCAGCACCGTTGGGTATGTTTTTTATATGGTAACCAATTTCAGGATGCGAGCCTTCAAAACGTTCGGGTTTGTCAGGTTTGGCACCCCAGAATGTATCCCGGTACAGAACTTCCAGTTTTGGCTTGAAGTCGTTCTGCGCATTGAAAAATGCAATAATATCAAAACCTTTTTCAGTCGTGCCCGTCAGCCAGCTGTCTTCGAGAGATATTTTCAGTTGCTCTGGTGTTGCCCCCGCATCGCTGCCTGCTATTAAGGGTGTTTTGGGTCCCAGTCCGGTTCTTATTTTGGTGCCATCAAAGGCATTGAAATCCATGGAAACGTCTATTGAGAGATCGCTCAGGGTGGCAGCAATGGCCGGAATGGCAGCGAATACCGGTACCGTAAAACCATCCTCAGTAAAAGTCATTACGGAGCCTGCGCTGGCCAGTTTAATACCCAGTATTGCAATTTTAATTTGAACGCTGACCAGGCTGCGCACAGACCCGTTTTTTACCGCAAAAACCTTGGTGGGAATCAGGTCGTTATGAATGGTCGCTTTTATAAATCCCAGTCGGGCTCGAATCCTGAATTTCATCGTATCGAAGATGGTAACGCCAGGGGTGTAGCCTGAGTACATTAAATCGCTCCAAATAAGAATATCGTTTGGAGTTGTTTGAAGTGTGTAAGAGTCAGTGCTGATTAGACCGCTGCTTTGATCGTAAGCAGCATAATGTTTCTCACTGCGCATGGCATTATCTTTCACCACATAGGCATAGCGTGCTACTCCATTAACCTGGAAGCCAAGTTCGGCAACAATATTCCCTTCAAGCTTGTTGATCTGCTCCCTGGTTGCTTTTAAACCGGTATCTTTCAGCATAAAAGCCAGTTCGTCCTGTGCTTCTATAATGCCTTCCTGGCCATCGATTTCAAAATATCCATTTGGCACATAGGGAAAACCCAATATATCGGTATCATCAAACTGGTAGGGGATTGGAATGAATGTATCAGCCTTAACGGCCATTACCGAAAAACTATCGGCTGCTTTGCCTAATAGCATGGGCAAAGCAGCCGCTTTGACAATAGTTAATTGCCGGCTGTGTACTGGAGAAAGTTGATTAGGGCTGGTGCTAGCGTAAGTAATGTGGGCCGTGCTAATAACAAGAATTAGGCTTATTAAGGATAAAAATGACTTCAAGATAAAACTCCTATGCTTGTTATTATTGCATCGCTTGTAGCTTGCTCACCCTTAAATCAGAGGCTTCGGATAAGGCTGGGCGGGCTAAAAATTTTTTTGCAGCCAAGCTGATTCGGTGAACCTAGCATGAAGGCGCAGAACGAATAAATCAATAGCGTGGTTTGCATTAATTAGACATTGAGTCGCTGTATTTTTACGACAAATTTTGATTTTATAAGCATCTTTGGAGTAATCCGCATTTTTACATTACATTAATATTTTTTAATAGTTGCTTGGCAAAATATTTTACCTTGCATGTCTTAAGTAATACTTGTAAAAAGTAAACATGCAACTAATAAAATAAATAAAAAAAGGAGCCAATAAAATGTTTGCAGCGGTTAAAGCGTGCTTTGATTACGCGAAGTTTTTTATTATTCATATTCTTGGTCTGATCGCAGTGCCGCTGTTTTTTTTAGGCGGCAATGCCCTGATAATTTGGGGTGTGTTTTCTCTGGTCTTGGTGGTTGGCGGCGAGTTGTTTTTTGGCAAGGATGAGTCCGACTGGAATTTCAAAAACCCCAGTTTATTTTATCCCTTACAATATTTGGCCATGGCCGCTACGTTTGTTACTGAAATCGCTCTGCTGTGGTTGGTTGTTGCACCTGAATATGATCTGTTTGCTTTGGGGGCTGGATTCCAGGCAGTGACGGGTGTTGATGTTATGGCAGCCCGTGCTGAGGTAGGCTTTTTCTTCTTGGCGACAGCTTTTGGTTTCGCTGGCGCCGTCGTGGCTATTGGCAGTGTTGTTGTTGGCCATGAGCTGACACATCGAAAGGATAGGCCCCTTGCTCACCTGATGGGGCGCTTGAGCCAGGTGCCGGGTTACTTTACTTATTTTTCTATCCGCCATCCTTATGGGCACCATAATTTAGTAGCAACGCCTGCTGACCCCGCTACGGCCCAGAGGGGTGATAACTATTATTCTTTTTCCACCCGCTCGATTATCGGCCAATACAAAATGACCTGGGATCTTGAAAAAGAACGTTTGAAAAAAATGGGTTTGAAGGTCTGGAGCTTGCAAAACGAAGCGTTGCGATGGTGGGTGCTTGAGGGGGTCTGGACCGTTGCAATGGTGTATTTTGCCGGTTTCTGGGCTATTCCAACCTTGTTTGCCATGGCCCTGGCTTCTCATTACGCGTTGGAGGCGGCTAATTTTATTGAGCATTATGGTTTAATCCGGGTGCCAACTGAGCCTATGCAGGTGCGCCATGCCTGGAACAGCAATGAACGCATGGCTTTATGGGTTGTAGGTGGCGTGCCCAGGCACTCCCATCATCATGCTGATGCAGACGTTGAGTTCTGGAATTTAAAACCCTTGGTTGCAGAGGCGCCGACTACAATACTGGGCTATGTGCCTTCAATGCTGATTGCTTTGATTCCACCTTTATGGCACGAAATTATGAATGCCAGATTGATTCAGTGGGACAATGAACTGGCCTCGCCGGCAGAACGCCGTCTGGCTATTGAAGCCAGCCGTAACAGTGGTCAGCCAATATTGATACGCCATGCCGAGCAGATGGAAGCGGCATTGAAGAAAACAGAACTGGCCGCAGCTTGAAGAGGGCGGCATTTATTAACCACGACCCGATGTGGTTTAAACCGCACCGGGTCGTGATGGTATGTTTTATCGGCTTGATGCCACTTTATTGCGGCACCCAGGGGCGACAAGTTCCTTGGGCCTGAATAAGCACTTCGTCTTTTTGGTTGGTGGCACTTAGGTCAATATCGACGTGTTTAACGCCATCCTCTTCGTAAATCTTGCTCACTACCCCTTTAAATACCACATTGTCACCAGGCCACAACCTGGATTTAAAGCGAATAGCGTATTTTTTCACCGATGTTGCGCCAAACCAGTCAGTTAAAACCCGGCTTAACATCGATGCAGTGAGCATGCCCATGCCGAACACTGATTCATTGCCCGACATTTTGGCAAAACTTTCATCGTGGTGAATAGGGTTAAAATCGCCTCCAGCACCAGCGTATTTGACAAAATCTGTGCGTGAAAAACCCCTGTGTGTGATGATGTGTTCATCACCTTCTTTTATGTCGTCAAATGCTGAGTTCATTCCTTAACTACCCCACCTGTTTGAATAATAGTATTTTTTATGCGCACAACAACATTGCCATTTTGGTCAGTGAAGTGTGAATAAATGTCTACAAATTTCATCAATCCTCCGCGCTTGCCTTCTTTTGTATAGGAGGAAATTTCACCTTGATGGGGTGTTAGCTGGTCACCGGCAAACAAGGGTCTGACAAATTCGAACTCCTGACCACCATGAAGCACAAAGCGTAAATCCAGGCCAAGTTCCATCATCACCTTGGCTTGATCCGGTGTGGCAAAGAAAGCTTGCGTGGCACAATAAGTTGGTGGCGCGACAACGGAAGGCAAGCCTGCTGCTTTGGCGGCAATTTCGTCATGGAACATGGGGTTAGCATCACCAATGGCATTGCTGAATTCATGAATTTTGCCTCTTTCTACGGGTAGTCCCGGTGGGTTAATCAGGGCAACGGGTGATCCGAACATATTTTTCTCCTTTTTTGACAAGCTAAGGGGTTATGGGTAATAGGCCAAGAAATAAAATAGATTCTTGTCTGAGTATGCTGGCCTCGGTAAACAAGAATAGAAATTGGCGAGTATCTTTATGTCCTGCATGAATCTCTAAGCAGGCTGAGCTTAGCAAATAATGGTCTGGGTACAATGTGGTTTGATGACAACAATCAGAGCTTGCTGTCGGTTGAAGATAGGGATGTTTGCTGTCATTTGTTAAAAGAATTTCTATGTGACGATTTTTCAGGCTTAAGGCAAGAGGCGGCCAATAAAACAGCTGTGTTTAATTACCAGCTTAGGTTGAACTGTAAGCCAAGCTTCATGGGTATTCGGGCAGGCTCTTCTTTGATATTTGTATTAAGTGTTTGAAATTCGAATGAGTTGGCGGGGTTAGTTTTTGGCAGTATTAAAGCACTAATGGGTTGGAGGCTGAACCTGCTGGCCGTACCGAGGAGCCGGGAGGTTTTATGGTTGATCCAGCCCAGGGGGTCGGTGGCTATCATAAGGGTTTTGTCATAAAAGGACGGTGTGGCTTTTGCAGCCATGCTGGCTTGCACTTTTGCCCGGGCCTTCATCATGTATTCGCCAAAAAAGTAGCCGCCCAGAGGCGTTACTATCAGATCCTGAGCCGAGGCACGCTCAAAAAGAGCTTCTGAGCCGAATTCATACAATGATGACAGTAAAACAGAGTACCACATGGAGGCGTGTTGATCATAACCGCGATTGCGGGCCCTGACATAGTAAGTGCC
>JBECKY010000125.1:0-27425 GCA_040235475.1 Pseudomonadales bacterium
CTGATTTTTTCAACCGTGGTTTTTCTCGGTAAAATCACCAGCCTGGTTAAAGCATCCATAACACTGCGCTGCTTTTGCACGGGGATATGGGCCACAATTCTGGGTTTCATCCCGTATTTAATAATTGCTCTAACAATGCGGCTTCTTATGCTGGGGTTCATCTGCTAAATATCCCGCTCATATGGATGTGGGTTTAATTAAGCGTTTATCACTTCGTTTATTTCCGGCTGGCGGGCAACAGATTGTTTAACCACAGCATATTCAGCGGGCTTAAATTTGCGGATACCGGCAGCATATTGCGTGGCAAAACCCGGGTACAGCGCATGGTTGGTGCCGTCTTTATTCAAGTACCAGCTTTGACAGCTGCCGGATGTCCATACCGTATGTTTCATGCGTTTTTGAATGCGCTCGTTGTAAGCGTCTTGAATATCCTTTTTAACCGTCACGTAGCTCAGCTTGTTTTTAATCAAGTTTTGGATGCCTTGCACAATATAATTGATCTGAGCTTCGGTATAAATAATCACTGAAGTATGCCCCGGCCCGGTGTTCGGCCCCATGCACATAAACCAGTTTGGATAACCGGTAATGGCAACGCCTTTATAGGCAACTGCGCCGGTTTTGCCCCAGTCGTCACTGAGTTTTCTGCCGTTAAGGCCCTGGATCTCAAAAGGCGCATCGGCTAAACCCAAATCAAAACCGGTGGCCAAAATAATCGCATCCAGTTCGTGCACTACCCCGTCATTAGTTCGAATGCCGTGTTCCGTAACCTCGGCAATACCTTCGGTAACCAGTTCAACATTGTCGCGGGCCAGTGCCGGGTAATAATCACTGGAAATGATCATCCGCTTACAACCAAACTGAAATTTTACTTTTAACTTTTCCCGCAAGACCGGATCGATAATGCTCTTTCGCAGGTGCCGAGCCGAAACCCATTCAAAGGGAAAAGACAGTCTGGGTGAATTCAAAATCAAGGAAGGCCCCAGCGCTTCGCTGCCCCAGAACAGCAAACCGCGCACAACTTTTTGTAATCGCGGGAGGCGATTGAACAGAGCTTTGACTTTGTCTGAAATGACCGGATCATGTTTTGGCAATATCCAGGCAGCGGTGCGTTGAAAAACCGTTAATTTACTAACATCCGCTGCAATCTCAGGAATCACCTGAACGGCACTGCAACCGGTACCAATCACCGCAACATTTTTTCCTTTTAGCGCATAATCATGATCCCAGCGAGCAGTGTGGAAAATCTTGCCTTTAAAATCATAAATACCCTTAATGTCGGGATAGGCTGGATCGGTTAAACCGCCAACACAGGAAACAACGGCTCTGGCCGTGACGGTTTTGCCCTCTTTGGTGGTTAATGTCCAGACAGCCTGTTGTTCATTAAACACCGCCTTTGAAACTTCGGTATTAAACTGCATATGGCGACGAAGATCGTATTTCTCTACGCAATGTAGCAGGTAGTTCTGGATTTCAGGACCGGGAGAAAACATCCTGCTCCAATTGGAATTTGGCTCAAAGGAATAGGAGTACACATAAGAAGGCACATCGCAGGCGCAACCGGGGTAGGTGTTATCGCGCCAGGTGCCCCCGGCCTCGGCCTCTCTTTCGTAGATGGTAAATGAATGAATACCGGCTTCTTTAAGTTTGATAGCCAGGCCGATTCCGGCAAAACCAGAACCGATGATAACAATGGGGAAATCCTCACCATTACGGGTAAAGGCGGGTGCTTGTTGAGTCATGTTATGCGTACTCCCTGCTGTTTGTATTAATCAACCTCTGCACGGCAAATCTTAGCGCCTGTTGGAATAAAACAGGAGCACACCTTAAGCAGGGTTTGGCCCTGCTATTGTTCATGCTTCTGGAAAATTTGTCCATGATAAACGGGAAAGTGTCGTATAAAAGCGAAAAAAGCATAAAAATACAATGCATGAACCCAGGCTTAGAAAAGTTTTTAGTAAAAAAATCCATATCTTTGCACCGAATAAAAAACGCCTGAAAAAATATAAAATACCAAGCCATTGCGGCCAAAGACCATCAGTCAAAGCTATGAAGACCTATAACTGTGATGATTTGGTGGGCAAGCTTCCTTAGTTTTCTGATAAAAAAAGTTCCTTAGGCATTGAAAAAATAATCAATAGCTTGAGTGGTATCACAAATAATTTATAAGCCTTGTCATAAGCTTAAACAGGTAAAAGCAGTAAAAAATTTTTTCGGTAGCATTCATCCAACAATAGAGGATAAAACCTAAATGCGGCTACGATAGGCGCTACTCTTAATGCCATTTTGCGGCGCCTCCAGGCACGTTTGCAGGTACTGCGGTGTCATCTGCTGGCCTGCTCCAGGCAGGTTTCCAGGAAGCGCAAAAATCCACTTATCTGGGTGTAACTTATGACTTGTTGCCCAGTGTAAAACTCAAAGCCGAGTGGCGCTATGTTGAGCCTCAGGATGATACCAAAGGGACCTTCGATGCTGAAGAATTCTTTGCCGACCCATTTGAGCATGCCAACGTATATTCACTTGTCTTAGACGCTGTATTTTAGGGAGAAGGAAAAATGAAAAGTGTAATCAAACTACTGTTACCGCTAGTGCTGATAGCGGCAGGCATGGAGCTCGCTCAGGCCGGTATTGCCGTTGTTGTGAATGCAGATAATCCAACTGACATGTTGAGCAAGGAGAGCGCAGCGCGGCTGTTTTTAAAAAAGGATACAAGCTTTAAAACCGGCCTTAAGGCTGAGCCTATTGATCACAGCAACGAGAGTCAATTGCGTAAAAAGTTTTATACCGAAGTGGCGAATAAGAACCCGAGCCAGATGATTTCGTACTGGTCCCGGATGATTTTTACTGGCAAGGCCGCGCCTCCGAGAAGCGTGGGTAATGATGATGAAGAAGTAATTAACGCTATAATGAACAATAGCGGCGCCATTGGCTACATTGATACGCGCTCAGTAGATAAACGGGTCAAGGTGTTGCTGACCGTTAATTAATCAAAGCAAGCAAAAAGCATGGGGGCCGGTTTATGTCAGCCCCCATGCTTTTTGTAATCTCATACATTGCCATACTCTTCTGTATTGCTTAACCAGCGTTTAACCAGCAAGCCAGCCTGAGCAGGCTGCTGTTGTTGTATTAATAGTGCGCTATCGCGGGCAGGCTCCACCAAAGCTTTATGTTGTATAAGGTCAGCAATTCGAAAGCCAATGTCCCCGGTTTGCCGAGTACCCAGAACTTCACCGGGGCCCCTTAATTCCAGGTCCTTTTCGGCAATCTTAAAACCGTCGTTGGTCTCGCGCATAATTGCTAATCGCTGTTTGCCAGTGATGGATAAAGGTGCTTCGTATAACAGCACACAGAAACTCTCAACAGCCCCCCGCCCTACCCGGCCCCGCAACTGGTGCAGTTGTGCCAGACCCAGGCGTTCAGGATTTTCAATAATCATCAAGCTGGCGTTGGGTACATTCACGCCCACTTCAATCACCGTGGTGGCCACCAGTAAATCAATCTCGCCGCATTTAAATTGCTCCATTACGGCTGCCTTGGCATCGGTTTTCATGCGGCCGTGCACCAGGCCAATGGTCAGTTTTGGCAATTGTTCTTGTAAGCTTTCAGCGGTGATTTCTGCGGCCTGGCATTGCAAGGTTTCAGATTCTTCAATCAGGGTGCAAACCCAATAAGCCTGTTTTTTTTCTGTGCAGGCAGCTTGTACGCGGTTAATGACTTCACGGCGCTTTTCGGCCGGTAGCACCAGGGTTCTAACCGGAATGCGGCCGGGAGGCAGTTCGTCAATAATAGAGTTATCCAGATCGCCATAGGCGCTCATGGTCAAGGTGCGGGGAATGGGTGTTGCGGTCATAATCAACTGGT
This sequence comes from Pseudomonadales bacterium, assembly GCA_040235475.1. Lineage (GTDB taxonomy): Bacteria > Pseudomonadota > Gammaproteobacteria > Pseudomonadales > UBA3067 > JBECKY01. The sequence goes on from JBECKY010000125.1 coordinate 3,859, forward strand.
GACAAGCACGGTGTGGAGTGCGCACGGCTTTTTGTTTTAATGCCAGGCGTTGATGGACACCAAAGCGGTGTTGTTCATCAATAATAATTAAGCCTACCTTGTTAAAGATAACTGCATCCTGAAACAGTGCGTGGGTGCCGACAATCATTTGATAATCACCAGCAGCAATGGCTTGTAACGAAGTTTTGCGTGGCTTTACTTTCAACGAACCGGAAAGAAAGCCGATTGTTATATTTAAAGGCTCAAGCCATTGCTGCAAATTCAGGTAATGTTGTTCCGCCAATATCTCAGTGGGGGCCATTAGCACTGCCTGCAAACCATTGCCAATGGCCTGCAAGGCCGCCAATGTGGCCACAACGGTTTTACCTGAGCCGACATCGCCCTGCAGCATGCGCAGCATGGGCAGTGATTGTTGTAGATCAATTTGAATTTCGCGCCAAACATGTAGTTGCGCCTGGGTCAGTTTAAAGCCCAGCTGTTGTTGAAATTTTTTTATCAGCGCCGCAGGAAGCGGCAAGGCCGGTGCCGCTTGCTGTTGCTGCCGCTGGCGTAATTGCAGCAGGCTGAGGCTGTGGGCAATCAGTTCTTCAAAAGCAAGCCGTTGTTGGCTTGGATGGGATTTTTGTTCCATTAAGGCCAGAGAAATATTTTTTGGTGGGTGGTGAACAAAATAAATCGCGGCTTTTAGCGAGGGCAGTTTATATTGCTTGGCAATGGAGGCTGGTAATAGTTCGATATTGTCATCACTTTGATCAAGTAATACCAGGGATTGCTCTACAAGATCACGAATTTTGTATTGGCTGATGCCTTCCGTTACCGGGTAAACGGGCGTCAGGGTTTGTGTTAAAGGCGGTGGTGTTGCTTTTAACACAAGGTATTCCGGATGATAAAGTTCAAGCCCGCTGCTGCCTGGTCTTACTTCTCCGTAACAACGCAGTTTGGTGCCACGGGATAAAGCATTTTTTTGGGCGGCATTGAAGTGATAAAAGCGTAAACTAAGCAGCCCGGTATTATCCTGAAAGCGCACCAGTAAACTGCGGCGTTTGCCAAAAGTAATGGCGCTGCCGACCACCTCACCTTCAAGCACAAGAGTATCATAAGGTCGAGCGGCGCCGATGGGGGTGATGCGAGTGCGGTCTTCGTAGCGAAATGGTAAGTGGAACAGTAAGTCCTGAATGCTGTAAATGTTCAGCTTGGCGAGTTTTTTTTGAAAAGCACCGCCCACACCTTTAAGCACCGAAACTGGCTGTTCAATTGGATTGGTTTTAACTGCTTGCAAGCTTATACTTTTGGTGCTGGCCATACTTGTTATACTGGTGAGCTGCTGCACAAAAAATGGAAGGTATTTTTATTGCCAAAATACAGAAACATCAAAGCGATGTAAATCAAAGGTATTACGATGAGTAAAGTGCTAATAGCCGGTTTTGGTGATGTTGGGCAACAGTTAGCCGGAGAGCTGGTTAAAGCCGGCCATCAGATATGGGGTATTAAGCGTAATCCTTTGCCTGACTTTGAAGCAGGAATAAGCAATAAAAGTGCAAGCTGTAAATTGATTCTGGCTGATCTTGGCAAACCAGAAACCTTGCAGCAGATACCCCAGGATATTGATTTTTTGGTTTATTGCCCTACTCCTGATGCTGAGCAAAGCACGGCAGAAGGTTATCGTAATATTTTTGTTAATGGCTTAAGGAATGCGCTTGGTGCTATTAATACCAGCCGTTTGCAACGGGCTTTTTTTATTTCCAGCACCGGTGTTTATGGTCAAAGCCAGGGTGAGTGGGTTGATGAGCTAAGTGAAACATTTCCCGCAAGGTTTTCTGGTCGGGTTTTGCTGGAGGCCGAGAGGTTTTTACAACAACAGCCTGTGCCCGCAACGGTGATCAGGCTTGCAGGCATTTATGGGCCGGGCAGACACCAGTTATTAAAGAAGGTATTGCAGGGCAAGCTCCCTATTGAACCCTTAGCAATTTATACCAATCGCATTCATCGAGACGACGCTGCACGGATGATTCATTTTCTGATTGAGCAGGACAATAAAAATAAAGTTGTTGATAAGCTTTATATTGGTGTTGACGATAAGCCCTGCTCCAAGGGAGAAATCGCCACTTGGTTGTTTCAGCATTTATCTGACAAGTTTGGCATGCAATCGGCGCCGCCCCTACAAAACAAAGGTGATCAAGACAACTTAAAACAAAACAAACGCTGTTCTAATCAAAAAATTAAACAGGCTGGCTTTGGATTTAAATACGCAGATTATACCTCGGGCTATAAAGCCGTGCTTGATCAGTTAACAGACCTGAACGAGCTTTTATAATGGCTGTTACTTCCTAACTAGAGTTCTATTCAATAACCAGTATGGCATCCATTTCAACGGCGGCACCTTTTGGTAAAGAAGCTACACCTATAGCTGCACGGGCAGGATAAGGTTGTGCAAAATATTGTGCCATCACCTCATTAACCAAAGTGAAGTGGCTCAGGTCAGTAAGGAATACATTAAGTTTTACCACGTCTTTCAGACTGCCCCCCGCAGCGAGGGTAACAGCCTGCAGGTTTTCAAAGACGCGGTTGATCTGGTCTTTCATATTGCCATCAATTAATGTCATGGTGTTGGGGTCAAGTGGAATTTGGCCTGAGAGGTAAACAGTATTGCCGGTTTTAATGGCTTGAGAATAGGTGCCTATGGCTTCCGGTGCCTGCGCAGTATGAATGGCCTGTTTTTTGTCAATAGACATAGTTGGTTTCCCGTTGTTGTGATTATAAACGTATCAGGTTTTGACCCGAGTAAGCCGATAAATAGCTTTTAGGTTGCGTAGTCTTTTGATGACTCTGGCCAGGTGAACCCGGTTTTTGACGCCGAGGAAAAGTTTTACCACGGACACCTGGACGTCTTTTTCTTCCATGTGGATGGATTCAATATTGGCATCGCTATCGGTAATCACTGTAGCCATTACGGCCAGCGCGCCACGCTGGTTTTCCATTTCAATTCTTAATTCCACAATGAACTCACCTTCGATACTGTCCGACCATTCAACGGCGAGTAATTTATCGGGCTTATCGTTGGCTAGAATGACGTTATTGCAGGTGTCTTGATGAATGACCATGCCACGGCCTGAGCTCAGATAGCCGACAATATTATCGCCTGGAATGGGCCGACAGCACTTGCCGTAATTAATAACCATGCCTTCGGTGCCTCTGATGGCCAGGGGGGTATGCAGAGGGTTAGGCAACAATTCGTCATCGCCAATGGGCATCAGGTGCCGGGCTACAAACTGTGGCATACGATTGCCTAGGCCAATGTCAGCAAGCAGATCATCGAGGGCGTTGAATTTTGCTTCTTTAAGTACGCTGTCTATGGTCTCCAGGGGAATTTTATCCAGCGAGGTATGTAAGGAGGCAAGGGCTTTATCCAGCAAGCGTTTGCCGAGCTCTATGGAATCTGTGGTGCGCTGGGTTTTTAAAAAGTGACGAATATTGCTCCGGGCCTTGCTGGTAATGACAAAACTCAACCAGGTAGGGTTTGGACAGGATCCAGGTGCCGTGATGATTTCCACGGTTTGTCCGCTTTTAAGGGGGGTGCTAAGCGGTACAAGGCGATGGTCAATTTTGGCCGCGACACAGGCGTCTCCTACGCCCGAATGTACGGCATAGGCAAAATCAACCGGCGTTGCACCCGTGGGCATTACCAGGATTTTCCCGCGCGGGGTAAAAATGTAAACTTCGTCGGGGAACAGGTCAACCTTGACGTGCTCAATGAATTCCAGGGAGTTGCCGGCGCGTTGTTGCAAGTCCAGCAGGCTTTTCAGCCATTCTCTGGCTCTGGTTTGAGCGGCATTGTTAAAGCCTTCTGATTTATAAAGCCAGTGGGCGGCAATGCCATTGTTAGCCATGGCTTCCATGGCTTCGGTGCGAATTTGAATTTCTATGGGAATGCCATTGGTGCCAATTAGTGTGGTGTGTAAAGATTGGTAGCCATTGGTTTTTGGAATGGCAATATAGTCTTTAAAGCGGCCTGGTATGGGTTTGTATAAGTTATGTATGATCCCCAGCGCCCGGTAACAGGCATCTACTGAGTTAACGACAATGCGAAAGCCGAACACATCCATGATCTCTTTAAATGATTTGCGGCTATCACGCATTTTTTGGTAGATGCTGTACAGGTGTTTTTCGCGGCCAAATACCCTGGCCTGTAAATCGTCCTGTTCCATGCGGGTGTGGATGGCTTGCTCAATAAACTGTATGATTTCTGTGCGATTGCCCTTGGCCTTTTTAAGCGCTTTTTTTATCAACTCTGAGCGCATGGGGTAAAGCGCACTAAAACCCAGGTCTTCAAACTCAATCCGCATATTATTCATACCCAGGCGGTTTGCGATGGGGCTGTAAATTTCGAGGGTTTCTGTAGCAATGCGGCGGCGCTTTTTAGGTTGAAGCACATCGAGGGTGCGCATGTTGTGCAGGCGGTCCGCCAGTTTCACCAGAATGACGCGAATGTCCTGGGTCATGGCCAGTACCATCTTGCGGAAATTTTCCGCCTGGGCGATAGCCTGGGACTCAAATTTAATTTGCGATATTTTGCTGACACCGTCTACCAGTTCGGCAACGGTTTCACCAAACTGCTCGGCAACCATGGCTTTGGCAACGGGGGTGTCTTCGATAACATCGTGCAACATGGCAGCCATGAGGCTTTGGTGATCCATGTGCATATCGGCAAGGATATAGGAAACTGCAAGGGGGTGGGTGATATAGGGCTCGCCACTGCGACGGTATTGGCCTTCGTGAGCCTCTTTGGCAAAATAATAAGCGCTGCGCACCTGGTCAATCTGGCTCGTGTCCAGGTAGCTATTAAGATAATCGGTCAGATGATCGATAGTTTGCAACGCCCGGCTCCGTAATTGTTAGAGGGTGCCGGCACATCGAGGTTTAGCCGTTTAATGTGCTGGCATTTCTTATCATGCCAATTGGACTGTTTAGGGAGCTTCCCTAAATTTCTTCCAGTATTAACGATTGGTCAGTGTTTTTAGGTGCGCTGTCAAGAATGCTGCTGTCTATGTATTTTCCGGCAATTTCCCGTAATGCAACCACTGTAGCTTTGTCATTTTCCCATGCTACAAAGGGTTCTTTGCCGCCTGTTGCCAATTGGCGGGCACGTTTGCTGGCGATTAAAACCAGCTCGAACCGGTTATCAACATTTTCAAGACAATCTTCAACAGTAACTCGTGCCATGGAACTAATACCTCATGCGGCCCCTATACAGGAACCAGCTCATGCAATTAATGGTTAGGTAACAGAAATAATGGGCCTGCGCTTGCGATTCGGCGCAAAGATCCCATAAGGTAATTATCGCAACACTTCATTATACGCAATTAGAGACCTGCACGCGAGTGTTTAATAAGCTATGGGCGTAATGTTAGCCTGACATTTTGGCTATCAGTGCGTATTGGCAGCCATTAAGCCAATAGTTCTTGTAACAAGCGGACATTTTCCTGGCTTTGCCTTTCCTGCCGCAGTCGTCCCGCACGCACGATAGCTTGAAGGTCGAGTAGCGCCCGGTCAAAATCATCGTTAATAACAACATAGTCGTATTCAACGTAGTGGGACATGTCTCTGGTGGCCTGCGCCATGCGTTTTTCTATGACTTCGGCATTATCCTGGGCCCTGTTTTGCAGGCGGTCGAGCAGGGTCTTTTTTTCTGGGGGTAAAATAAAAATGCTGGTTTGGTGAATGTCTTTGGATAAAGCCTTGCGCACCTGCTGGGCGCCCTGCCAATCGATTTCCAGAATAACATCCTGGTTGTTTTGCAGCTGTTCTTTAACCCAGTTTTCAGAGGTGCCATAAGCATTGCCAAATACTTCGGCATGTTCCAGAAAAACGGCCTGTTGTGACATTTGCTGAAAAGTGTCTCGGGAAACAAAATGATAGTCTTTGCCTTCCATTTCGCCCGCCCTTTTGGGACGGGTAGTATAGGAAATGGAAACATAAATATCTGTAACTGCGGCCACCAAGGCCTCAATTAGACTGGTTTTGCCAGCACCGGAAGGTGCAGAAATGATAAACAGTGTGCCACTCATTAACTATTAACTCAGCTTGGATTCAATTTATTCAATGTTTTGTATTTGCTCGCGCATTTGCTCTATGAGCACTTTTAATTCAACAGCAGACTGGGTGCATTCGCTGCTAACTGATTTTGAGGCCAGGGTATTGGCTTCCCGGTTGAGTTCCTGCATTAAAAAATCCAGGCGTCGCCCGGCGGATTTTTCAGTTTCCAAAGTGCGTTTTACTTCAGTCACATGAGTATCAATTCGATCCAGCTCTTCATCCACGTCTGTTTTTTGGGCAAGGTAGACAAGTTCTTGTTCTAAGCGCTCGGTATCAAGCGTAATACTGCATGCCTCGAAGCGGGCAATGATTTTGGCCCGCTGAGCAGCAATGATTTCGGGTACCCAGGCTCGTATCTTTTTAACCTCGGCGCTGATGGCCGTGAGGCGCTGAAGAATCAGTTTTGCCAGTTCTCCACCCTCCCGTTCACGGGCCTGGCAAAATTGTTCCAGGGTTTGGTCGAAACTGGCCAGTAATGTTTGCTGCAGGTTTTCACTATGGTCTTCGCGAAGCGTCAGCACGCCGGGCCAGGCAAGAATGTCTGTTGCCGGCAGGGTGCCGGGTTGAGCGCCAAGGGCCGCAATTTGTTCAGCGGCGGAAATCAGCTGCTTAGCCAGGGCTTCATTAAGTGCCAGGGTCGATTCAGTGGCAAGGTTACGGTCGAATTTTAACGAGCACTCTACTTTTCCCCGAGCTAAATGCTGCCTGAGTCTGTCGCGTAACAAGGGCTCAAGGTTGCGCATTGTTTCAGGCAGTCGAAACTGTATGTCGAGGTAGCGATTATTGACGGATTTGAGCTCCCAAATCAGGATTCCCTGATCAAGCAGGACTTGAGAGCGGGAGAAGGCGGTCATGCTGCTGGTCATATAAGGCCTTGATGCAAATCATCCTGAACGTGGCAAATAACTAAACGGAAAATAAACTGTATTGAAACAGTTTCAGCCCCATTGGGCAATATTGAATATCGGTAGGCGTGATTAATTTTCTATTAATCATCAAGTTAGAAGCAAGGTCGGAATTTTAAGTACATTTTGCCGGTACCAGGGGCTATACTGGTGCGCAAATTTCTGGGGCTGTGAAAAGTTATTCTGCTTCTATTGTGCTTAGTGGATAGCATAAAAACTGGCTCAAGGTGCGTATTTTCACCGGAATTTTCTGCAATATACAGCCATGTCCGCAGACCCAGCGACTATTTGTTTTTTACCCGGCCATAAACAACTACCAGTCAACTACAGGAACTTTTTATTATGCGACCCAGTGGCAGAGCAAGTGATCAACTTCGAGAAATCAATATTATCCGAAGCTACACCCGGCATGCAGAAGGATCTGTATTGGTAGAGTTTGGTGATACCAAAGTAATTTGTACCGCCAGCATTGAGAGCGGGGTGCCGCGCTTTATGAAAGGCGAAGGCCGAGGGTGGATAACCGCAGAATACGGTATGCTGCCCCGCTCCACTGGCTCGCGGATGGATCGGGAGGCTGCCAGAGGTAAACAATCCGGCCGGACGATGGAAATTCAGCGCCTAATTGGGCGTTCTCTGCGTGCCGCCGTGGATTTAAAAGCCTTGGGTGAAAATACTGTCACCATTGATTGCGATGTGATTCAGGCCGATGGTGGTACCCGCACAGCGTCTATTACGGGTGCCTGCGTTGCCATGGTGGATGCTTTTACCGCAATGAAAGAAAAAAAAATGTTAAAGCAAAACCCTCTGAACAGTCTTATTGGGTCGGTATCGGTGGGTATTTATAAAGGCCAGGCGGTGCTGGATCTCGATTACATCGAAGACTCCAATGCTGAAACCGACATGAACGTGGTGATGAATCAGTACGGTGGTTTTATTGAAATTCAGGGCACTGCGGAAGGTGAAACATTCAGTCGCGCCGAATCGTCAGCCCTGCTGGATCTCGCAGAAAAAGGCATTAATGATCTGGTAGCCATTCAGAAACGGGTGCTGGGGCTGGTCTAGTACAGTCTTGTTGAAGTGCTGCAGGCATGGAGTGTTTTACGCTTTATGCATGAAATACCTGTAAATACAATTAGTTGAATACAGTTGGACGTGATATGGAGCAATATCAGCAGGCCTTTATCGAATTTGCGATTGAGCGCAAGGTATTAAAATTTGGGGAATTTAAACTAAAGTCTGGACGTATAAGCCCTTATTTTTTCAATGCCGGAATGTTTAATACTGGCGCTGCTCTGGCAAAGCTGGGTGGTTTTTATGCTGCGGCTCTGGTTCAGTCCAAAGTGCCTTTTGATGTGATTTTTGGGCCGGCCTACAAGGGCATCCCCATTGCATCAGCTACAGCCATCGCTTTGGCCGAATACTATGAGCAGGATGTCCCTTATGTATTCAACCGCAAAGAAGCGAAGGGTCATGGCGAAGGCGGTAGCCTTGTCGGCGCTGAACTTAAAGGTCGAACACTTATTATTGATGATGTGATTACAGCGGGAACGGCCATCCGGGAGGCGATGGCCCTTTTAAAGGCCCACAATGCCCAGCCGGCAGGGGTTTTAATCGCTTTGGATCGACAGGAAAAGGGTAAGGGTGAGTTAACAGCAATACAGGAGGTTGAGCAGCAATACGGTATTCCCGTGATCAGCATAGTTAGCCTGGATTTGTTGATCGGTTTTCTTGAAAAAACACATGGCGATAACGCTCAATGGCAGCAGACGTTGCTCAAGACTAAACAGTATCGAGAGCGGTATGGCGTAGCTTTTTAAGCGTTGATGAATTCCGGTGCTGTTAAAATTAAGTTAATAAAGTACATGCTGATTGCTAATGAAAGTAGATAACTCTAATTTTTTTAAGCAGGTGCCGTTTTTTTTGTCAGGCGGCTTTCTGGTTCTGGTGCTTTCCATGAGCAATTTCGCTGGGGCGGATTCAGGGTCAGAAAAACTTTTATATCGCTATAAAAATGAAAATGGCGTGGTTGTTTTGGACAGCCATATACCTAAAAAATACCTAGCTAAGGGCTACAGTATTATCGACATTTATGGCAATGTGATTGAAAAAGTGGCGCCAGCCTTAAGCGAGGCAGAAAAAGAAAAATTGGCTAGCGATGAAAAAGCCGCCCTTGAGCTTGAGCATAAAAAGAAGTTACGTGCCGAAGCGGATAAAAAGCTACTTAAAACATTTGCTGATCCGGAAGATGCAGAAAGAGCAAGAGACAGGCAGTTGGAAACACTGGATATTCAAATTAATATTACCCGTGGAAATATCAAGCGCCTGGAAGCAGATATAGCACTTGAGAATGAAAAAGCAGCAAACATGGAGCGAAGCGGACAAAACGTCAGCAAGGAAATCCTTCAACGCATTGCCAACATTGAAAAGCAGATTGCAAAAGCCAATCAATCCATCCTGAGTAAAGAGCAGGAAAAAAAGGAGTTAGCACAAGCTTTTGAAGTAAATATTCAGCGGCTTAAAGAATTGAAGCTGCATGCTCATGAGAGTTAAGCCATAAGCCTTGTTCCAGCAATTGCCATTGTTGTTGCCAGTCTGCAGTTGGCCGTTGCTTAAAGCCGCTGCGAACAAATTGACTGACCCGCCCTTCTATATACGCGGTAATCAAGTTTGCCAGCGCGGTACTGGTAATGGCCGGGCGCAAACCTTCACGCATCTCTGCTTCTCGAATGATTTGTTTCAGCTGCGTCTCCAGGCGATCAAATAGCTGACTGCTGCGGGCCCGCAACCTTTCGGTTTCCCCTGTTAAGGCGTCACCATTAAGCACCCTGCTTATGCCTGGGTTTTTTTCAGCAAAGCCTAATACCAGGACCAGAATTTTTTCTATTTGTGCTGTTGCATCGAAAGTTTCTGCTATTATTGCGCTGATCCGGCTGAATAATGTGTCTTCAATAAATTCAAGCAGGCCTTCAAACATTTTTGCTTTGCTTGGGAAATGGCGATAAAGGGCCGCCTCAGATACCCCGACTTCTTTGGCAAGATTGGCCGTGGTGATTCTGGCACCTGGGCAGGCCTCCAGCATGTGAGCAAGCGCCTGAAGTATTTGCTGTCTACGTGAGGGTCCGGTTCTTCGTGCTGGCATAAAACGATCCTGGGTGTTGATGGTGCTGGTAATGTTATGGTTTCGTTGCCGCTTCAAGTAGCTGATTAGTAATTAAGGTTCCTACCCCGCTATCGGTCAGTATTTCCAGCAGTACCGCGTTTTCCACCCTGCCATCAATAATATGGGCGCTGCCGACGCCATTTTTAACTGCTTCAAGCGCACATCTGATTTTTGGCAGCATGCCACCGTGTATGGTGCCATCGGCAATCAGTTGATCAACTTGATGGGTCGAAAGTCCGGTAAGAATATTATTGTGTTTGTCCATTAATCCGGCGACATTGGTCAGTAGCATGAGTTTTTCAGCACCGAGCACTTCGGCCATTTTACCCGCCACCAGGTCAGCATTAATATTGTAGGATTGGCCGGTGTCATCGGTGCCGATAGGTGCAATAACCGGAATAAAGTCACTGTTAACCAGCATGTTAACAATGCTGGTGTCAATTGTGTCGACTTCACCAACATGCCCGATGTCGATGATTTCAGGCACTTTTAAATCATCTGCGGAACGTGAAACCTTCAGCTTGTGTGCCTTAATAAACTGGCCATCTTTGCCTGTTAGGCCAATGGCTTTACCGCCATTACGATTAATCAGGTTAACAATGTCCTTGTTCACCAGGCCGCCTAATACCATTTCTACAATGTCCATGGTTTCAGAGTCAGTGACGCGCATACCATCAACAAAATGGCTTTCTTTGCCCAGCTTTTTTAATAAATCACCGATTTGTGGCCCGCCGCCATGAACGACAACGGGGTTAATACCCACCAGCTTAAGCAGAACGATATTCTTTGCAAAACAGGTCTTTAATCTTTCATCAACCATGGCATTGCCGCCGTATTTAATGACAACGCATTTGCCGGAAAATTTCTGAATATAAGGTAAGGCTTCAGTTAGCACCTGAGCCGTAATAGAAGAGGGTGTGCCGGTTGGCTTCATGACTACCATTGATGAAGAAATAGAAATGTTTTAAACATAAAGTTAAGCATACAGAATGCCTGCGTAATTAGAAAGTTAATTGCAGGTTACTGTCAATATTCAGTAATTGTTTTTTAAAAAGCTCTTTTATTTGCCCGAAAGCCTCTTCATTCTGGGCTTCAAACCTTGCTACTAAGCAGGGAGTGGTATTAGAGGCCCTGATTAAGCCCCAGGCTTTAGGGAAGTCAACTCTGATGCCATCAATAGTAGTGATTTTGCCCTTGCCAAACTGGCCTTTCTTTTGCAACTCGGCAATGATGCTAAACTTTAAATTTTCGGGAACCTGAATATTAATTTCCGGGGTGCTGATATCATCTGGCAGGGTGGCAAATATTTCATCACTGCTACCTTGTTCAGTCGTGAGTATTTCCAATAAACGCGCGGCTGAATACAAGGCATCATCAAAACCAAACCAGCGATCATTGAAAAATATATGACCACTCATTTCACCAGCAAGCGCTGCATTGGTTTCTTTTAATTTGGCTTTAATAAAAGAATGGCCGGTTTTCCACATCATTGGGCGCCCGCCCAGTTCGCTGATCAATGTACTGAGATTGCGGCTGCATTTTACGTCAAAAATGATATCGGCTCCTGGCGTTCTGACCAACAGGTCCTTTGCGAACAACATCAACAAGCGGTCAGCCCAGATGATTTTGCCTTTATTGCTTACCACACCCAGGCGATCACCGTCACCATCAAAGGCCAGACCAATGTCCGCATTGGTCTCTTTAACGGTTTCAATGAGTTTAGCTAAATTTTCTGGTTTGCTCGGATCCGGGTGATGATTGGGAAAGTGGCCATCAACATCACAGTACAGTGGTACAACGTCGCAACCTAATTCCGAAAGAAGCTCAGGCGCCGCCATGCCGGCAACACCGTTACCGCAATCAACAACCACCTTAATACTGGTTGCCAGTACAACATCATCCAATACTTGTTTAAAATAAGCTTGCTTGATTTCCTGCTCTTCAACACTGCCCTCGCCTTTAATAAGATTATTTTCCACAATGCGTTGGTACAGGCCTTGTATGCGCTCACCAGACAGGGTTTCGCCATTGATAACAATTTTCAGGCCATTGTAGTTGGCAGGGTTATGACTGCCAGTTAACATTACCCCGGATTTAGAGGCGAGCGTATTGCAGGCAAAATAAAGCATGGGTGTCGGCACCATGCCGATATTTATGACCTTGCAGCCACTGCTGAGAATACCCGTAATAAGTGACTGTATTAGCTCGGGGCCAGATAAGCGACCATCCCTGGCAACGATAACGGTATCCTGGTCGACGCTTAATGCTTCGGAGCCAATGGCTTGGCCGATAAGCTGAACAGCTTCCGGGTTTAATGTTTTGCCGACAATGCCTCTTATATCGTAGGCTCGAAAAATTTCTTTAGAAATCTCAATGGCCCTTTCAGGTGTTACATCCGCTGGCTGCTCTGCTATTGATTCGGTGTAGGGTGTTGAGTCAGTGCTTTTATTATAAGTCGACTCATATTCGTTTTCATTGCCCTGGTTGCTCTGTTTAAGCAGGGTGTCGACATGATCGGCTGCTCGTGGCGCTGGCTCGATTGCTAATGGCGCTTGTGCACGTTGCTGCATTACTTGATGTTGCAGGTCTTCATCAAGAACTTCTTCTAAAAGCCGCTCCATAGTGTGTCCAACAGAGGCGAAGAAAAGAGTATTAAATTTAAAATCTACATTACGGTGCAGGTGATTTTTTTCAGCAATTTGCTCGCTAAGGGCGAGCAAGATTGTTGAGTCTTTTCTTAATGCAAGCTCAATGGCTCTTAAGCTAAAGCTTATAAAAAGAAATGTAGCGAGTACCATTAAAATAACGGCAATGGCATAAAACAGTAAAAACATACTGGTGTCTTCCAGCGGGGGCGCCATGCTGAATCTGGTTGTCCAGCTGCCCACAGTATTGTTGTAGTCGGCTGTATAAGCTGATTTTTGCCATTTACTGTCTCCGGCTTGTAAAATCTGTTGTGTTGTGCCATTGGCAAAAGTTTGCGTAAGAGAGAGATAGCCCTCGATAGCATCAAAGTTGGCAATTTTTTTGGTAATATCCCTGAATTCAAATGTAACGTAGATAACCCCGGCGGTTTTACCCTGGTAAATAATATTTTTTGCCATCGTCAGCAATAATCTTTCATCAAATTTTTGTACTTCCGGCGCGACAGTTTCATCGGCTTCGGCTTTTTGAATCATGTCCAGAGCGGAAAAACTAACGGGTGGAAAAATATCACGGTTTACTTGTGCGGTGCCTTTGGGGTATAGGTGGACGCTCATAGCATAAGGAAGAATGCTTTTTAATTCATTTTCCTTTTCCTTTAATTCCGCCGATGCCTGGTGGGTAGCCAATAGCTCGCCAAGGTTTTCGCTTTTGCTGATGCCTTCCACTGACAGCTGCAGTTGGTTAATGGAAATATCCAACTGGTTGCCAAAATGATTGACGTAGGCGTTAGTCTGGGTATGGGCTTTTTGTTTCGCCTGGGGAATGAGAATTAAAACATAAAGTGCAGTTGCAACAATAATAATAGACAAGGCGGTACCGAAGAAGGCAGAGAGGCCTAGTTGCGTGAATGACTTGCCCGAGAGAGCCGGAGAGCTTGCTTTAGCTTTCTTGGTGGATTTTTGTATAGCCATAGGTTTTAAGTAATGATCCCTTAATATCTCGTTTTTCAAGTGCCCAGCGTCTAGCTGTGTATTGCAGCAGTAAATAGTAAATCAGAAATATGAATGACAAATAAAAAAACAGTTAATCTAGCAGTTTATCCATGCTGATCACGGAGTTACAGCAATATTTTGTGTCCGCTTGCTAATTAAATCTACTAACTGCTTGGCAATCTGGCGTTTGTTTGCCAGAGGGAGCGCCTGGTTGCCACCAATCCAGATCGCTGTGACGGCATTGTCATCACTGTTAAAGCCAATATCCCGACGGGAAACATCGTTAGCGATAATCATGTCGAGGTTTTTGTCGATAATCTTTTTTTCTGCGTAGGCAATCAGGTTTTGCGTTTCAGCAGCAAAGCCGACGGTAAAAGGTTTTGGTGATAACTGGGCTATGGCAGCTACGATGTCTGGGTTTTTGATTAGTTTAATGGTCATGCCCTCTGCTGCTGTTTTTTTAATCTTTTCAGGCGCAGGTTCGGCCATTCTGTAATCGGCTACCGCTGCTGTAGCGATGAAAATATCGGCATTCTTGGCGCTGTCCAGGCTGGCGGAATACATATCCTGGGCAGAAACAACATCAACTCTTGATACCCGATCCGGTGTTGCAAGGTGAACAGGGCCGGTAATGAGGGTGACCTGGGCACCTGCCTCGGCGGCGGCTGCAGCAAGGGCAAAGCCCATTTTTCCTGAGCTGTGGTTGCTAATGTAGCGAACCGGGTCAATTGCTTCCTGGGTTGGGCCAGCGGTAATAACGACCTTTTTACCACTTAACAGGCCGGTTTCGAATAATGTGGCGCTTAGTTGTGCCAGTTCGTAGGGTTCAAGCATGCGCCCAGGGCCGACATCACCACAGGCTTGACTGCCTTCCGCCGGACCAAAAATATGAATTTTACGCTGCCTGATCTCGACCACGTTTTTTTGCGTGCTGGCATTGCGCCACATTGCCTGGTTCATGGCCGGTGCTATTGCAATCGGCGCGCGGGTGGCCAGGCAGGTGGTTGTAAGTAAATCGTCAGCCCTTCCCAGAGTCAGCCGGGCAATAAAATCAGCGCTTGCAGGGGCAACTAATAACAGATCGGCCCAGCGGGCCAGTTCAATATGGCCCATGGCCGCTTCGGCTTCCGGGTCGAGCAAATCCTGATGAACGGGCTTGCCCGATAGCGCTTGCAAGGTTAATGGGGTAATAAACTGGGTGGCCGCAGCGGTTAAGATAACCCGTACTTCCGCTCCGGCGTCTTGCAGGCGCCTGATAAGCTCGGCGCTTTTGTAGGCGGCAATACCGCCGGTAACGCCTAAAAGCACTCTTTTATTGGACAGTGACAACATGATTAGAATGAAAATTGCTCAAAGAGAGTTATAAAAAATAGTGAAAAAACAATGCGCTTAAGATAGCATTCACACTGTTTTGGCAGTCAGGTGTATTTTGCTGTAGGCAATCTTACCAGAAAATATAACAAACAAGGATAGAGGGACTATATGCCGATTATGGATTGGCCTCAGCAGGAAAGGCCTAGAGAGAAACTGCTGCACCGTGGTTCGGAAAGTTTATCCGATGCAGAACTGCTCGCAATATTCTTTCGCACCGGCACTGCCGGTAAAACTGCGGTAGATGTGGCACGGGAAGCCCTTTCAGAGTTTGGCAGCCTGAGGCGTTTGGTGGCAGCACCTAAAGCAGAATTTTGTAATTTGCAGGGCATTGGCGCAGTTAAATATGTACAGATTCAGGCGGCACTGGAATTGGGCAAACGTTGCCTGAAAGAGGCCCTGGATCGCAAGGATGTAATGAGCAGCCCGGATGACACCCGACAGTATATTCTGGCGCATCTTAGGCCTTATGAGTATGAGGTATTCGCCTGCTTATTTTTGGATAACCAGCATCGAGTTATTAGTTTTGATGAAATGTTTACGGGTACCATTGACGGCGCCAGTGTTCATAGCAGAGAAGTGGTTAAAGCGGCGCTAAAACACAATGCCGCCGCAGTTATTTTTGCTCATAATCATCCCTCAGGGGTCGCTGAACCCAGCCAGGCAGATCGGCGCATCACTGAAAAACTGACTGCGTCACTGGCCTTGGTGGATATCAGGGTGCTGGACCATGTAGTGGTTGGTGATCTTGAGGTGATTTCATTTGCTGAGCGGGGTTATTTGTAGGCATGGCTTGAGCAAATACAGATTAACTCTTTGAAAATAAAATAAAATTTATTCTGCGCTGGGTGTTTGGCGTAAATTAAAATGGCATCAAAAAATCGCCTGAGTCAGGGTAGGATAAGCCTGATTGATAAAAACTCTTGTTTTAAGTTCCCTGACCATATTGTTTTAAGGGCATGGAATACAGTCAATTGCTTGAGGAAAAGCAGTATTTCTGGTATAAAGCTCAGCCTTCAGTAAATATTGAGAAGTAAACAGCCTAGTCAGGTCGAGCTTTGCCCCCTACCTGGTTTGCACGCACTCTAAATCAAGTATTATAGTTGGTCTTGGGAGACCTGAAATGTCTAAAGTATGTGTAGTCACGGGAAAGCGACCCGTAACGGGAAATAATGTTTCCCACGCCAAGAATAGAACTCGTCGTCGTTTTGAGCCTAATCTTCATTTTCATCGGTTTTGGGTTGAAACTGAAAACCGCTTTGTTCGCCTTAGAGTATCCGCAAAAGGCATGAGGATTATTGATAAGCAAGGTATTGACCGTGTGTTGGTAGATTTGCGTGGTCGTGGTATCAAAGTATAAGCGGTTTAGTTTTTAGTATAAGCAGGAGAATAAAAATGCGAGATAAAATCAAGTTGGTGTCATCAGCCGGTACCGGCCACTATTACACCACTACAAAAAACAAACGTACCATGCCTGAAAAACTGGAAATGAAAAAATACGACCCGGTGGTGCGCAAGCATGTTGCCTATAAAGAGGCGAAAATTAAATAGACGGTAAGTAGCAAGCATTACAAGTTGATAAAAAGCCCGAAGTATAAATACCCCGGGCTTTTTTTATGCCGCTAAAAACGTTATCAGATTTGCTCTGGCTGGTTTTTTCCCGCTAGTGTGGCTGGTGGTGCCTGTACCAGCCCCCCATGAATGGGTATTGACCAGTTTCTCGGGTTTACAGGTAAGGCTCATATCGGATCTCGTGACCATAATCCCTGAAAGGTAACGAATTGACCTGCATAACACCAGTCAAGTTATGCGAATAGTTAAAGGCTGACGCCCCTCCCTTGCCTATTAATTTCTTTTCTATTTGGTATATTGCGTTTTCATGCCGACCCTTGAGCTGATTTTTTAAGGAAAATAACTTGCCTGAACTACCAGAAGTTGAAACCACTTGTAGAGGAATAGCGCCCTACCTGATAAATAAAACTGTGAAAGGCGTTGTAATAAGGCAATCGAAACTGCGTTGGCCAATCACCCGGGGCTTGGCGGGGGAAATAAGCGGTACACGAATAGAAAGCGTAAGCCGCCGGGGGAAATACCTGTTAATTAGTACCTCTTCGGGCGTCTTAATAATTCACCTGGGTATGTCAGGCAGCCTTAAAATCGTGCCGTTAAAGCAATTAGCTGAAAAACATGATCATTTTGATTTATTAGTAAGTGGTGAAAAAGTTTTACGCTTGACCGATCCTCGAAAATTCGGTTCGGTGCTATGGACAAAAAAAGAAAATCTTGAGCGACATAAATTACTTGAAAAACTTGGTCCGGAGCCTTTAAGCGATGAGTTCTCCTGCGAGGATTTTTACCTGCTCTCCAGAAATAAAAAAGTTGCGGTAAAAAATTTTATTATGAATAGCCATAATGTAGTGGGTGTCGGTAATATTTATGCTAATGAAGCCTTGTTTCGTGCCGGCATTAAGCCCAATAGACCTGCCGGACAAATTAGTAAACAGCGCTATACCCTGCTGGTTGCAGAAATAAAAGCTGTGCTCAGCGAGGCGATAAAACAAGGCGGCACCACCTTAAAAGATTTTACCGGTGGTGACGGCAAGCCGGGGTATTTTAAACAGCAACTTGCGGTTTATGGCCGGGCAGGTCTTCCCTGTGCACGCTGCGCACAACCGTTAAAGGAAATCAGAATGGCCCAGCGTTCCACAGTCTTTTGTGCGCAGTGCCAGAAATAAAAAACCTGGAAAGCAGCTTTACTTAGAAAATAAAAGCTGCCGACCGTGTCACCATGGAGTTTTGTGCTGAGCAAGACTATGGAGCAGCAATCGCTGGGAGGCGATAACAGGAAAAGGAACAATGTTGGCCATGGTAAGGGGCCATGTTAGTTTCGTTGTCAGGCAAAATCGCTTATTTCAGTGGATGTTTAGCGCGGAGTTGGGCCAGACTGTGGGCTGTCCTGAGTTGGCCGCCGCCGGAGCGGCATGCCATCAGCTCTTATCCAGTGCCGTTGGACAGGTGTTCGGCGATTATGAAAGCCCTAAAACTGCCCAGGCAGTTGCTACCTTGGCGGAATAATTTTATATCTTGTTAGCTTTGTGCGCCTGTTAATAGATAGAATAAATCCTAAGATTAAGCTATAACCTTAAGTAGATGAAGGACTTTTACATTGTGATGTGCCTGGCTGATGGGTTGCGCAGTGTATGGTCTCCCTAGAGGTGGCCCCGCAATAAGGGCAAATATAACAACTACACAGAAGTAAGCACCAGCAGAGGATGGTTATGTTAGCGTTAAAACGAAAATTAATTGCTCGGGTTTTAGCAGTGTTAATAGCCGTAAGTTCAGTAATGCCAGCTGTTTCTTATGCTGACCGAATTGATGAGCGCCCAACGGGTGCTGAAATGGCTCTGGATGCTGTTGCGCGCCCCGTTATGCTGGCCGGAACTTTGTTGGGAACGGGCTTGTTTATAGTGTCCTTACCCTTCTCGTTACTGGGTGGTAATACAGTAGAAGCCGGAAAAACCCTGGTTGTGGATCCATTTAAGGCTACTTTTATTCGTTGTTTGGGTTGCTCTAAAAAGAATGCCGGGAGCTAGCCAGCTTAGACTGGAAAAACCTGGGCAGCCGCTTTTTTTGTGAAGCCGCACACGCTGTGCCTGGACCAATGTTTAAGGGGGCGCTAACTGATATAGCGAATACTTAATGTTTTTTTAACGCTTCTTTTGATAAATCTTGTTTAACTCTTCGGCGACTATCGGATGAACAAAGCCGGAAATATCACCATCCAAGGATGCAATTTCCCGAACTAGACTTGAGGAAATAAAGGACAGGTGCTCAGAGGGCGTTAAAAAAATCGATTCCATGTTCGGCGCCAGCTTCCGGTTCATATTGGCTAATTGAAATTCATACTCAAAATCCGATACCGCACGCAAGCCACGTATAACCGCAGTGGCGTTTTTTTCCTGGACAAAATGAGCCAATAACTTATTAAAACCCACTACCTCAACATTATCCAGATGTGCTAACACCTGCTTGGCGACTCTAACCCGTGTTTCCAAATCAAGCGTTGGCGACTTTTTTTGGCTGGAGGCGATGGCAACAATTACATGGTCAAATAGGCGGGAAGCCCTTTCTACGAGATCCTGGTGACCGTTAGTCATGGGATCAAAGGTGCCGGGATAAATTACACGAGTTGACATGCCAGTGCCTGTAGAAACTTATTATGAGAAGGAAGCCCTGTATAGTAACGAAATAGACGGCTTAGCTCAAATCAGATGGAGGTACTTATCAACAAATTGTTGGCTAAGGGTGGATGGGCAGGTTTTACTGGTAATGAGCGCACGAAGAATTAACTTATGTTTGAAATAAATGATAGTGAACTTCGCCGGTACATTTTTGGCGCAATAGCTGCCAGTTAGTGGGTACATCCTCTTCTGCCTTAATGGCAATCTCCGACTCCAAATAGACATAAGCTCCTGGTTTGAGGCAGCCACTTTCATGCAACAGTTTTGTGCTGATTGGAATTAAGCCTTGAGCAAAAGGAGGGTCAAGAAAGGCGATATCAAACAAAGCATTATTGTGTTGCATGCTAAGCCACTGCTGGGCTGTGTTTTGGTATATTGTGGCCTTGTTGCAGTGCAGCTTGTCCAGCTGCTGCTCGATACATTTGCAGACCGATACTGAAGGGTCGACGATAACAGCCCCTTGGGCACCTCTGGATAGGGCCTCAAATGATAGCGCACCACTGCCGGCAAATAAATCGAGACAGTACGCGCCTTCAATAACCGGTGCGAGCCAGTTAAACAAGGTTTCTCGAACACGGTTAGGCGTAGGGCGTAGCCCCTCTTCAGGAGCAAAGTCGATCAGCCTGCTACGCCATTCGCCAGCAATAATTCGCAGGCTGGAAGGGGACGTTGAAAACGCAGCGTTTTTGGACTTTTGTCGGCGGTGTCCGGGTTTTGCAGGCTTGGGCATCATGGATATCGTGGATTTGAATACAGTCTGTTCATGGTCGTTTCACCTATCGCAATAATCATGCATGGCTTGTGCTTAAAAGTCTATTGGCAAGCTGTCAGGTGCAGCACAGGGGTGCGGACAACAGTGTACAGTGGTAGGATAACGGGTCTGCGCCGGATAGCCAGGCATAGGGATAATGGCAAAGATAAAGGATAACGAAAGACTGCTTTATTGAAAGCTAATTATCAAACAAAGCAGTATAAAGAGTGGGAAAGAGAAAGAATATGTTTGGTTTTGGCAAGAGAAAGAAAGAAAAGCAAACCGTTGATGAAGAGCTTAATGAAACCTTAAGTCAAGAAGCGAGCGACCGTGGGCAGCTTTCAGGTGAGGCAGCAGAAGTTGATGTCGATGAAAAAGCCTTAAAAGAAAAACCAATAAAAGCTCAAGACCAGAACAAGGAGCAAGCCCCGGCGCAAGTAAACCCGGCGATGCCCAATGAGCCGGAAGTGGAGCAAAGCACTGCAAGTGAGGCGGGCAAAGAGAAAAAATCAGGGTTTTTTTCTCGCATACAAAAAGGCCTGGGTAAGACCCGTTCCGGTTTTAGTGAAAGCTTGGGCAAGCTGTTGCTGGGCGAAAAAATTATTGATGATGAGTTGCTCGAGGAAATAGAAACGCAGCTTGTTACGGCCGATGTGGGCATGGAGGCTACGCGAAAAATCATCACTAATCTTTCACAGCAAATTAGTCGTCGCGCACTGACCAATTCGAAAGCGCTGTACAAATCTTTGCAAAAAGAATTGCAGGCTTTGCTTGAACCCAGAGAGCAACCCTTAGTCATTCCCGGTTCAGATGAGCCCTTCGTTATTATGGTGGTGGGTGTCAACGGTGTTGGTAAAACCACTACCATTGGCAAAATTACCCATGCCTTGAAAGCGCAGGGCAAATCGGTGATGCTGGCAGCCGGGGATACCTTTAGGGCTGCCGCAGTAGAACAGTTACAGGTTTGGGGTGAACGCAATGATGTACCTGTCATTGCGCAAGGCTCGGGTTCTGACAGTGCTTCGGTTATTTTTGATGCTTTGCAGGCCGCCAAAGCGCGCCATATTGATGTGCTTATTGCAGACACTGCGGGACGTTTACATAATAAGGCCGGTTTAATGGACGAGCTGACAAAAGTAAAAAGAGTACTTGGTAAGCTGGATCAACAAGCGCCCCACGAAATACTCTTGGTCTTGGATGCGGGCACAGGACAAAATGCCCTGAATCAGGCAGAGCAGTTTAATCAGGCTGTTGGCCTTACTGGCCTGGCCATCACAAAACTCGATGGCACTGCCAAAGGCGGTATTATTTTCGCCCTTGCCAGTAAAATGGACATACCCATTCGCTATATTGGCGTGGGCGAGAAAACCGAAGATTTGCGGCCTTTTAACGCCAGGCAGTTTGTTAATGCCCTGTTTGATGAGCAGTAAACTGTGTATAAAACCGAGCTAACATGATTCGCTTTGAACAGGTCAGTAAACGTTATCCCAATGGTCATGACGCCTTAAAGCAGGTCAGCTTTCATTTGCGCTCAGGTGAAATGTCGTTTCTAACCGGACACTCTGGCGCAGGTAAAAGCACTGTGCTAAAACTGCTTATGCACATTGAAAAAGCCAGCCAGGGTCAGGTGTTTTTTAATCAGCAGAACCTTAATAACTTAAGCCGACACAGCATAGCCCTGTACCGTCGCAGTATTGGGATGGTGTATCAAAATCACCAGCTGCTGTTTGACCGAAGTGTATTTGATAACGTTGCCTTACCTTTGATTATTGCGGGCTACAACCAGCGAGACATGGGCAGAAGAGTGCGTGCGGCATTGGATAAAGTAGGTTTGCTTAGTAAGGAAAATTTAAATCCGCTTACCCTGTCAGGGGGTGAGCAACAAAGGGTTGGCATTGCCCGGGCAGTGGTTAACAAACCTGCCCTGCTGTTGGCAGATGAACCAACAGGTAATTTAGATCCTACCTTATCGGCAGAAATTATGGACATTTTCCAACAGTTTAGCCAAGTGGGTGTTGCGGTGATGATCGCTACCCATGATTTAGCGCTTATTTCACGTTATGACCACCGTCTGTTGGTGCTTGAGAATGGTAAGCTCGTTAAGGATGGTGCAGTGCATGAGGTCTAGTCGAGGCCTGTTGCTTGTGAGGAGAATGATTTTTGACGGCTAATCGTAATAATACAGATGCTTCGAGCAGCAGTGCCGTTGCCCGGCGCGGTGCCAGTAGTCAGGTAGTCACATTCAGGGAAAAAACCGCCAGCTACCTGCAAAATCACCGCTATGTTGCCAAAGACAGCTTGCTGCGTTTATGGCTTCATCCCATTGCCAGCTTGATGACCCTTGCGGTTATTGGCATTGCTTTGGCCTTACCCTCCGGTTTTTACTTATTGCTGAAAAACGCACAAAGTCTAACTAAAAACTGGGATGGCAATGCGCAAATTTCGCTGTTTTTATCCGATGCGACAAAAGAGAAGCAGGGCATAGAGTTAAGTAAAACGCTGTTGGAAATGCCGGAGATTGAGAAGACAGAATTTATTTCCAGGCAACAGGCATTGAAAGAGTTTGAGGCCGTTTCAGGTTTAAGTGATATCATGAGCGGCCTTTCTGATAATCCTTTGCCCGCTGTGATTACTGTTTACCCAACTTCCTCAGCGCCTGAGTCTATTGAAGCGTTGCGCAAGCAGCTGACGGAAATTCCCGAGGTAGAACTGGCCCAGCTCGATTCGCAATGGGTGCGGCGACTACACAGTATTTTAAAGCTGGGCCAGCGAATCGTGTGGGCCCTGGGTGTTGGCCTGGTATTGGCCGTGATGCTGGTGGTGGTAAACACCATTGGTCTTGCCATTGAAAACAGAAAAGAAGAAATTATTGTTACCAAGCTGGTGGGGGCAACCGACGGCTTTGTTCGTCGGCCATTCCTTTATACCGGCCTATGGTATGGATTGGCTGGAGGCTTGCTGGCATTAATGATGCTGGAAAGTGTCCTGATCTGGTTAAACAACCCGGTTAGTGATCTGGCACAACTGTACAATGCGCATTTCATCTTGTCTGGCTTAGGCTTCATAAACGCTATGGGCATGTTATTGCTGGCTGCACTGATTGGCGTGATGGGAGCCTGGGTGGCGGTGGGCCGTCACCTGCGGGAAATAGAACCTCACTGAAATTGCGGTGCCTGAAAAGCCATGGCCAAAAGCAGTCGCCTTTAGACGCAGGATTAAAAAATACGGAGGTATTGAATAGTGCCCATGCAATCATCTGAAAGCACTCAACCTAATACCGCAGTAGAGACTGTGGTGAATTTAGAGGCGGAAGAAATAGAGAAAATCAGCAAAGAGTTACAAACCTTGAACTCTCAAAACCTGCTTAAGCTATACAATTTTTTACCCAAATTGTTATTTTTTCAATTT
>JBECKY010000118.1:0-4693 GCA_040235475.1 Pseudomonadales bacterium
AGGAATATATTGCGCCGCGTAATGAACTGGAAGAAAGACTGGCGGCAATCTGGGCAGAGCTGCTGGGTCTTGAGCGGGTGGGCGTCAAGGATAACTTCTTTGAAATTGGCGGCCATTCTTTGCTGGCAACCCGAGTAATAGCGCGGTGTCGGGAAACTTTTCAGATTGAAATACCGCTGCGCAATTTATTTGATGACGCTACCCTTGAAAATCTGGCCAAACTAATCGAGCAAGCGTTAACAAGTGAAACTACACACGCTATTGCCCCGCGAATAGAGCCTGTTTCACGAGATAAACCCTTACCGCTTTCATTTGCTCAGCAGCGTTTATGGTTTATTGATCAAATGAACCCAGGTAATACCGCATACAATATTCCTGTGGCCTTGCGCTTGAAAGGTAAGCTGAATGTGAAGACATTTGGCAAAGTGATGACGGAAATTATTCGCCGTCATGAAGTTTTGCGAACCGCGTTTATCAATACAGATCAAGGTCCTGTACAGAAAATTCTCGATCCGCAATCCTTGCAAATTGAACAAGAAAATTTACAGCAATTGCCAGAAGATCGTCGAGAGTCAGAAGCGCTGAAGATAGCAGAACAATTCAGTCGTATTAAATTTAAGCTTGAAGAAGGCGCACTGATACGCTGCAAATTTTTAAGCCTCTACGAAGATGACTGGATACTGCTGATCAATATGCATCATATTATTGCGGATGGCTGGTCGCTTAATATATTGTTAATGGAAGTCGGCGAATTATATAAGGCCATTCAAAATAATCAGCCTTCGCGATTATCTGAACCCGTTGTTCAATACGCAGACTTTTCTGTTTGGCAAAGACAATGGTTGCAGGGTGATGTGCTTGATCAACAGCTTGCATATTGGAAAAAACAGTTGGCAGGAGCGCCGGATTTTTTGCGTTTGCCTACAGATCATCCAAGACCAAAAATTCAAACATTAAATGGTGCGCATTATATATTTAATTGGGATAAGGATTTTTCAGATCAAATAAATAAATTTTGTCTGCAGCAGAACGTAACCCTGTTTATGACCTTGCTAGGCGCTTATCAGGTTCTTCTATCGCGTTACACAGGACAGCAGGACATTTGTGTAGGTGTACCAATTGCCGGTAGGCACCATGCACAAACTGAATCATTAATAGGTTTGTTTGTCAATGCCTTGGTGATGCGTACCAAGACTGATGGCAACCCATCGGTCATGGAGTTATTGCAAATCATTAAGCAAAATACTTTGGATGGATTCGAGCATCAGGATTTGCCAGCAGAAATGCTTTTAGACGAATTGAATCTGGTGCGTAACCCCAGTTATTCGCCGGGAGCTCAGGTTGGTTTTCAACTACAAAATATTGATATCAGTCGCGACATCGAAATACCCGGTGAGCTCAGCATTACGGGCTTTGGCATTGAAAATGTTTCGTCAAAATATGATATAACGATGATTATGCGGGAAACTGCAGAAGGCATAAGCGGAGCACTTGAGTACAATACCGATCTGTTTAATGAAGCAACTATTGAAAAATTTGCTAAACATTATCGAGCACTGCTGGCAGCCTTTATTGGCAACGCGGATGCTGGCATAGATACTCTGACTTTTGTGCAAGAAACCGAATTAAAAAATTTAATTCAGTCTGATGCAGCCAAGACAGTAACCATTGAAACAGTTATGCCATTAACAGCGATGCAGAGGGATTTTTATCTTCACAGCCAGATAAATCCAAATACGCTGGAAAACTGTATTGGCACCTCTATAGAAATCAACGCAGAAATGGATCAGGCATTATGCCAATCTGCACTAGAGATTATAGCCGAGAGCAACGGCTTGTT
Organism: Pseudomonadales bacterium; assembly: GCA_040235475.1. GTDB lineage: Bacteria > Pseudomonadota > Gammaproteobacteria > Pseudomonadales > UBA3067 > JBECKY01. The sequence goes on from JBECKY010000118.1 coordinate 1,841, forward strand.
ACGCACTATAATTGTAGAAAGCCCTGTGCCTTATGGCGATGTGGCGTATCAATGTGTCACTGATAAGAACCAGTCCAGTTTTGAATTTATAGATTTTTCAAGCAATGGGGAGTATAGCCCACAGGATGCACAAGCATTTTGCCAGGCATTTGTATTTCAACCTTATGATTTTGGTAGAAGTAATTTAATTAGACATGCATTGATTAAACTGAATGATAAGCATTATTTTCTGGTGTTTGCAGCCCACCACATGATTATGGATGGTTTGGGTATGGCGGGTCACGGTGTTGCATTTAGAGATACCTATGAAGCTTTACTGAAGAACAAAAAACCTCATTTGGATGCGCCGGAGTTTCCGCAATACGTATACAATGATATTAAACAAGTTGATAAAGCTGCTTCAATTAATTATTGGAAAGGCCGTGCTCAATATCTGGATGCCCTGGATTATCCAAAGCCATTAAATTCAAATTTGGTAAAAATGGATAGAGGGCGCGTCAGGATTGAAACTGTTTTAGCAGATAATCATTGGGCTGATGTTAAAAAGTTTTGCCGCAAACATAAAATCACTCCGCCGTTGTATTTCAAAGCACTTTATGGTCTTTTAATTGCTGTTTATTGCCGGCCTGAAAGCGGTTTCAATATTAATGAAATGGTTTCCAGCCGCTTAAAAGTCAGTACCGGTGGTGTTGGGTGTTTTGTCAGGCAGCAACCTTTTATATTTGAAAAAAATCAAATGCGTGATAATTGTTTGGTTAATGATTATTTTCAGGCAATAAGAGATGAACAAAAGGCGCTAAATGGCCTAAAGCCACATATATCCGTTCGTAAACAGCTGGAGATTTTCCCCCAAGGGCGCTTAGGGTTCACCTATAACTTTTATCATTTTGTTGTTAGCCTGAATTTGTTAGGCCTTGATCGGCCAAGCACACAATACTTCAATGATATAGAGCAAGTGCATTTTATTGCTTCGTTAAAGGCCGGGCAGTTGCTTTTAAGCTTGCATTACTTGCCAGATCGTTTTGAAGACCTGCGATTTCTGGACCGAGTTCTAAGCCTCAGTGAACAAATCATCAGCGGCGAAGCGCAGACACTTGGCGAACTGAATTATTTATTGGCCGATGAAGCCAAACAGCAAACCCTGGCTGGCCCGTCTGTGTCACTGGCCGGGCAGCGCAGCGTGCAACAACTGTTTGAACAGCAAGCACAAAGCACAGCGGATGCCCCCGCAGTGATCTGCGGCGATAATGTTTTAAGCTACGCTGAACTCAACCGCCGCGCCAACCAGCTCGCCCACTACCTGCGTGAACACGGCGTTGAGCGTAACAGCCGCGTTGCCATCTGTTTAAACCGCTCCGTTGACATGCTCGTGGCGCTGCTGAGTGTACTCAAAGCCGGTGGTGCTTACGTGCCCATGGACAGCGAATACCCCCGTGAACGCCTGGCCTACATGTTGCGGGACTCCGCTGCAGCGGTGCTGATTACCCATGAAAACCTGCTAGAGCGCCTGCCTGTGGCAGGCAATACCAGCCAGTGCTTCAGCATCGATCAGCAATGGCCCGACATAGCCGCTTACCCGGATACCAACCCCAAGTGCATCAATGAAATCGATGACCTGATGTATGTGATCTACACCTCCGGCTCCACCGGCGAACCCAAAGGCGCCGCCGTTAAACATCGGGGTGAAATCAACCTGCTCAACTGGTACACCCGGGAATTTGCCTTCAACCCCGATAACCGCACCCTGGTGATCAGCGCCTTTGGCTTTGATCTCACCCAGAAAAACCTGCTGGCGCCCCTTGTCAGTGGTGGTCAGGTGATTCTGCCCGAACAAAACCACTACGACGACCGCGCCATTGCGCAACTGATCAAGGCCCAGCAGATCACCCTGATCAACTGTGCCCCCAGCGCGTTTTACCCCTTGGTTGAAAAACGCGAAGACCAAAACATCGACCTTGAGCAGCTGCAAAGCCTGCGCCATGTGATCTTTGGCGGCGAGCCGATTCGTATGGGAAAACTGCAACCTTGGCTGCAACACCACACCTTCAACGCCGAAATCATCAACAACTACGGCCCCACCGAATGCACCGATATTGCCGCCTTCTACCGCATTAAAGACCCGCTGGCCTACCTGGACAAAGCCGTCCCCCTGGGTCAACCCAACGACAACGTGCAACTGTACATCCTCAACGACGACAAGCAACCGGTACCACCGGGATTGGTAGGTGAACTGTGCATCAGCGGTGAAGGCGTGGGTGCTGGCTACCTCAACAAAGCCGAGCTCACCAACAGTGTCTTTCAGCCCAACCCCTTTGTGCAAGCCAAAGCAAAAACAGATTCAACACACGACTCAACCCAGGACAAACTGCTCTACCGAAGCGGTGACCTGGTGCGTTGTCAGGCCGGCGGCCCGCTGGAATTCATCGGGCGTAAAGACTTCCAGGTTAAAATCAGAGGATTGCGCATTGAGCTGGGCGAAATAGAATATGCCTTAAGGCAACAAGCCCAAGTACAAGACGCCCTGGTACTGGCCCAGGATGACACACTCATGGCCTATGTCACCGGCCCCGCCAGCCTGAACGACACCCCGTGGCGAGAACAACTGAAAAACCACCTGCCGGACTACATGGTGCCGTCAAACGTGGTGGTGCTGGCAAGCTGGCCCCTAACGCCCAATGGCAAGATAGACAGAAAAGCCTTGCCGAAAGCAGACGCCCATCGGGTTCAGGAATATATTGCGCCGCGTAATGAACTGGAAGAAAGACTGGCGGCAATCTGGGCAGAGCTGCTGGGTCTTGAGCGGGTGGGCGTCAAGGATAACTTCTTTGAAATTGGCGGCCATTCTTTGCTGGC
>JBECKY010000035.1:0-11557 GCA_040235475.1 Pseudomonadales bacterium
CCCGCCACCAAGGTATTTGGTTTAAACTAGTAAATCGCTTATTAATACCGCTTACAGGCCAAAGGCATTATCATATCATGGAAATTTTCAAAGAATTCACTTTTGAAGCCGCGCACTTTTTGCCTAATGTGCCTAAAGGGCATAAATGCGGGCGTCTACACGGCCATTCATTCATGGTATCGGTGCATGTTGAAGGCCCGGTCACCAACGAGGGCTGGGTGCTGGATTTTGCTGATATCAAATCAGCCTTTAAACCCACCTGGGAGCAACTGGATCACCATTACCTTAACGAAATTGAAGGCCTGGAAAACCCAACCAGTGAAAATTTAGCCCGATGGATCTGGCCCCGGCTTAAAACCCAACTGCCCAATTTAAGTAAAATAATAATCCGCGAAACCTGTAACAGCGGCTGCATCTATTTGGGTGAGCACTAGCTCAAAGCCTTGGCTGCCAAAAGCTTAAGCGCTAAATTTTGCTGGCTGAAATTATTGAATCAGCACAGTGGCATAACAATTCGCACCTTAATCCAGGCCCATGTAAATACGATCTATAAAATTCAAGAAACGATTTTTCAGCTTAGCCAAGCTGATTAATAATAAATTTAGGAAAATTATATAACTATTTGATATATAAGTTATTTTATAAATAAACAGCCTTAAAAAATCAAAAATAAAGCCTTCAGCTTTGCAATTTTTTTAAGCAAACATACGCTTACAGAACAAATCTAACCGTTCATCTAAATCCACTTAGCAAATAACCTGACTCAAGTTATCTTTAACTCATCACTTAACTTATTAGTTAATGGCAAACGATCTAGACGTTAGATGCTAGTCAGTAATGAGGGGTAAACGTATGGCAAAATCAAACATTGATGAAAAAAGCATAGATGATATCTTGGCCGCGCTGGACCAATTTGAGCAAACCTTAAACGTGATGAGTGCGATGGTCAGTACGGTAAAAGAAAACATGGTTTCAGAATTTAGCATTGAGAACCACATAGAGGACATTGCGCAATTCAACTTGGAGCAAACACTGTCTCCGCAAAATCTTGTTCACTAAGAATACTGACAGCCTGAACTAATACCGTTCAGGCAGGTCACAGTGATAAGTAAACAAAAGATCAAGTTAAAACGCTTTTAAGCAGTCACTGTCTAACGACTTTTCTCTCCTTTGGTTGTTAGACAGTTTTTTTATGCTCAAAAAGTGTACTGGCAGTTTTAAATCAGTTAATCAAATCAATCCGAACCTCAGGATCCAAATCTGCATCGTAAGCCACACCGCTTAAACCAAAGCCAAAGAGCTTAAGAAACTCTTCCTTGTAACCTTTAAAATCAGTTAATTCGTAAAGGTTTTCTGTGGTTATTTGACCCCACGCAGCTTCAACTTCACGCTGAATTTCCGGCCTTAATTCCAGACCATCCATACGAAAACGATTTTTGTCATCGGTTTCAACATTACCAGTGGCATAAATCCGGTCAGCAAACAAACCATGAATTTGTTCGATACAACCTTCGTGCCCGCCTTTTTCTTTCATCACCTTATACAAGAGAGAGATATACAAAGGCATAATCGGAATGGCAGAACTGGATTGGGTCACCAACGCTTTTAGAACACACACATTGGCTGTAACGGATTTGGCTTGCAGCTTTTCAGTAATTGCTCTGGCGGCTCTATCCAAATCTTCCTTAGCTCTGCCTATGGTAGCTTCACCATAAATTGGCCAGGTGATTTTGTCACCAATGTAAGTATAAGCCACTGTCTTACAGCCATCGGCCAATACATCAGCGGCGCTTAATGCATCCAGCCACATTTCCCAATCTTCTCCACCCATGACCCGCACAGTATCGTCTATTTCCTCCTGGGTAGCCGCTTCCAGGGTTACCTCTTTGATAACAGACCTGTCGGTATCGAGGGTTTTGTCGGTAATGTTTTTACCTATAGGCTTGAGCACTGATTTTGCCACCTCCCCTGTCTTGGGGTGCTGCCTGCGCGGCGATGCCAAACTATAAACCACCAGGTCGACCTTAGCGAAATCTTCTTTTAAGGCTTTAATGGTGATGTCCTTAATCTCGTCAGAAAATGCATCGCCATTAATACTACGCGCATACAGCCCTTCAGCTTTGGCAAATTTTTCAAAGGCTGCCGAGTTATACCAACCGGCAGAAGCGGTGCGTTTTCCAGCGGCCTCCTTTTCAAAAAACACGCCTAGGGTATCTGCACCACAAGCAAAAGCAGCTGTAATCCGCGATGCCAGACCATAGCCTGTAGAGGCCCCCACAACCAGCACTTTTTTAGCTCCTTGCGGTATTGGCTCTTTTGATTTCACATAGTCTATCTGTTCTTTAACATGGGCCTCACACCCCAAAGGGTGCGCAGTGGTACAAACAAATCCTTTAATTTTAGGTTCAATAACCATATTTTTAATTTTCCTCATACTTCTTCAAACTTAAAACTTCAAACGCCTTAGGCAATTACCTGCTTAGTCACGCATCATAGCCAAGCCTGGCACAATGTGCCATACCAAAATAAAAATTCTGATGTCAAATCAATCAGTTTCTTGTTGCTTGGAAAATTGTTTCAAAATGCATGATTATTAACCATCCGCTATTTTGCCTTTGTTTTATGCATTCCACAGTCATTGACGCTATGTACACCTAGGTACATAATCGCCGTCACCCTATGGAAATAGAGGCCAACAATAATTATTAGAACCCTCGAAGGAGTAAAAGCATGGCAGAAAAAATTTCTCCCGATTTAGTCGGTATGACATTTGATCCCATCCCGTGGGAATGGAATTCAAAGGACACTATGCTATACGCATTGGGTGTAGGCTGTGTGCCCGAAAAAGAACTGGAATTCGTTTATGAAGGCAAAGGCCCTAAAGTATTACCCACATTCGGCGTTATCGCCGGCATGATGTCAATGGGCGGCATGATGGGTAAAATCGAAATGAATCTGGCCACTTTGCTGCATGGTGAGCAATCAATTATTCAGCACCGGCCATTGCCTTCAGATGCCAAGGTCAAAACCTACGGAAAAATTAGCGAAATATGGGATAAGGGTAAAGCCGCAGTAGTGGGTGTTGAAGGGGTTGTTGAGGATAAAAACGGCCCCATCTGCACCACCAGGGCTACAGTGTTCTTACGTGGCCAAGGGGGCTTTGGCGGCGAACGAGGCCCTTCAAGCGAAGGCATTAATGAACCACCAAACCGTGACCCGGATCTTGTTATTGAAGATACAACCTTACCTCAGCAAGGTGCCATCTACCGCTTGAGCGGTGACCGCAACCCTATACACATTGACCCCAGCTTTGCCAAAATGGCGGGTTATGAGGGCCCTTTCCTTCATGGTCTGTGCACATATGGTATTGTTGGCCGCGCCATTCTCCATGGCTTATGTGGTAGCGATCCTGCTCGCTTCGGTTCATTTGAAGCACGGTTTGCTGATCAGGTTTGGCCTGGTGACCAGGTTATCACCAAAATGTGGATTACAGGCAATGGAGAGGCTATTGTTCAGGCTGAAACCCAAAAAGGCAATGTGGTGCTGTCAAAAGCAAAAGCTACCTTTAAACCTGAATAGGCAGTAGCAGAAACAGACAGAATAGGGGTACAGAACACCTGTACCCCTATTAAAATGCCAATGATCACCAGCGCGTTGCCTGCAGTCCATTTAAAGTCCTTTCCATGAAAGTCTTTTCGCTCCCCCGCCATCAAACCTACCTTGTAAGTTCTTCATTAAGGGTCTGTAATAATTTGTAAGACTTTAACGCTAAATGTAAACAGACTAAATATAAGCAATTGTTTTATAATGTTTTTTATTTTCCTGGCCTTATTTGTCAATTTTACAAAATGGCATTTTGTGGCTAGACTCTAAGAATTAGGCGAAGTTTTAGGCGATACTGCGTTACCAAGAAAATACTTTATAGAACCTACTGAAATAACACCCTGTTTAAAAGTAAAAGGCCAAAATCATGAGCGATGATCTTAAACATGACGACCGTCGAAAGTCTAAAAGAAGTCCTCAGGAAGAGTGTATCATTGTGCAGGTAGTCCCTCACTCCAAGGTCGTGCCCATCAAAAACAAACCCGTATACGGCGAAACCGTGAATATCTCGGAACGCGGTGTACAAGTCTGCCTTGATCACCCACTGCCACCCAGTTCAAGCATTGCACTCTGGGTTGACCTTGAAACAATCCACAAACGTATTCTATTGGTTGGCGAAGTCAAGTGGTGTACCCAGCAAACTGAAACTCAATGCTATATTGTCGGTATAGAACTCTGCTCAGAAAACGACGGCGAAGCCGAAGACTGGTATGAGCTGCTATCAATGGAAAAGCAGGAGTACGACAAAACTTACCAGGTTTAATTGTGTAACCTTAGGGCGAGGGGTTTGTACAACCCTCTCGCGCCCACCTTATCTGCATTTAGCCAATTAACTGCCCCAGAACTCTTTCTTTACAAGGCCTGCCCGCATGATCAATTGCCGTGCCAACAACCCTGGCCTGCAAAATCAATTGCTGATTGTCCTGCCTGTAAATAGCCTGATCGAAAGCAAATTTAATTTTTGAAACCCTTTCGATACTGGAGCCTATCCAAAACCGGTCGTCAGGCCTTAAAGGGCTCTTGTAATCAAATTCAATTCGAACCACCACCAGATTGATGCCCTTTTTTGACAACTCAACAAAATCCACTCCCTGACTCAACAAAAACTGGTGCCTGGCATGCTCAAGATAGTTTTGATATACAGCATTGTTGACAATACCTTGCAAGTCACACTCATAATCACGTACTTGCAGCTCAAGTTTATGTTGATAGTTTTTCAAATTGCCACCCAAAACTTTCAGTATTACCAAACAATTTAACCCTTGAAGCAATACCAGAAAAAATAATCAAAGCCGTATCAATAAGCTGCAGCTCCGCCGTCGTTTCGGGGGTCGCTCATGCCAAATAACCTTTGCTCCTTCACCACTTTATTATCCACTTCGTACTGCACTTCTGTCTGCATCACCGAATTGGCATCACCGATCATGCGTGAGCTTGCAACAAAACTGTTGTGTTTCATTGCTTTTAGTTTCTGCAGCGTATCAGGAGAGAAGGCATAGAACTCATGAAAAATTTTATCCGGTTCCCACTGATGGTGGAATCTGGGCAAGCCGACAGCATCGTTTAAGGGCATACCATGATCGAGCACATTGATAAGCACTTGCAAGACGGTATTAATAATTGTAGAACCTCCAGGGGAACCGGTAACCAGTATGGGTTTATTATTTTCAGTGACAATGGTGGGCGACATCGAACTTAACATGCGTTTTCCCGGTTCGATTCTGTTGGCCTCACTACCCAATAATCCGTAGACATTGGGCGTACCAGGTTTAGCTGAAAAATCATCCATTTCATTGTTCAACAAAAACCCGGTGCCAGGGACAACGATTTTATTACCATAAGCCAAATTCAACGTCGTCGTGACCGATACAGCATTGCCTTTACCATCCATGACTGAATAGTGGGTGGTTTCAGTGCTTTCCTGCCCCCACCTGCCAGCGCCAATCTCGTCACTGGTATTTGCCTGCCTGGGATTAAAATTTTCAAAGCGCACACGGGCATAATGTTTAGAAATTAATTTGCTTTGCGGTACCTGGAAAAAATCAGGATCGCCCAAATACATGGCCCGATCGGCATAGGCGCGCCGTTGCGCTTCCACCATTAAATGCACCAGTTCGGCACTGCCCCAGCCCATTTTTTTTATATCATAAGGCTCTATCATGTTAAGCATTTGCGCAATTAAAATCCCGCCGGATGAAGGGGGTGGCATGCCCAAAATGGTATAGCCCCGATAGCTGGTTTTTACCGGCTCCCGCCACTTTGCCTGGTATTTTTTTAAGTCTTCAAGGCTAATCAGGCCGCCGCCTGCTTGCATTTCTTTAACAATCAGCTTAGCCGTTCTACCTTGATAAAAGCCGTCTCGGCCATTATCCGCGATGAGCTGCAGGGTTTTTGCCAAATCAGGCTGCGTCCATTTATCACCAGCACTGTAAGCTTTACCATTTTTGGAAAATTTTTTCATCGAAGCAGGGTATGAAGCCATGTCAGGCAATTTATTCGAAAATTGCTCAGCAAGATCCAGGGGTAAAACAAACCCGTCACGGGCTAAACGAATCGCAGGCTCAATAACTTTTTTACGATCCAGATTACCGAATCGCTCCAACACATCCAGAAGGCCGGCAACGGATCCTGGCACTCCTGAAGATAAGTGCCCTCGGGTTGACAAGCCTTTTATAACATCACCTTTTTGATCCAGGTACATGTCTGTACGTGCAGCAGCCGGAGCTGTTTCTCTGAAGTCGAGGGCATAGGTTTTACCATCCTCTAGGTGCAAAACCATAAAGCCGCCACCGCCAAGGTTACCCGCTGAAGGGTAGGTTACCGACAAGGCAAAGCCAACGGCCACCGCAGCATCAACCGCATTGCCACCTTGCCGCATAATCTCTACACCCACTTCTGAGGCGAGCATGGATCTGGATGCAACAACACCTTGATGACCAATAACAGGCGAAGGGTTGGCAGCATAAGCTGCCGCCGACACCATGATAAAAAAAAGAAAAAAAACAGATGCTATGGGTAATACAAAATTATTTGGTTTTATTTTAATGAACATAATTAACAGTTATTAACAGGCATTCAAACGAAGGGATAACCGGGAGCCTGTCGGACTCTTGGAACCCGCCATTGGACAATAAAAAAATAGTTTAAGTGTATCTTGTTGATATTTTTTGAACAATACCTGACTCCCAGGGAGGAAGCCACCCAAACGATCCAAAAAATAACAAAATTTAGACATGCCAATATTCACACCCACGCTCTAACAGAGCACTGGAACACGCTTGACTTGCATAGGCAGAAATAAAGTTTAAAGTGCTATACACCATACGTACACAGATATGCCGTAGCAACAGCCACTTTAAGTTGAAAGTACTGATTGGCGTCCACTTCAAACGAGTCCCCCGTGTTAAATGTTTGCCAGTCGGCCTTGCCCGGAAGCTTCACCGTCAGCGCACCGCTTACCACTGTCATTGTTTCGTGCTCACTGGTACCGAATTCGTATTCCCCTGGAGCCATTACACCCACCGATGCCGGCCGTGTCGCTGTCTCAAAACCAATGGATTTTACCTTGCCTGCAAAATATTCGTTAACTTTTAACATTGTTTTCCTTATTAATCTTTTTTATCAATGGTGATTTCAATATGTTTCGTACTGCCAGCAAACCACTTCTGTACATAGAGAGTCCCCACAACAGGGGCTTTGCCCTCTTCCGGTACTTCCTGGTAACGCACGCTGTTTTTGGTTTCTTTTTCGTATTTAAACTTTACACGGGTATTAGACATGTTGCCTCACATAAATAAAGGTGTAATTAATTATTAAAATCTTAACACAGCTAAAAGAAAAGAGTCTTGGCTATCAACATTAAGGACTTTAACCTGGGTGAAATCAGGCACTCCGAGTACAATTAGCAGCCTACGGACCAATCTATTCATCATAATTTTTTTGAATACCGCTTCGCCCATCAACCTAATTTGCTTTTCAAGCATCGCATCCATGCTTTGCAGCAAAGACAATACCTTTCCCCACCCTGCTCTAACACCGCTCAGATGTGATAAAAACACACGGTCAAGGCTCGTTTGCAGGGTAAACAAGAGGAGCGTTTCATAACGCTTTTGCACCCAGACTGTTTACTGAAAAAATTTAATCGCGCCCCATCAATTTCCAATCAATTTGTGAACTTATCGATTTATTAACCATAAAAAACCACTATAGTCAGACAGGAAAGAAAGGGCTTTAGGGCCTAAAAACATCCATACATTAAACTTAAACAAGGACGGATATGAAAAACTTTAACCTGCTTACTTTAGCTATTACACTTACTCTAGTTGCGGCCGGCTCTTCCGCTTCAGTTGAAAAGGAACCCGCCCCTGCGGTTGCGCCAGCAGCTGAAATAAATACAAAACCAGTGATTGGTGAACCCACTCCTAAACCCGTTGAGGCGATCGTTGAAGAAGTCGTTGAAGAGGAAACAGTTGCAGAAACAGAACCTGAACCCGTCATTAGCGAAGCTGTCAGCGATATTGAATACACCTGTGAGCACGGCGGATCTAAGCGTATAATTCGGGTGTTTAATGACACTGCCGCAGGATTAGCTTGCGAAGTCACCTACGAGAAGGCATCTGGCACCAAAACCTTATGGACAGCAGTAAACGACAAAGAATACTGCGCCCAAAAAGCCGCTGCATTTGCGTCAAAGCAAGTGGGTTGGGGTTGGAGCTGTGTCAGCAAGGACGGTATCGTAGTGTCTGCTCCGGTAGTAGAAGCGCCCGTAATTGAAGATTCTACGCCAGAGGCTCCAGCCGAAGTGGAAGCCCTTACTCCTGAAGCAGTTGAACCAGAGGCAACTGAAACTGAAATAGAAATAGAAATCGAAGAAGAGGAAACAGAAGTACTCATCGAAGAATGATAGCAGCTGTAATAGCGCTGCTCAGACACAATGCACTGGCTGTAGTGGCTCAACTTCATCTGACATAACTGGATAAGATCAAATCGTAAAGGCTGCTCTCAAATTGAGAGCAGCCTTTTTATTTTCGCCGAATTGAAATTTAAAATTGCCGAAATATGCTAAAAACAGGCATCTTTCTAATGTGATTAGTATTTTTGCGTCCAAGCCAGTATCGGTAAAGTGCCTGCCGCAAGTGCTGCCCAGCGCCAGGTTAGTTGCCGCCATTGTGGTAGCAGTCGAGGATAGAGGCCATGGACTCCTTGCCTTCGGAGATGCGCAGACAGGTGTGCCACTTTTCCTCGGAGATAAAATCGCGCAACGGTTGGTCGACGTGCCTGAGGCAGCCGAATGCGGCGGTAAGTTTTTTGTCCCAGTCTGAATAGTGCCGCACAAGGTCGTCGGGTTGAACGGTTTTGCGGGCATGGCCCTCGTCAACAGGTTCGAAGGGTTCGACAATATTGAGCGTACCGTAATCGTTGGTGAGCTCCTCGCAGGGCTGGATGTCGCGCACGGCAAGTTCGATGTGGTAGGCAGTCACCATGCAGTTGGGATTGAAGCTGTGGTTGATGAAGCGGTTGTGATCCCAGCTGAGCACAAAATAGCCGGCGCGGTTGCGATAGCAATAGGTCAGGACGCGGTCGCGCAGTGCCGGCCCGAGCTGCTCCATTTCGACGGGGCTGATTTCGCGGTCGAGGGGATCCCGCGCCCAGACGATGGTTCCTTTGGGAATAAATTCCGTGGCAAAAACTCCGTGGCCTATTTCGTCGCTGACGAATCGAAGTCTGGTATGTGGGTGGATCATCAGCTGTTTTCCTTTCAACGCATGAGGGCTAGCCCGGTTTGTGCGGACGAGTATACCCGGAATAAACGCCTCTTGTAGTGGTGAGATAGATTGAAACGATGGTCAGGCTTATCCCTGATATTAATTGTATTAACTATCCACCTACTTCTTTCTGTCTCTTTTTTTAGTTACCGTTAACCAGTCCAGCACCACGCCGGAAATACTGTTAAACCGTGAAACCCTTAAGACAATTTCCAACAATTCAGGGCGACGGCGTACCCTTGGTTCTACAGCTCTGGGGATAAACCAGAGCGTTATCAACAGTCTCAGCAAACCACTGGTGGCAAAAACAAGAAATAAGCTGCTACCCCAGTTCAACATAGGCAGTCTTTCCAGAATTGCGGGCGCAGCAGTAGCAAGATAGCCTCCTGAAATCGCGCCAAAAAATACACAGCCAGCACTTAACGCTGACTGGGCAGCGGCGTAGGTTGCAAAATTGGTTTTGTGGGGACGAATATCGTAAAGATAATTGGCGGTACTTAGGCTAAAGCCACTCCAGGCAAACCCGGATAAAACCTGTACCAGCAATAGATAATAAAAACTTTCTGAAAAAATCCATAACACCGGTAAAACGGGAAGAAAACAACTGGTGCTTATCATCACCAAACGATTGCCGTAACGATCACTGAAGCGCCCCCAAAAACTCAAGGTAATGAACTGGGTGGCAATTGAGGCCATACAGGTAAGGCTGTATTGAAGATAACTAAATTCCAGATCACGCAGCATATGCACTGAAAAAAACGGAGCCGATATAGACACCATCCCCAGCATGCCGGCCACAAAGAAACTATAGTGTCGAAAGACCGGCTCATGCAGTGATTGTTTGATTTCTTTCAGGGTACCGATAAAGGCAATGGCTTCGGTTCTAAGGGAACCCGGATCCGGATCATGCATACGGGAAAGCAACCAAGCAGAAACCATTCGCCCCAGCGCCGCAATCGAAAACAGCAGACAAAAACCCAGCCAGGATTTACCAATGCTTTCGCTTAGCGACAGCAGTGACCCACCGACAAAAAACATCAGCAAGGTAACCACCATGGTTAAGCGGGTACGACCAGCAAAGAATGCCCCCCGTCGGCGAGGCGGGACAATGCTCCCCATCCAGGCCCTCCATTGCGGCTGAATCAGGTTCGTGCTGCCATGGTAAAAAATCGCCAGAATAATCAGCCAGGTTATCGCCTGGGAACTATAGACTGCCGCCAGCAACCCCATCAGGGCGACAACAATAGCTTGTAAACCTGCCGAATAGACAACCAATGCTCTTCGCTGACAGAACGATCCCAACCAAACGGATACCAACTGGAAGACGGCCCCCACCAATTGTGGAAAAGCCGTCAACCAACCCATCTGCGCGACTGTGGCATTTAAATGGACGGCGAAGGCATTAAAGAAATTATCCCCCGTTGCCGTCATGACGGCCGATGCCGCCGCCTCTCGCTGCGACAACCTAAGCGTTTTCCGCAGCCAAGTATTCGAGCGACGACGGCAATTCGGTATTGATGGCGGATCAGCTTCCAGCATAGTGAGGCACTTAGATTTAGTTACACGACAAGTGAAATGTAGGCGGAATATACTCCATTTCGCGCCCAATCTACTACCGGTAAAGTACCTTCGACAATCGTTCTTAGCCCCAGATATCCGCTAAACAACTCCTCCATCGGCACAACCCGGCGGCTACCAGAGTGGTCGGGTTTACTCGTTCCCACGCTCCCGCGTGGGAATGCATACCTGCTTACCATGCCATACAAGTCTCCAACAACCCAGCCAAGCCCGCGTAGTCTCTGGCACTGGAGTATCACCAATGTACGGCTTCATCGACATAGCCACGCCTGACCGGGTTCTGGTGAATATATTCAATTTTTTGCCGCATCATATCTTCACCTTGAATCAGCTCAGGATGCACGCCTTCCTGCCAGAATTGATAGGCACGATCATTTTTATGGGCTTTTTTGTAAAAGGCCAATTGATCCAGAATCTGCCTGGCATTATTTTCAGCCAGATAGCGAAGCAGATTTTTCGCAGTCCATGACTTGAGTCTTGCAACGTCATGATCCAGGGCCGTGCTTTGCAGAACGAAGTGACAGTGGTTTTCCAAAATCACCCAGGCATAAACTTTGAGGCATCCTTGCTTAAAAAGCGCAGGGAATCAAGCAGGATATTAACGGTCTCCG
>JBECKY010000022.1:0-3843 GCA_040235475.1 Pseudomonadales bacterium
GCGCTGAAGAAAGTAATATTACCGCGTCTGTCACCCAGGGGAAAGGCGATGTTTCCGACCCGGAAGTTTCATACGACGGCAAAAAAATTATTTTTTCAATGCGTCCTTCTGCCCAGGATCACTGGCAGTTGTGGGAATATACCATAGCAGACGCTTCGCTTGCCCCGATTTTGCAAAGCAATGAATTTGACGATGTCGATCCCGCCTATTTACCCGACGGGCGCATTGTATTCTCCTCCAATCGTCAGGAAAAAGCCCGCAGCCTGAGGCAGGACAATGGCGAACCGGATTACCAGCACCGGGATGAGTACGAAAGGGAAAAAGTCATTAACTTACACGTTTATGATCCTGGCGACAGCAGTATAAAGCAAATTTCCTTTAACCAGAGCCATGATCGTAATGCCACGGTTTTATCCGATGGCCGCATTATGTTTAGCCGCTGGGATCACGTTGGCCGACGTAATCAATTCAGTATTTTTACCTGTAAGCCTGATGGCACCGGCATGTTTATTGAGTACGGTGCCCACAGCCCCGGCAACAGCTTTCTACACCCCAGAGAGGTAAGCCCCGGAGTGCTGGTGTCGAGCCTGATGCCGCTTTCCGGTACTTTTGAAGGCGGTGCTATTGTCAGTATTGACCTGAAAAACTTTACCGAAAACAGCGATCCGGCACCTGACGGTTCGGCTCCGGCAGGCGCACAAGGCCAACGCCAAATTACGCCAGAGGTTAATTTTTTAACTAACGCCGTTTCTGCTAATGGCCGCTACACAACACCCTATCCGGTTGGTGACGGTTCCGGGCGCATTCTGGTGTCTTATTCTGTGTCCAGGCCGGTGCCTGGCAGCGACCCCTTAAGCGGCGCGGAATCAATGGTGGAATCCGTACCCCATTACAACCTGGTGATGCTGGATCCTGAGGCCGGCACCCAGTTGCCCGTGGTGATTGCACCCAGTGCTTATGCAGTAGTGGATGGCATTGTAATTGCGCCCAAGCAGGCTGCCAAAATCATCCCGGACTTTGTCGATCCCGTAGCTCTGGCCAACAAGGAGCCAGGCTTTTTATCGGTTAGCAGTGTTTATGATACCGACCATTTAGAGCGCATGGGCAATGACGTAACCCTCGACCCTGATCAGGACGAAATCCTCGATATCGCCACTAAACGCGAGATCATTCCCACCTTGCCCAACCCCAACACCAAAGAAAAGCGCCGCCGGATTGCCGACCTGGCAGTGCTTAAAGACCCGGCCAGAATGCCCCCGGACAAGCGCCCGGCACGCTTTGTCAGAATAACCCGTTCAATACCGCCACCACCGGGTCTGTCACGAGAAACCATTGGCGAAACCGAGTTGGAAATGCAGCAGATTCTGGGTTATTCAGAAGTTGAGCCCGACGGCTCAGTAAAAGTTCAAGTACCGTCTGATACCCCTTTGGGCATTGCCGTGCTCGACAGTAAAGGCCGTGCTTTTCAAATGCACACCAGCTGGTTACAGGTCAGGCCCGGTGAGGATCGGGCCTGCAACGGCTGCCACTCGCCACGGCGCAGCAACCCCATCAATAATAATGATATCCGCGCACAACACATTAATTCATTGCCCGATATGCAACCCATCGGCAGTGGTGAAACCATGGCCGTCACCCGGCAAAATGTACACCTGGGTGGCCAACCGCCCTCAACCCATATCATCTATACCGATATCTGGAGCGACACTTCTGTTGCCAATGTTGTCAAAGGCACAGACATCGAACTCACCTATGAGGGCTTGAAAGATAAATACCCTGTTGGTGGTGGACTAAAGCCCGGCTCTATTTATAAGCTTGAAACAACCGGCATTATCAATTACGAGGAACACATCCAGCCCTTGTGGACCATGGACAGAGGTCTTAACCGTTGCACCCGTTGTCACGATAACAATGACCCCAATGACCTGGGGGCGTTCGGCTCCCAGGGCCTGGATTTAAGAGCAGAAAGAGCTGGCAGCGGCCGCCTGGTGTCCTACGAGGAATTGCTCCTGGGCGATCCGGTTCTGGATGACCAGGGGCAACCGGTTTTCAGCATCAACGATGGCGAAATCATGCTGGCACGTAGTTATGCCCTGGTTCGCGCCGGCAATGACGTGAATACCGGCCTGGCCCGAGGCAGCTATTTAATCGAAAAACTCAGCGAAGAAGAGTTAAGAGCCCCGCAGTCCTTGAATCCCAATGGCCGCTGGGTGAATCACAGCGTTATGATGAATGAATCGGAGCTGCGCCTGCTGACCGAGTGGATCGATATCGGCGCCCAGTACTTCAATCAACCTTATGATGCCAGCGGCCAGATAAGAAGTGTTGGCGCATTAAACGAGGAAACATTTGCCAATCAGGTACACCCGATTCTGCTGAATCGATGCGCGGGCTGCCACCAACCCTTTGGCAGCAATGGCTCGCTTAACGGCCCGGCGTCGCAGGCTGGCACAAGCCCCAATCGCTTTATTCTTACCGGCCAGGTAGAAGGCGATTACAACATAAGCCTCGGCATGATCAGTGACACCAGCCAGCCAGACCAGAATTATTTGCTGCTCAGGCCCTCAAGCCTGCCCACTTCGGCCTTGCCCCACCCACCGGTGGACAGCACCACCGCTATTTTAACGCCGATTTTGCAGACAAGTGACCCAGATTATGCCACTATTCGCAACTGGATAACGGGTGGCTAGGGAGAGGCTGCTAGCCCACCCTGATTTGGTCAATAGCAGGAAAAGTATTATTAAAACAATAACTTTCGCTTTAAATTTAGTTTGTTTTGCGGCTCTCTTAGCCTGCTTTTCCCTGACCGGGTGCGACAGCGTTTCCAACTCCCCGGCAAACTCTGCCCAAACCCTCAGGTTTGAAGCCTCAGCCATGCCAGCGCCAGTCGGTGAAATTAACTTTATCGAGCATATCAACCCCATCTTTGATCAAAATATCGGTGGCAGCACTTGCTCTGCTGCTGGTTGTCACCAAGTCAATAATGGTACTGGCGGCAACTTTAGAGTCATTGCCAACGCTGACAGCATTATTGATGATGGCGAAAGAATGGCTGCCTACAGCATCAATTACACCTCCGCCACGGCCTTTGCCAATATACTGGATCCTGCATCCAGCCCTTTATTACTGGAACCCTTAACCGGGTCTTTCCCCAGCGTGGGCGGCCATGGCGGTGGCGATATTTTTATTTTGAACGACCCGAACTATAGCCTGATTTTGCAATGGATTTCAGACCCGGTAGCAACTGGCACAAATTAACAGGCAGCAACTTGTTTACTGATACCAACAACAAACAAACTACGGGCTTGCTTTCATCCCCTGCAGTTAACCTTGCTTACTCAGCAAAAGCCAGGCAATGGCTTACCGGCCTGCTTATCAGTTTTGTATTTATCTTCGCGCTTGCAGCAGATGAAAGCCAAACACCTGCTGACAAGCCAAAAGCAAGCGCCTCAAATGAACCACAAACCCTCTGGCAAAACGTGCCGGAACCGACACCAGGCAAAAACAACAACAAATGGCAACGACCCGATTCCCGGCACAACGATGCGCTGCTTAAACAAAGCATGTCCAATGAAGTCTCGAAAGACAGCGGCAATGAAAAACAAAATGCCCCCAGGCGCAATTGGCAACGCCCTGATTCCGAGCACAATGATGCATTGATCGATGAATTTGCAAACACGCGCAAGCGCAAGAGTTTCTGGGTTGATGATGCGCCACCCGCTGTCGAAACCGCAGCACCGGAGACACCCTTTGACATTGAAGCCCCGCTATTAACAGCTGAACCAAGCGCAAAAACTGAAACATGGACTGATACCACGCCCATTCCCCGACGTTTTAATCAAC
>JBECKY010000057.1:0-66491 GCA_040235475.1 Pseudomonadales bacterium
GTGCTGGGCATGGTTTTTTTAACCAATGTGCTGGCCTGGAACCAATCCGCAATCAGTCACACATTTCTTATTAGCTGGACATTCGCCATAGTATTTGTTTCCGGCATTAAATTGACGGTATTTTACCGGCATTACCATGCCCATCACGAAGCTTCCAACTCATCTTTTGATAAAACTAAACTTTGGTATCGGTTTTTTTTATCCACCACCGCGCTAACTGGAATACTTTTAGGTATCGGTGGTATTTTTTTTAGAGCCCCCGATGTACAGCTGGGCTATATTCTTTTTCCAACAGCATTGGCTGGCCTCTCCTTAAGTGCAGCGGTGCTGTTTTCTAGCTGTTTTCCGGCTTTTTTACTTTTCACTGTTTTTTCAATGCTGCCCTTCGGTTTTTACGCTTTTTTTACCGATTCTGCTGAAGGAATTACTTTGGCTATAGCCGATTTAATTTTTCTGCTATTCGTTATTTTTGCTGCACATAAACTCCACTTGTTTACCTTAGGTTTTTTACATTTACAAAATCATATTCTTTCTATTGTTAAATTTATGGATCAAAACCGCTCTAAGCTTGTTGAATTGCAAGATCAATCTCAAGTTACAAATATTTCTCCTTTAAGTGCAGGATTGTCTCCGACAAAGTCCTACCAATTACTTGAGTCTATGGTAGAGGCGGGTACCCAAGAATTATTAAATGCCTATCAGGAAGTCCGTCAAAATAAAGAACGCCTGGAGCTGGCGATAACCGCCAGCAACTTAGGGCTTTGGGATTGGGATTTGGTAAGCGACCATGTTTATTATCAAAATTTTGAAGGCATTCTAGGCTACAAAGAGGACGAGGAGCCAGGCTTTATGGCTCACCTTCAATCGCTGGTTCATCCTGAGGATTTTCCGCTGGTTCGCCATGCAATGGCCGATCATCTCAAAGGCAAAACCAGGTTCTATCTGGTTGAATATCGGGTAAAACATAAATCAGGAAAATGGATTTGGGTGGAAGATCGCGGCAAAGTGGTCGAATGGAAAAACAAGCGAGCAAAACGCTTAATTGGAACCCACCGCGATATCAGTGTTAATAAAGATACTACCGAGCAGCTACAGTTAGCCGCTACCGTTTTTGATAATATTTCTGAAGCAATTTTTATTTTGGATACCGAATTAAACTTTATTTCGGTGAATAATTATTTTACCACCATCACCGGCTATACCCTTACCGATGTTCATCATTGCTCCATTATGGACTATCGCCATGTTCCTGAGTCTGTTAAGGCTCAATATGAAGAAATCCATAATCATCTTAATCGATACGGGTTTTGGCAAGGCGAACTGCTTGAGCGTCGCAAAAACGGCGACACCTATCCTCAATGGTTACAAATCAATGCCATTTACGATGATAAAAACAATATTCGCCAATACGTAGGCATTTTCTCTGACTTAACCACCCGAAAAGAATCCGAAGAACAACTAAGGTACCTCGCTACCTATGATTCCATAACCGGTCTGGCAAATCGTAGCTTGTTTAAAAATCGCCTGCATGCGGCTATCAATCATGCACGGCAAAACCATTCTAAATTAGCCTTGCTGTATATTGACCTGGATCGATTTAAACCTATTAATGATACGTACGGCCATGAATTTGGCGATAAAATATTGTCTGCTGCTGCAGAACGCCTGATCAGCGTGATGCCTTCAGCTGATACTATTTCTCGTCTTGGCAGCGATGAATTTACGGTTATTCTTGATAACTATATATCAAGCTCCCAGGTTGCGGAACTGTGCGAAAAACTTATCAAGACAATGAAAGCTCCTTTCATTATTAATAATATAGAAATCGCGCTCGGCTGTAGTATCGGCGTGTCTGAGTACCCGCGCAATGCAAAAGAATTACAAACCATGTTAAACCAGGCTGATAGCGCTATGTATCAGTCAAAGCGTCTTGGCGGTAATTCCTATCATTTTTTTACCGGCAACCTGCAAACTTACACGCTGGACAAAGTTAAACTCGAAACACAGCTTAGGAAAGCCATTTTTGAAGATGAAATTGTGGTTTATTTCCAACCTAAGCTAAATTTGGCTAACGATACTATTGATTCTGTTGAAGCCCTGGTTCGCTGGGATCACCCCACGGACGGGATGCTGACACCTGATAATTTTGTGCCCATTGCTGAAGAAACCGGCCTGGTTTCGGCCATTGGTGAAGTGGTTATAGGCAAAGTGTGCCAGCAGCTCATCGACTGGAGAAACAAAGGCCTGGGCAGTATTAAAGTGTCAATAAATTTATCTGCCCAGCAAATTCATAAAGGTGATATGGCTAAAGTAATAGGTAATATCCTTGATAAATATCAAATCGACGCCAATTTGCTGGAAGTTGAGCTAACAGAAAGCATACTCATGGAGGATGTTCATGAAACTGTAGCCTCCCTAAATAAAATAAGAGCCATGGGCATTTCAATTTTACTTGATGACTTCGGCACTGGTTATTCTTCGCTAAGTTATTTAAAGAAATTCCCAATTGATGTCTTAAAAATTGATAAGTCCTTTGTCGAAGATATTGATACAGACCCCGATGATGCCGCAATTGTCAAAGCCATTATTGCCATGGCCCATAGCCTGGACTTATCCGTGATAGCAGAAGGGGTGGAGCGTAACGAACACCTTGCTTTTCTGAGGGCTCATGGTTGCGATGGCGTACAAGGTCACTTGATTAGTGAACCGCTCAACGGAGCGAACATGGCAGAGCTTTTGCTAAAGCAAAAAAGTGCCGCTAATGCCGGCTAGAAGGTTGTTGGACAAACATTATTACTGACATTGGTCCACACTGCTGAATGAAATAAGATTCTGCTCATTCCACGGTAACCGA
The DNA here is from genome assembly GCA_040235475.1 of Pseudomonadales bacterium. Lineage (GTDB taxonomy): Bacteria > Pseudomonadota > Gammaproteobacteria > Pseudomonadales > UBA3067 > JBECKY01. Next base: position 2,855 of record JBECKY010000057.1, read on the forward strand.
TTTTGCCAGGTTTCTTGGCTGGTCAACGTCTGTGCCTTTGATCACCGCCACATGGTATGAAAGCAACTGTAAAGGCAGGGTATACACAATCGGCGCGAGCACTTCACTCACCTCTGGCACTTCCAGTACATGAACATCTTTTTCAGATTTAAAGCCGGAATTTTTGTCTGCAAAGATATACAGCTCTCCACCGCGAGCCCTGACTTCTTCAAGATTGGATTTAAGTTTTTCGTGCAGCTCGGAATTTGGCGCAATAGCGATAACCGGCATATCATTATCCACCAGCGCTAATGGGCCGTGTTTAAGTTCTCCTGCCGGGTAAGCTTCAGCGTGAATATAGGAAATTTCTTTTAATTTTAATGCGCCTTCCTGGGCAATGGGGTATTGAGCACCACGACCAAGAAAAAGTGCATGGTGTTTATCACCAAACTTTTCAGCAAGCTTTTCGATAGCTTTATCAAGGTTTAATGTCGCTTCTAAAATAGCGGGCAGTTTGCGCAATTCTTTTATCAGCGCCTCGGTACTCTCGCGCTGAAGCCCATTACGCTTACCAAGCTCAATAACCAATAACATCAGCGCAACTAATTGGGTGGTGAACGCCTTGGTAGAAGCCACGCCTATTTCTGTACCAGCATGTGTCATTATGGAGAAATCCGACTCTCTGACCAATGAACTGCCAGGGACATTACAAATGGCGATGCTTGCGGCATAACCTTCACCTTTTGCGCCTTTTAGCGCAGCCAGAGTATCTGCGGTTTCACCTGACTGGGAAATGGTGACAAATAAAGTATTGGGTCTAACCACACTTTTTCGATACCGGTATTCACTTGCCACTTCAACCTGGCAAGGTATTTCAGCTAACTGCTCAAACCAGTAGCGAGCCACAGAGCCGGCGTGATAGCTGGTGCCACAGGCAATGATTTGAATGCCTTCTATTTTATCAAGCATGGCGTGAGTATGCTGGGGAAAAAGATTTTCAGCGGTCCCATTTTCAGTAAGCCTGTCTTTCAGCGTGGCCCTGACTGCATTGGGTTGTTCGAATATTTCTTTGAGCATATAGTGGCGATATTCGCCTTTATCTGCTGTGTCGTGGGCGCTTTCTGATTCTACAATTTTTCGCTCAACTTTTTCTCCATCCGCATTAAAAATTTCAATATTGTTTTTTTTAATAACGGCAATGTCGCCTTCTTCCATAAAAGCAAACCGGCTGGTCACCGGCAACAATGCCAATTGATCAGAGCCGATAAAGTTTTCACCAATTCCCAAACCGATAACCAACGGACTGCCTTCACGTGCGGCGATTAATTTTTCGGGCTCGCTACTGGCAATTACACCCAGCGCATAAGCGCCTTTTAACTGTGCAATGGTTTTTTTTACCGCGCTTAATAAATCATTCCCGGCATCTATCTGTTCATGAATTAAATGCACAATGACTTCTGTATCGGTTTCGGAGCTGAATATATAGCCTTTTTGTTTCAGTTGGTTGCGTAAGCTTTCATAATTTTCAATAATGCCATTATGAACAATGCCTATATCTTCTCCAGACATATGGGGGTGTGCATTGTTTTCGCTAGGCGCTCCATGGGTAGCCCAACGAGTATGGGCAATGCCTATATGGCCGTGGAGAGGCATTGACTCCAATGCGCCGGCAAGCTCTTTTACTTTTCCTAATCTTCGCAAACGATGAATGTTATGTTTAACATCCATAACAGCCATTCCGGCAGAATCATAACCTCTGTATTCGAGTCGCTTTAAGCCTTCAAGCAGAATAGGAGAAATTTCACGCTCTGCAATACCACCTACGATTCCACACATATAAAACCTTTTATCTTCTTTTCACATTCACTTTTTTTCTGGCCGTTGCCAACCGTCAATATTTTTTTGTTTGCCGCGAGCTATTGCTAATTGCTTTTCCTCGACATTTTTATTAATTGCAGAACCAGCACCTGTGGTTGCCTGCTTGCCAATTTTAACCGGGGCTATTAATGATGTATTGGAGCCGATAAAAACGCCGTCCTCAATTTCTGTAAGATGCTTGTTTACGCCATCGTAATTGCAGGTTATGGTACCTGCGCCTATGTTTACATTCTTACCTATTTTTGCATCACCGATATAGCTCAAGTGATTTACTTTGCTACCTTCACCAATGTCAGTTTTTTTAGTTTCCACAAAGTTACCCAGCTTGGCACCCTTGTGCAGATGAGTGCCGGGACGAACTCTTGCAAAGGGGCCAATAGTACATTGCTCTGCTATATGACTGCCTTCAATCAAGGTATTGGCTTCTATTTTAACATTAGCACCAATCGTTGAATTTTTTATGACGCAGTTTGGACCGATCACAGTGCCCGTTTCTACTTTAACGGCACCTTCAAAGATAACATTCACATCAATAATAACATCGGGTTCAATGTCAAGCTTGCCACGAATATCAATACGTTCAGGGTCCAGTAAAGTAACGCCATTTAACAACAATGTTTCTGCTTGTTGCCTTTGAAAGCACCGTTCCAGTTTTGCCAGTTGTTTCTTATCGTTTACACCTTCAACTTCAATGGCGCTTTTGGCTTGTTCCGCATAAATGGGCAGATACTTATTTGCGACCATAGCCACTATATCGGTCAGATAATACTCTTCTTGAGCATTGTTGTTCTTTAATTGTTTAAGCCATCCTTTCAACGGTTTTGCATCAGCACAAAGAATGCCGGTGTTTATTTCCTTTATTTTAAGCTGTTCCTGATTTGCATCTTTTTGCTCAACAATACCTTTTATATTGCCATCGATATCCCGCAAAATACGTCCATAACCCGTTGCGTCCGGTAAATTCATGGTTAGGAGTGACAAAGGGGACTCAGAATTTTTCTTGTTAATCAGGCTCTGCAAGGTTGACGCCCGTATCAGCGGCACATCACCGTAAAGCACAAGCACCTTGCTTGCATCATTTAAGAAGGGTTCTGCCATTTGAACCGCATGGCCCGTGCCTTTTTGCTCAACTTGCTCAATCCACTCAATATTATTCGCAATGGGTTGATCCATGTTTGCGGCTATCGTGTGTTTTACTGAATCACCACCATGGCCATAAATAACAATGATTTTTTTTGGCTCAAGGCTCTGGGCAGTTTCAATCACATGGGCCAGCAAGGGTTTTCCACCCAGGAGGTGTAATACCTTGGGTAATTTTGATTTCATGCGGGTACCTTTTCCCGCAGCCAGAATAACAACTTCTAAGTCCATGATCAGTATTCTTTAGTTTAATGCTCTATTTCTATTAAGGTTTTTATGATCGCTCCACTTTAAGCTACAAAACCCGTTCAATCTGCTTTCAGTCTATGATTTATTGAAACAAAAAAGGGTAGCTTCAGCTACCCTTTCTACCCTTTACAATCAGGGAATACAACAACTAAATGAGTAGCTAAATCAGCCGCCCATTTTTTTACGAATTTGCTGAATTGTGCGAATTCGTGCTGCGGCTTCTGCCAGCTCAGCAAGAGCAGTCGAGTAGTCTATTTCTGAGCTTTGGTTGGCCAGGGCGTGACGGGCTTTTTCCTGGGCTTGCTGAGCGGAAGCTTCATCAATGTCATCAGCACGCACCGCCGTATCAGCCAACACAGTGATTACTTTAGGTTGAATTTCAAGCATGCCGCCGGAGATAAAGTACACATCTTCTTCTCCGCCTTCATTAATTACTCGAATCGGGCCCGGCTGTAATTGCGTCAGCAGGGGAGCATGGCCATAAGCCACGCCCACATCACCCAGAGAACCCGCCGCTACCACCATTTCCACTTCACCGGAAAAAATTTCTTTTTCCGCACTGACGATATCACATTGTATTAAGGCCATGATGATTGCTCCAGATCGATAAGGCTAAGTTTGCGTTAAATTATTTAATGGACTTAGCTTTTTCAATCACTTCTTCAATACTTCCGACCATGTAAAATGCCTGCTCTGGCAAGTGATCGTATTCACCCTCAAGTATCGCTTTAAAGCTTTTGATGGTTTCTTTTAAGGGCACGTATTTGCCAGGTGAGCCGGTAAACACTTCTGCCACATGGAAAGGCTGGGAAAGAAAACGCTCAATTTTACGTGCTCGGCTTACGATTTTTTTATCTTCTTCTGATAACTCATCCATCCCCAGAATGGCAATAATGTCTTTCAGTTCTTTGTATCGTTGGAGTACAGCTTGAACGCCACGAGCCACATCGTAATGTTCCTGGCCAATGATCAAAGGATCAAGCTGGCGTGAAGTTGAATCCAAAGGATCTACCGCAGGGTAAATACCTTTTGAAGCAATATCACGAGACAGAACAACAGTTGAGTCCAAATGCGCAAACGTGGTTGCAGGAGAAGGGTCGGTTAAGTCATCTGCTGGTACGTACACAGCCTGTACTGATGTAATGGAACCCTTTTTGGTTGAAGTAATACGCTCTTGCAGCACACCCATTTCTTCTGCAAGAGTAGGCTGGTAACCCACCGCTGAAGGCATACGGCCTAACAATGCAGACACCTCTGTACCCGCCAGGGTATAACGATAAATATTATCAATAAACAGCAGTACATCACGGCCTTCATCACGGAACTTTTCCGCCATCGACAAGCCTGTTAGCGCAACCCGAAGACGGTTACCTGGCGGCTCATTCATTTGCCCGTATACCATGGCCACTTTATCAAGCACCTTGGAGTCTTTCATTTCATGGTAGAAGTCGTTTCCTTCACGGGTTCGTTCTCCTACACCGGCAAACACTGATAAACCTGAGTGTTCTTTAGCAATGTTGTTGATCAGCTCCATCATGTTTACGGTTTTACCAACACCGGCACCACCAAACAAACCAACCTTGCCGCCTCTGGCAAATGGGCAAACCAGGTCAATAACTTTAATACCAGTCTCAAGCAACTCGCTAGAAGCAGATTGCTCAGCATAAGAAGGTGCTTTGCGGTGAATAGCATAGCGCTCTTTTTCTCCGATCGGACCCGCTTCATCAATAGGGTTGCCTAGAACGTCCATAATCCGTCCCAGAGTTTCTACACCCACAGGCACAGAAATTGGTGCACCAGAATTGTCAACACCAAGGCCACGCTTAAGGCCTTCTGTTGAACCCATGGCGATGGTTCTAACAATGCCATCACCCAATTGCTGCTGAACTTCCAAAGTCGTTTCACCACCAACCACTTTCAAAGCGTCGTAAACACTGGGTACACTGTCCCTTGGGAATTCAACGTCAATGACCGCACCAATAATCTGGACAATTTGACCGCTACTCATGCTCATATCCTCTTTACAAAGTCACCTGCGCCTAAACAGCCGCAGCACCACTAACAATTTCTGAAATTTCTTGGGTAATAGCTGCCTGACGAGCTTTGTTATAAATGGTTTGAAGTTCGTCAATTAATTCACCAGCGTTGTCTGTTGCTGATTTCATCGCAATCATACGGGCCGCTTGCTCACTGGCATTGTTTTCTACCACACCTTGATAAACTTGTGATTCGATAAATCGAACCAGCAGAGCGTCAAGTAATTCTTTTGCATCAGGCTCATAAATATAGTCCCAATGATCGGCAACTATTTCTTCATCAGCCACCAGTGGCAAAAGTTGCTGAAGCGTCGCTTGCTGAGTCATGGTGTTCACAAACTCGTTATAAGCCACATACAAACGATCAATTTTGCCCTGTTCATAAGCATCCAGCATAACCCGAACAGAACCTATCAGGTCTTCAATAGAGGGTTCTTCGCCCAGGCCACTGGCATGAGCAACAACATTACCACCAACACTGCGAAAAAAACTGGCCGCCTTACTGCCTACCAGGCAGAAATCGACTTCAATATTTTTTTCTTTCCAGCCGCGGGACTCAAGCAATATTTTTTTAAATAAGTTGACGTTCAAGCCACCACAAAGGCCGCGGTCGGTAGAAATAATAATATAACCAACGCGATTAATTTCACGCTCATCCAAATACATATGCTGGTATTCGGAAGTGGCTTTTGCCAAATGGCTGACAACATTACGAATACGCTTTGCATAAGGCTTGGATGCAGCCATGCGCTCCTTGGCTTTGCGCATTTTGCTGGCAGCAACCATTTCCATAGCGCGAGTAATTTTTTGCGTACTTTTTATGCTAGAAATTTTTCCTCGAATTTCATTTCCGCCACTCATATCACTTTACTCTTTAACGTTGCCCGCTATAAAAATTAACCTTACCAGGTCTGAGTTGATTTGAACTTTTCAAGACCTGCTTTAATTTCTGCTTCAATGTCGCCGTTGTAATTGCCGCTTTCATTAATAGTGTCCATTAAAGACTTAAGCTCACTATTGAAATAGGCAATCAGGGCGGCTTCAAAATCTCCAATTTTGCTAACTGCAAGATCTTTTAAAAAGCCTTCGTTTGCGGCATACAAAACCACACCCATTTCAGCGATGGAAAGTGGAGCGTATTGCTTTTGTTTCATAAGCTCAGTCACTCGCTCACCATGCTCCAACTGCTCACGGGTTGCATCATCAAGATCAGAGGCAAACTGGGCAAATGCCGCCAGTTCACGGTATTGAGCCAAGGCCAAACGAATACCGCCGCCCAGCTTCTTAATGATTTTTGTTTGTGCAGCACCACCAACACGAGACACTGAAACACCAGCGTTCATCGCAGGTCGAATACCGGCATTAAACAAATCGGTTTCCAGGAAGATCTGGCCATCGGTAATAGAAATCACGTTAGTGGGTACAAAAGCAGATACGTCGCCGGCCTGGGTTTCAATAATAGGCAGCGCGGTTAAAGAGCCGGTTTGACCTTTTACTTCACCATTGGTGAATTTCTCAACGTAATCTTCGCTGACGCGTGACGCCCTTTCCAGCAATCTTGAGTGAAGATAAAACACGTCTCCAGGGTAGGCTTCTCGGCCTGGAGGACGACGTAGCAGCAAGGAGATTTGACGGTATGCCCAGGCTTGCTTGGTAAGGTCATCATAAACAATCAGCGCATCTTCTCCACGGTCGCGAAAATATTCGCCCATGGTGCAACCGGCGAAGGGTGCCAGATATTGTGTTGCAGCGGGATCAGAAGCTGAAGCAGCAACAATAATAGTGTGATCCAAAGCGCCATGTTCTTCGAGCTTTCTTACCACGTTAGCGATTGATGATTGTTTTTGTCCAACCGCTACATAAACACATTTTACGCCTTTGCCTTTTTGGTTAATGATGGCATCAACAGCCAAAGCGGTTTTACCTGTTTGGCGGTCGCCGATAATCAACTCACGTTGTCCGCGCCCAATGGGCACCATGGCGTCAACCGCCTTGTAACCTGTTTGGACCGGCTCATCAACTGATTTTCGCCAAATAACTCCCGGCGCAACCTTTTCAATGGCGGCAGACTCAGCACCTTCTATAGGTCCTTTGCCATCAATGGGGTTACCCAAAGCATCAACCACCCGGCCCAGCAACGCTGGGCCGGTAGGCACCTCCAGAATCCGACCGGTACACTTGGCTTTTTGCCCTTCAGTTAAAGGCAGGTAGTCACCCAGCACAACTGCACCTACAGAGTCTTGTTCCAGGTTCAAAGCCATACCATAAAGGCCGCCTTCGAATTCAATCATTTCACCGTACATTACATCAGCAAGGCCGTGAATACGGACAATACCGTCAGATACACTTACGATGGTGCCTTCATTACGCGCCTCAGAAGACGTATCCAAACCCGCAATACGTTGCTTGATCAGGTCGCTAATTTCAGATGGGTTGAGTTGTTGCATGCTCTAAATCCCTCGCTGTAGCCAGCTCAAAACTATGAATTCAGTGTTTCAGCCAATTTGGCCAGTTTGCCACGCACAGAAGCGTCAATAACCAAGTCGCCTGCACGGACTATTGTGCCGCCTATAAGCGACTTATCTATTTCAGTCTGTAACGAAATCTTACGTCCCAAACGGGATTTCAGTGCACCGCTAAGTGCATTAATTTCACTATCTGCAAGATCAAAAGCTGTAAGTACGGTCACTTCAACTGTTTTTTCCTGCTCTGCCTTATATGCCTCAAATAAGGTTGATATTTCCGGCAATAAAGGCAAACGTTTATTTTCAGACAGCAGATAAATAAAGTGTTTGCTTGAGCCTGACAATTTATCAGCACAAACCAAGGCAAATGACTCTGCCTTTTGTTCCGCCGTTAATCTTGGATTTTCCAAAATCGCAGCGACCCTCGAGTCTTTTACTGCCTGAGCAGCAAAGGCAAGCATCGTTGACCACTCGCCAAGCTGGTTATTTTCCACAGCATATTGAAAGGCTGCTTTTGCATAAGGTCGAGCAAGGGTGATTAACTCTGCCATGTTACCTTTACCTACCGTTCAAAGTTCAGCTGCAAGTTTATTCAGCATTTTACTGTGTGCCTGCTGATCCACCGAGCTTGACAGAATTTTTTCAGCGCCGGCAATGGCCAAAATAGACACCTGAGCTCTTAAATCTTCTTTTGCCCGATTCACCTCTTGCTTTATATCCGCCTCGGCCAACAGCTTAATGCGCTCACCTTCTTGTTTAGCAAGCTCTTGTGCTTCTTCAACAATCTGTCGCGCACGCTTATTCGCCTGGTCAATTAAACCAGCCGCCTGTTGTTTGGCTTCAAGCAAATGGGCCTCTGCCTTCACCTTGGCTTCATCCAGTTCTTGTTGCGCACGCTCTGCATTTTGCAGACCATCGCTCATTTGCTTTTGGCGCTCTTGCATGGCAGCAATTAGAGGCGGCCAGACAAATTTCATACAGAACCATACAAAGATGGCAAACGAAATTGCTTGGCCGATCAGGGTAGCATTAATATTCACGCTAACACCTCAGTTAATGTCAGTTGGATTTTCGGTTTAATCAAAATAAACTTGATTTGTAACTTGTTATGTAGCGCTATTTAGCTGGCAACAACGAAAATCAGGTACATGCCAATACCCACACCGATCATCGGTACCGCATCCAGCAGGCCTGCCATCAAAAACATTTTGCCTTGTAGCATAGGTGCCATTTCAGGTTGACGGGCTGAGCCTTCCAGCAAACGACCACCCAATAAACCAAAGCCAATCGCTGTGCCTAAAGCACCCATACCTATTAACAAACCACTGGCTATAAATACTAGACCTTGTGCAATTTCCATTGTTACTCCCGACTTTCTATTGTTGAAGTTAAAGTTTTAAGTGTTAAAGTTTTAATGGTTCTCATGAGCCATACTTAGATACACGATGGTCAATACCATAAAGATGAATGCTTGCAACGTAATCACCAGAATATGAAATATTGCCCAAGGCACCGAGAGCGCCCATTGTGTATAAGCAGGTAACAAGGCGATCAAAATAAAGATCATTTCGCCGGCATACATATTGCCGAATAACCGCAAGCCTAAAGAAATCGGTTTGGTAATTAGGTTAATGATTTCCAAAACCAGGTTGACCGGAATAAGGGCCCAATGATTAAAGGGGTTAAGCGCCAGCTCTTTGCTAAAACCACTCACGCCTTTAATTTTAAAACTGTAAAACAGGATCAGGAAAAATATCGAGAAAGACATGCCCAGGGTAATATTGGGGTCGGTAGAAGGCACAACCTTCATATAATGAATACCCAACAACTTTGAAAGCTCAGGAATAACATCCACCGGGACCAAGTCCATCGCGTTCATTAAGAAAACCCACATGAAAATGGTCAGTGCTAACGGCGCAATCAGCGCATTGGCGCCATGAAAACTATCCTTAACCGTGTTATCAACAAACTCCACCAGCATTTCAATAAAGTTTTGCACACCACCCGGCACACCCGCCGTGGCTTTTTTTGCAACACTTCTAAATACTGTAAGGAAAATCAGGCCAAGAGCAATAGACCAGGCCATGGAGTCGAGATGAATGGCCCAAAACCCCATCTCTGCCGCTTCCTCTGCAGAATGCGCCACACCCCAGGTACCGTCATGGGTTTTACCAAAGGTCAGGTTTTGTAAATGGTGCTTGATATAATCCGTTGAGGTTATAGCAGTTCCAGCATCACCAGCCATAAATCTTTCCAAACAATTACAGGGTTTAAATAATTTGCTTTTATTTGTTTGTTAAAAGCGCTGCAAACCAAATCATGCTTTGGGCCATTAAGAAGCCCAGAAATAGTAAAAAAGCATTTGCCGGTGTTTTTAACAGGGTGAAAAAATTAAATACCAAAGCAAACATCACCACTACCAGCACAAACTTGCCAGCTTCACCGGCATAAAACGAACTTACAACCTTGTCGGCCATTCTTGCTCCTGCAAAACGAAATACTCGCAGGGCAAAATAGGCCTGGCCGATAATGCAGATAGCACCACCAGTAAACAATGAAATTCCTTTTTCGGGAGAACCTAAATATAAAAGCCCCGACACTACCAGTGTTGCTGCTAACTGTAATGCCAGCGTTTTTGCTGCCATCAACCTGCCTGAACGGGCGATTGGGTTAGTCACTGGACTTTCTCAAAAATGATGGATCATGGCCAAGTCAAAAAAGCCGGGCAAATTGAACGAACCAGCCCATGGCTAAGCGGCGGACATTATAGTGATGTATTACTTATTGATCAAGGCAACCTGGGACTAATTATGCCTAAACCAGTAAATTATCTGGAAATTAATGCCTGAAACAGATCAAGACATAAGCAAGCCATAAGATAGCCAGCCCTATTGAATATGCTCAAGAATCCCATCTAACTCATCCAGTGAGTTGTATTTTATGCTGATACTGCCTTTTCCCTTGGCATTACACTGAATTTGCACCACGGCAGCAAGTTTTTCAGACAGCTGGTCTTGCAAGGCTTTAACGTCTGGACTTATTTTCGCAGGCTTTTCCTGCATAGCGCCGGCCTCTAGCTGCTGCTGGTTTCGCACCAGCGCCTCTGTTTGCCTAACGGACAAACTTTTGTTGACCACCACTTTTGCTATTTTACTTTGCTGGTGATCCGGCAGACAGAGCAGGGCACGGGCGTGACCCATCTCAATGTCACCATGCTCCAGCAAAATTTTAACACTTTCTGACAAACTCATTAAACGCAGCAAATTAGCCACAGTGCTTCGAGACTTACCCACAGCATCAGCCACTTCCTGCTGGGTCAGTTCGAATTCATTCTGAAGGCGCTGCAGCGCGATAGCTTCTTCAACAGGGTTGAGGTCTTCTCGTTGAATATTTTCAATTAGCGCCATGGCAATGGCCGCTTCATCAGACACATCCCTGATAATCGCCGGAATGGTGTCCAACCCCGCCTTCTGACATGCACGCCAGCGGCGTTCACCAGCAATGATTTCGTAGCGGTTTTCACCGGCAAGAGGGCGCACCACGACCGGCTGCATCACGCCCTGGGCTTTAATGGATTCGGCCAGCTCATCAAGAGACTCTGGCCGCATATCGCTTCGAGGCTGGTAGCGACCACGTTGCAGGTACTCAAGCGGCAGGTCTTTTAAGGTATCCACTTGACCTGTGGTTTGGGGATTTGCCACATGATCCTGCTGTATGCTTGCTTTGGCACTGGGCAGCAACACATCCAGGCCTTTACCTAAACCACGTTTTTTTAAAGCCATGTTATTCCTGGTGTTGTCTAATCAAAACCACTGCTGCTTGAAGTTGGCAGCAGTGCCGGAGTAAATCTAGTAAGCACTCACCAACTCATCAGCGCTTTGATCACTTGCTTTTTTACTGCTTCCTTCTCTGGCAATCATTTCTCCGGCTAAGGCCAGATAAGCCAGGGCCCCCCTGGACTTGCTGTCATACTCCAGCGCAGATTCACCGTGACTGGGGGCCTCTGCCAAACGCACGTTCCGGGGAATGACTGTCCGGTAAACCTTATCAACAAAATGTGTCGACAGTTGTTTTGAGACATCGCCGGTCAAGCTGTTGCGCGGATCATACATGGTGCGTAACAAACCTTCAATTTCCAGATCAGGGTTTGTCACTTGGGTAATTTTGCTGACCGTTTCCATCAGGGCGGTTAAACCTTCCAGAGCATAATACTCACATTGCATGGGGATAACTATTGAATCCGCAGCTGTCAGGGCATTAATGGTGAGCATACTAAGGGAGGGCGGGCAATCGATGAAAATATAATCGTAAAGATGTTTGATTTTATCCAACTGTTTCTTTAACTGGTACTCTCTAGAATCAAGAGAAAGCAGCTCTATTTCCGCCGCAGTCAAGTCCTGGTTAGCAGGCAGCAGATCATATTTGCCTTGATCACGGCGAATAAGGGCTTCTTCAATTTCGGCATCGGTGACCAACAAGGTATACACATTGGCGCCAAGCTCATGTTTATTAACCCCGCTGCCCATGGTGGCATTGCCCTGAGGATCCAGATCAACCAACAATACCTTGCGCTTGGTTGCCGCTAATGAGGCAGCCAGATTAATAGCGGTGGTGGTTTTACCCACACCGCCTTTCTGGTTAGTTACTGCAATGATTTTACCCACTTGCCTGCCTCCGCTTTAAGATCCACCTCTGTTTAACTGGCTAATCCTGGAAAAGTAATATTCCTTAAGCTACTGATTCTTTAAATTACCTGGTGACATGTTTTTAATCATCCTGGCTAGCTCAAGCCTGCTTGCTTATTTTTTATCATAATCACCAGGTTCCTGTTTTCATCTAAGCCTGGCACCCGAAGTGACTTGATGGATTCTACTACAAAATGTTCCGGTAAGGACCTCAGCTCGTCGTTTAATAATTGAGCTTTCATAGCCATAATGCGGGTTTTTTGGCCCGCCAGGGGCGCCACTAATGTCACCGTATCGCCTAAGGACGCAAAGGCTCTGGTTAAAATAACATCGAAGCCTCCCTGGCTTTGAAAATTTTCAACCCGGGTATTAACCACCCTTACATTGGCAAGCTTAAGTTCAAGGCAAACTTGAGTTAGAAAGCGGGTTTTTTTACCATTACTATCAAGCAGGGTGAATTGGCCGCGATCATTTGCTAAGGCCAGCACCATGCCGGGCAGTCCGGCGCCAGTGCCGACATCAAGTATTTGCCTGCCCTCGAATTGATCAACATGGGGCAGTATGCTCAAACTATCAAGAAGGTGGCGTGTCACCATTGTCAAAGGCTCGCGGACACTGCTTAGGTTATAGGCTTTGTTCCAACGAACTAACAAATCCAGGTAAGTAAGTAGTTGCTTATAGGTTAAGTCTGAAAAATTCAGCTTTAACTCATCGCAGCCCTGTTTAAGCCTGGCTTCAAGCTGTGTTGATATTCCGGCCATTGCGGCTACTTACCCGTATTTTTTGTTTTCCTTGAAAATTTATCGCTTTAAAGTGCCAACGCTTGGCCTTCAGGCTGTTTGCTTCTCAAGGGCATTTTTCTTTTTCAAATGGATTAATAACAACGAAATTGCTGCCGGTGTAACACCAGAAATGCGTGCTGCCTGGCCGAGAGTTTCGGGACGAATGCTTGCCAGCTTTTGGCGAACCTCATTGGAAAGGCCTTTAACCTGTGAATAATCCATATCCACAGTTAAAACCGTAGATTCATGCTGTCGTAAACGGGAAATCTCTTCCGTTTGTCTATCGATGTAGCCCTGATATTTTATTTGCGTTTCAACCAGCTCGGTAACGTCTTTCGACGCAAAGCTTTCGCCTTCAATCTGCAACAAATTTTTATAAGCAATTTCTGGTCGCTTTAGTAAATCGTGCAGGCAGTATTCGTGGCGCAAGGGGCGCCCCAGTTGTTCGGCAGCACGCTGACCTTTTTCAGTATTTGGCTGTATCCAGGTATCTTTTAAACGTTGGGTTTCTTTTGCAATAGCCTCTTGTTTGTCACAAAAAGCTTGCCAGCGCTGCGTGGTTACCAAACCCAGGCTTCGCCCAATTGCGGTTAAGCGTTCGTCGGCATTGTCTTCGCGTAAAGACAAGCGATATTCCGCACGGCTGGTAAACATGCGGTAAGGTTCCTGGGTACCCATGGTAATCAAGTCGTCAACCAGTACGCCTATATAAGCCTGATCTCTTCTTGGACACCAGCCCTCTTTATCCTGTGCCAATAAACTTGCATTTAATCCGGCCAATAAACCTTGCGCACCAGCTTCTTCATAACCCGTGGTGCCATTAATTTGACCCGCGAAAAAAAGTCCGGCTATGCACTTTGTTTCCAGGGTAAATTTTAAATCCTGGGGATTAAAAAAATCGTACTCAATGGCATAACCAGGACGGGTTATATGTGCATTTTCAAACCCTGCTATTGAACGTACCAGGTTAATTTGCACATCAAAGGGCAGGCTGGTTGAAATACCGTTGGGATAAAGTTCATGGGTTGTGAGGCCTTCGGGTTCGACAAAAATCTGATGGGAGTTTTTATCGGCAAAGCGGTGAATTTTATCTTCAATGCTCGGACAATAGCGTGGCCCCACGCCCTCTATTACACCGGTATACATAGGTGAACGATCCAGGCCTGCACGAATAATATCGTGAGTAGCTTCATTTGTTTGGGTAATGTAACAACTCACTTGCTCAGGATGTTCGTCTACACTGCCCAGGTATGACATCACCGGGGTGGGCGTATCCCCCGGCTGTTCCTGCATTACGGAGAAATCCACAGACCTGCCATCAATACGGGGCGGGGTGCCGGTTTTTAGTCTATCAACCCGCAAGGGGCGTTCTCTTAAGCGCTGGGCTAAAGCCACTGATGGTGGGTCACCGGCTCGACCACCTTGTTGGTTTTCAAGCCCAATATGGATCACTCCACCCAGAAAAGTTCCTGCAGTTAACACCACACTGGGACTGTAGAACTTAAGCCCCATTTGGGTAACGACACCTTCCACAACGTCATTATTAATAATTAAATCATCGACACCTTGTTGAAAAATTTGTAAATTTTCCTGCTTTTCCAACAAGTTACGAATTGCGCTTTTGTATAAAACACGATCGGCCTGCGCCCGGGTGGCTCTTACTGCGGGCCCTTTGCGTACATTCAGTATTCTAAATTGAATACCCGCTTTGTCGGTCGCATGAGCCATGGCACCGCCAAGTGCATCAATTTCTTTAACCAGATGGCTTTTGCCAATGCCGCCTATGGCCGGGTTGCAAGACATTTGCCCAAGAGTTTCAATATTGTGGGTAAGCAGTAAAGTTTGAGAGCCCATGCGTGCAGCTGCCAGGGCTGCTTCACAGCCAGCATGGCCACCGCCAATCACTATCACATCAAAGCGCTTGGTGAAATTCACTTTTATACCTGTATTCCTATGGTGTCAGTTTAATGAACAGCTTGAACAGTTAATTACCAGCCCATTATATGGACTTTTAAAAAGGGGATATAAGTATATATAGGGGCCAGCAGAAAAGGAAAGGGTTTGTTTAAATAATAGACAAATATTTAATATTTCTTTAAAGCACTGAAGCCTTTTGTACGTATTTAAAATCATGCTCAATTGAGCAAACTCGTTTTCCTCTTGTCATCGGTGCTACGGCATAAATAATGGATTTTGCCTTTCCAGAGGCAATGCCCCCAAGTGTTTGCAAAACAACATCATGCTCTTTTGCCAGGGCAGGAAGGTATTCCACCTTTAAACCAATATCAACGGCCTTGCAAAAATTATCCACTTTTCGCATATCCCACCATAAAAACCCTACGCAAACAACAACTGCACTAATAATGATTATTTTTATGCTTTTCATTGGGATAACTTCTTTTTGATTTTATTTTTATTTCCCAATACAAAAACTTGAGAAAATTCTACCTAACAAATCATCAGGGGTGAATTCCCCGGTAATTTCCCCCAGGTCTCTCTGTGCTAGGCGCAGGTCTTCAGCTAATAACTCGCCAGCAGCGTATTTCTGCAATTGTTTTTTTCCATTTGCTAAATGTTTCTGTGCTTTTTTAAGTGCATCAAGATGGCGCTGGCGAGAGATAAAACCTGCCTCCTGGCCGAGGTCAAAACCAATAATTTTCTTTAAATGGTTTTTAAGTAAATCCATGCCTTCTTCAGTTTTGGCAGATATTTTAATTACGGTGGGATCTTTTGAGTTTTTTTTCTTTTCTATAATTTCGGCTTTCTCTTTAGTGATATCAATTTTATTTTGAACCACTATAAAATTGCTAAAGCCACGATGATTAAAACTACTGGTGGAATTTACCAATTCCGCTTTTTGTTCTTCCCAAAAGGTATTCCAAATACTCTCAATATTTTTTTGCCTGTTTTTATTTTTTGAACCATCCACTAAAAACAAAATAGTGTCGGCTTTTTCAATAGCCTGGTAGGCTCGCCGAATACCTTCCTGCTCTATTTGATCAGTGCTTTTTCTTAATCCAGCTGTATCTATAATATTTAAGGGAAGGCCGTCGATTTGAATGTGTTCTTTTAAAATATCCCGGGTTGTTCCTGGGATAGGCGTCACTATGGCGCTGTCCTTTCCGGACAGTGCGTTGAGCAAACTGGATTTACCCGCATTAGGCTCACCGGCAATGACAACAGTCATACCTTCTTTTAACAGTGCACCCTGTTTTGCCTGTGCGAAGATGCGATCAAGCTTGGACATTATTCTTTCTAAATCCTGATAAATTTTTTTATCATTTAAAAAATCAATTTCTTCTTCAGGGAAGTCAATCGCTGCTTCTACGTAAATCCTTAGTTGAATAATCTCTTCAACCATTTCATTTATTAACTTTGAAAATGCGCCTTGCATTGACCGAACAGCACTTTTCGCTGCAGCTTCTGATGAGCTATTTATTAAGTCGGCCACTGCTTCTGCTTGAGAAAGATCCATTTTATCGTTTAAAAACGCTCGTTCAGAAAACTCTCCTGGCTTTGCTATTCTGGCACCTAATTGGATGATTTCATTTAAAACAAGGCTTAATACCACCGGACCGCCATGGCCCTGTAATTCAAGCACATCTTCACCGGTAAATGAATTTGGTCCAGGAAAATAAAGGCTGATACCCTCATCAAGTACTTCGTTGTTAGCACTGTAGAAAGGAGAAAAGTGCGCAGTGCGCGGAGAGGCAGGGGTATTTTTTTCCAGGCGCAGTATTTTTTCTGCAATATTTTTTGTTTCTGGCCCGGATACACGAATAATGCCTACTCCACCATAACCAGGTGCTGTGGCTATAGCGGCAATAGTGTCAATTTTAGTGGCTTTCATATTTAAAAATTAAAAGTCGGCTCAGCTTATTTACTTGGCACCTGCTTCAATTTTTTTTGTTATCACGTATTGCTGAATAATGGACAAGGTGTTGTTAACCACCCAGTAAAGCACCAACCCTGCCGGAAACCAAAGAAAAAAGAAGGTAAACATAATCGGCATCATTTTCATTACTTTAGCTTGCATAGGATCGGGTGGGGCAGGATTGAGCATTTGTTGAATAAACATGGTGGCGCCCATGATTAAAGGTAAAACGAAGTAGGGATCCATTACCGATAAATCATCAATCCAAAACATAAAACTGGAATGCCTTAGTTGAACGCTTTCCATTAATGCCCAATACAAAGCAATAAACACCGGCATCTGCAATAATATTGGTAAACAGCCGCCTAAGGGATTTACTTTTTCCTTTTTGTACAACTCTATCATGCCTTGCGACATTTTTTGACGGTCGTCGCCATAAAGTTCTTTTAAACGCTGCATTTCCGGTTGAATGCGTCTCATGTTTGCCATTGATCTAAAACTGGCGGCAGAAGGATAAAAGAAAATTATTTTTACAATAACGGTAAGAATAATAATCGAAACCCCCAAGTTATTAACCAAAGCATTAATATGATCCAAACCCCAAATTAATAATTTAGAGATCATCCACAACCAACCCAAATCCAGGGTAAGGTCAAAACCGGGGGCAACAGCTTTTAAATCTTCTATTATTTTAGGGCCCGCATAAAAATTTGAACTGATTTCTGTCGTTTCTCCTGCTTGAAGCCTAATCGCAGGAGAAGTAAAACCGATGATGTTTTCATTGTCTTTATTAATACGTGTGGTATAGCTATGGGTTTGTTCTGGATCAGGTATCCATGCGCTGACAAAATAATGCTGAACAATCGCAGCCCAGCCCCCGGTAACTTTCGCACGAACAGCTTCTTTTTTAAAATCTTCAAATTTTAATTTATTGTAGGGTTTTTCTTCTGTCCAGTAAGCGCCACCTAAAAATGGTTTGAGGCCCATGGTCATTTTCACTTCCCCAGGCACATCACTATTATCTCGTTTTATTTGGCCAAATAAATTAGCCTTCCATTCTTTGTTGCTATTATTTTCTATTTTATATTTAACATTGACCTGATAATTGCCTTTATAAAAAGTGAATATTTTTCTAACTTCTACACCATTTTGCTGAGTACTTAATACCACCTCTAATGTATCGTTATTACCCATGTCATAGGTATTTTTTTCTGTTTGGTAATACGGTCTACCCGATTTATTTGCATCCGGGCCATCCGGTCCGATAAGACCGCTTTGAGCTATGTAAACCCGGTTACTGTTATTTTCCAAGAGGCTAAAAGGAATATCCGGGGTTTCAAGTGAATTTTTGTACTTTAATAAAAGTACACCATAAATATCTCCACCCACTGGATTAATAGTGTATTCAACAACATCAGTTCGAACTTTAATGGCACTGAAGTTTTTAACAGGCTCTTCTTTAAGCTTTATCTCTTCTTCTACTTCTACCCTTGGTATATCTGAATCAATTTGGCTTTGAGCTGCAGATGAAGAATTTTCAGAAGATTGGCCGTTTGATGATATATTTTGTGCACTGGGGAATTCTACTGCAGCCGTATCTTTTTCTCTGGCGCGATTTTTTTCAACGTCATGGTAATCATGCTTCCACTGCATTATCAGGCTATAAGTAACGATGGCCAATGCGGCAATTATAATAAATCTTCTAAAATCCATATTAATTGGCTTCTTTGTGTTTACAGTGATTAATGTTCGCTTGATTAGGTGGTTCGGGTACCGGGTCAAAACCGCCATCATGAAATGGGTGGCATTTAGCAAGCCTTTTCAGGCTTAGACAGGCCCCTTTTAAAAGGCCATATTGGCTTATAGCTTGTTCTGCATAGCCTGAGCATGAGGGATAAAAGCGACAGTTATTGCCTAATAAAGGGCTGAGAAAATATCTGTAAGCCCTGATGATTAATAAAATTGGGTAACCGGCAAGTTTGAATTTCATGATCTTGTTTTAAAGGGTATTAATTAATATTATTTTATGTTTTTATTATTTTCTCGATTTATTGGCTTTTATTTAATGGGCAAATAGTATCAGTTCAGTGCTGTTAGGACATACTTTTTTCAATTTTTTTAAGCAGCTGTTGCCAAAGATACTCCAGCTCCTGGTTTATTTCCTGGTTTGTGGCTGTTCGTGAACGATCATTACGCAACAGCACAACTATATCTAAGTTTACTAGTTGTGCTTGATTTTGCTGGAATGACGCCCTAATCAGCCGTTTAAGACGATTTCGATTTACTGCTTTTTTAAGGTGTTTTTTGGAAATGGCCAAACCAAGTCGACCATGGGGCAATTGATTTTTACACGACAGCGTTAACAGGTATGAACCACCAGTTTTAAACTCAACGTTGTTGAAGACGTTTTGGTAGTCACTGGCAAGTAGTAAACGCTGGTATTTTTTGAAAGCTTTGGTTGTCAATAAACCAGTCTTTTAGGCCGAGAGGCGTTTTCGGCCTTTTGCCCGTCGTCGAGCAATAATGAGACGACCATTTTTTGTAGCCATCCTGGCCCTGAAACCATGGTTGCGTTTGCGTTTTAAGTTGCTTGGTTGAAATGTTCTTTTCATGGCTTTGCTTGGCTTCGCTAAAGGGTCAGATTGGTATTTGGCTTAGCTTGCCGCCCCTGGTAATGACTCGGCTTTCTAGGCAAGGGGCGCAATTGTATGTCCCTTTGTATGGCTTGTCAATACAGGCTTATCTTATGTTCTTGGCTTGTTTATTAATTATAATATTATTTATATATATTTTTTATTATTACTATTACTAAGCTTACGGTTTAATGGGGATAAGCAGATTTTACTGCTTTATTTCAATTAGTTGTATAGATGATAAGGCTGTATGTGGTTGTTGTTATTTGACTGTATTAGTGTGTACTCGCAGTGGATAAGGAGCCTAATATTTTATGACCTTTATTTTATACCACCTTATAGTCTGCTTAGTCACACAGTATCCACAACTTATACATTTCACTTATTTTTTCATAAAAACCTAAGTGAAATATTTCCTTGAATTAAGTGGATTAGGGCGGCCAAGGAGTATAAAATTTCTGGTTCGCTTTAGCTGATATAATTTATATATTTTTGGGGGGAGCCTTACCCAGTGGGTAATTCACTTTGGCCGTTGTGCGTTGATCGTCTTCAAGATGAGTTGCCAGCTCAGCAATTCAATACATGGATACGGCCTTTACAAGCAGAAAAAAACGGTCATGGAATTAAGCTGCTGGCGCCCAATCGTTTTGTACTTGATTGGGTGTCAGACAAGTTCTTAACGCGCATTACTGAACTTCTTGGGGAGTTAACTGAAGGCGGTCCGTCCCCTTCTGTCCATATGGAAATTGGCACTAAAACCCAGAATGATTCAATCCAAAAAGTACTTAATGGTAAATCCTCTTACGAAATCGGAAAGACAGGTCTGCCTGCAGGTAACAGCAGAAAGCTGGGCGTTGATGTGGAAGGAGGGATACAACATAAATCAAGTTTAAATCCTTCTTATACTTTTGATAATTTTATTGAAGGTAAATCCAATCAGCTGGCCAGAGCTGCGGCGATGCAAGTTGCTGAAAATTCCGGTTCGGTTTATAACCCCTTATTTCTTTATGGCGGATCTGGTTTGGGTAAAACCCATTTAATGATTGCTATTGGAAATCAGATTCTAGTGCAGAACCCCCATGCTAAAGTTGTCTACCTTCACTCAGAACGCTTTGTTGCTGATATGGTTAAAGCGCTACAAATTAACGCTATCAACGAATTTAAACGCTATTACCGCACTGTTGATGCATTATTGATTGATGACATCCAGTTCTTTTCCGGTAAAGAGCGCTCCCAGGAAGAGTTTTTTCACACTTTCAACGCCTTGTTAGAAGGCGGTCAGCAAATGATTTTAACCTGTGATCGTTATCCAAAAGAAATAAAAGGCATGGAGGACAGGTTAAAAACCAGGTTTGGATGGGGCTTGACCGTGGCCATGGAGCCGCCTGAGCTTGAAACCCGGGTAGCTATTTTGATGAAAAAGGCTGAGGAGTCGAAAATTGACTTACCTCATGATGCGGCTTTTTTTATTGCAAAACGCATTCGCTCTAACGTCAGGGAGCTTGAAGGTGCGCTAAAGCGGGTGATTGCCAACAGCCGATTTCAAGGTAAGGCCATTAGCACCGATTTTGTTAAAGAGTCGCTAAGAGACCTGCTGGCCTTGCAAGACAAATTGGTTAGTATTGATAATATTCAGAAAACCGTTGCCGAGTATTTTAAAATTAAAATGAGCGACTTGCTTTCAAAGCGACGTAATCGTTCTATAGCCAGGCCAAGGCAAATTGCAATGGCTTTAGCTAAAGAGCTTACCAATCACAGCCTGCCTGAAATTGGTGATGCTTTTGGCGGTCGTGATCATACTACTGTGCTGCATGCCTGTCGCAAGGTGAAAGAACTTCGTGGCACAAGTAGAGACATAGAAGAGGACTATGATAATCTTTTAGGTATTCTAACTAATTGATTTTTATAAATATTTGGAGCTTGGATGAAATTTACAATTAGTCGGGAAGCACTGTTAAAACCACTGCAGAGCGTTACTGGAGTAGTGGAGCGCCGCCATACCCTGCCCATTTTGTCCAATGTTCTTTTAACCGTTGAAAATCAGATACTTAAACTCACTACCACTGACCTGGAAGTGGAGCTGGTGGCTGTAGTTCAACTGGACAATGCAGCTGAGCCTGGTGAAACGACTATACCCGCCAGAAAGCTTTTGGATATTTGCAAGACGCTGTCCAATGAAACTTCTTTAGATATTGAAGTAAAAGACCATAAAGCGATTTTAAAATCCGCTAAAAGCCGCTTTACTTTAAGCACCTTGCCTGCAAACGACTTCCCCAGTCTGGAAGAAAGTGTGGGTGCTGCCGAATTCAGTATCGCTTCTTCGAAACTACAGCACTTGATTGACAGTACGTCTTTTTCCATGGCGCAACAAGACGTTCGTTACTACTTAAACGGCATGTTGATTGAGGCGAAACCTCACACTTTAAAAGCCATTGCTACTGATGGCCATCGCCTTGCTTTATGTGAAGAAGAATGCAATATCGGCGGTGATGACTTTGTTAATCAGGTCATCGTTCCAAGAAAAGGTATTCAGGAACTTTCAAGATTATTTGAAGATGATGACGAAGTATCTGTGATTATTGGTACCCACCATATAAGAGTTGCTGGATCTGCCCTGACATTTACCTCAAAACTGGTTGATGGAAAATTTCCAGATTATAATAGAGTGCTGCCCAAAGTTTCTGAAAACATTATGGTTTGTGATCGGGAAGTTTTAAAACAAGCACTCAACAGAACGGCTATTTTATCTAATGAAAAGTACCGGGGAATTAGGTTGCAGTTTGGCCAGAATAATTTGACATTGTATGCCAACAACCCCGAACAAGAAGAAGCGGAAGAACAAGTAAGCGTAGAATATAGTGGCGAAGAAATGGAAGTGGGCTTTAATGTCAGCTACTTGCTGGATGTACTTTCAGTGATTAAGGACGAGAAAGTCTCGATGTCGCTGGCTAACTCAAGCAGCAGTGTTTTAATTTATGGCATTAATGATACCGCCAACGCAGCTAAAGCCGCTTATGTTGTTATGCCGATGAGGCTGTAATACTGTTTCTATCCTTTAATACCGCGTCACTATTGTAAATGTCACTTACTCGACTGGAACTAAGCAATGTTAGAAATCTCCAGCGGGTACAGATAAACCCCGGCAGCACCTTTAATCTTATTTACGGTAGCAATGGCTCTGGAAAAACCAGTTTTCTTGAGGCTGTTCATCTGCTGGGTTTGGGCCGATCTTTCCGAACATTGATTAATCACAAATTAATCACCATGGGGCATACGACTTGCAATGTGTTTGGACGTACTTCCTCTGTTTTGCACAAAAATATTGAGAATGCCTTAGGCATACAGAAATCCACCAAGCTAAAAACCCTGGTTAAAATTAATGGCGAACAAGCTAACAGTGTGGCTGTTTTAGCTGAGTATTTACCATTACAACTGATCACACCGGAGAGCATTGACCTAATTACGGGCCCGGCAAAAAACCGAAGACAGTTTATCGACTGGGGAGTGTTTCACGTGGAACATCAGTTTATAAATCAATGGAGAATGGTGCAGCGCCAGGTTAAGCAGCGCAATGCCTTGTTGAAATCTGTTGGTCAGGGCGCTTATTCTGCTGCTCCACTATTGCAGCAATTAAGCAGCTGGGATGAGCAATTACTTGTTTCTTCCAAGGTGGTGGACAGGGCGCGACAGGCGTATCTGGTTGAATTAATGCCCTATATCATGGCTTATGCTGAAATGTTTTTACCTGGGTTCGACCTTGGGGTGGATTATTATGCAGGCTGGCCCAAGGGCGCCAGCCTGGCTGATTATCTGCTTACTTCTTTAGACAAAGACATCAAGCAAGGCTACACCTTTTACAGCCCTAATCGTGCTGATATCAGATTAAAAGTTGCCGATAACCCGGCATCGGATGTGCTCTCTCGAGGACAAATGAAGCTATTGGTTTGTGCTCTGAAATTGGCCCAGGCAAAACACCTTGCAGAGCAAAAAGGCATTCAAAGCATCTTTTTAGTGGATGATTTAGCTGCGGAGTTAGACCCTGCAAATCGTGCTAAACTGTGTGCCGCGCTGGATTTAATTGGATCTCAAGTATTCATTACATCGGTGGACAAAGATAGTATAATCAAATACTTACCAGATTCGTCCTGGAAAGTGTTTCACGTGGAACAGGGCGAGCTTGACGCAATCTAGCGCTGTGGCAAAGCGTTTGATGGGGCTGATAAAATCATTCAAAAAGTCTATAAACGACCCGGAGCAATACTAATATGAGCAGTGAAAGTACTTACGATTCTTCCAATATTAAGGTATTAAAAGGCCTTGATGCGGTCCGTAAGCGACCGGGTATGTATATAGGTGATACCGATGATGGAACCGGGCTTCACCATATGGTTTTTGAGCTGGTGGATAATTCGATTGATGAGGCTTTGGCCGGACATTGCAGTGAAATTGTTGTGACCATTCACCCGGATGAAACCATCACCACCATGGACAATGGCCGCGGTATTCCCGTTGATATGCATGAAGAAGAGGGGGTTTCAGCGGCTGAAGTAATTATGACCGTACTTCATGCGGGTGGAAAGTTTGATGACAATAGCTATAAAGTATCAGGGGGGCTCCACGGTGTTGGGGTTTCAGTGGTTAATGCGCTTTCAGAGGAATTAACACTGACTATTCGCCGAGAAGGCAAGGTTTGGGAGCAGGTTTATCGCCATGGTGTCCCGCAAAAACCCCTGGAAGCGGTGGGCGAATCAAGCTCTACGGGAACCACTTGCCATTTCAAGCCCAGCAGTGAAACTTTCTCCACTATTAAATTCAGCCACGACATTTTGGCAAAACGTCTTAGAGAGCTGTCATTCCTGAATTCCGGGGTGCGTATAGTGCTTAAGGATGAACGCTCAGGCGTAGAGGATGTATTTGAATATGAGGGCGGCTTAAGCGCATTTGTTGAGTTCCTTAATCAAAACAAAACGCCCCTTAATAGTGTGTTTCATTTTACAACAGAGAGGCTCGATTGTAATGGCGATATGATAGGTGTTGAGGTAGCCATGCAATGGAACGACGCTTATCAGGAATCGGTGCATTGCTTCACCAATAATATACCGCAACGGGACGGCGGAACGCACTTAGCAGGATTCAGGGGCGCTTTAACCCGAACATTAAATGCTTATACAGAAAAGCAAGGGCTGGCTAAAAAAGAAAAAGTGGTCACAACCGGTGATGATGCACGGGAAGGGCTGACAGCAATTATTTCAGTGAAAGTACCTGACCCTAAGTTTTCGTCACAAACCAAAGACAAGCTGGTTTCTTCAGAAGTGAAGTCAGCGGTTGAGCAGGCTATGGGAGAAAAATTTGAGGAGTTCCTGCTTGAAAATCCCCAGGAGGCGAAAATAATTGTTGGCAAAATGATTGATGCTGCACGAGCCAGAGATGCAGCTAGAAAAGCTCGGGAAATGACGCGGCGAAAGGGTGCTTTGGATATTGCAGGCTTGCCTGGAAAGTTAGCCGATTGCCAGGAAAAAGACCCGGCTTTGTCCGAGTTGTATATTGTGGAGGGTGATTCTGCGGGGGGGTCTGCCAAACAGGGTCGTAATCGTAAAACCCAGGCCATACTGCCCTTGAAAGGAAAAATCCTTAATGTCGAAAAGGCTAGATACGACAAAATGCTATCTTCAGTAGAAGTGGGCACACTTATAACCGCGCTAGGCTGTGGCATTGGGCGTGAAGACTATAATTTAAATAAATTAAGATACCATAATATTATCATTATGACTGATGCTGATGTGGATGGTTCGCATATCCGTACTTTGTTGCTGACCTTCTTTTTCAGGCAAATGCCCGAGCTGATTGAAAATGGCTACATCTATATTGCTCAGCCTCCGCTTTACAAAGTAAAAAGAGGCAAGCAGGAACAGTACCTAAAAGACGAAGTCGCACTTGAAGAATACCTAACCCAGCAAGCCATTGAAAACAGCTCGCTTGTGCCGGGTGAAAGTTTACCCGCCATTAAAGGCATGGCCTTGGAAACATTGATTAAGCAATACCAAAGTGTAATGGCTATTTGTAAACGGCTGTCACGGGTTTATCCACAAAAAATATTAGAACAGCTAATTTACAGTCCGCTCTTGAATGAGGAAGATTTTTTTGATCAGACGAGGATGAGCAGCTGGATAGAAGTGTTTGCCGAGCGAATGAATGGCTTGAGTGATGGTTCAGAAAGGTACAAGGTTGCGCTGGAAAAAGACGAAGAAAGAAACTGGTTTTTACCCGCTGTTTCTATAATCGCCCATGGCATTCCTTACGAATATAAAATCAGCCATGATTTTTTTCTTTCCAGCGAATACAAGGCGATTGCCGCATTGGGTGAGCAACTGACGGATTTAATTTCAGCGGGTGCTTATATTCAGCGGGGTGAAAAACAGCAGGCCCTAGAAAGTTTTGAAGAGGGTTTGGAGTGGCTGATGGATGAAGCCAGAAAAGGTCAGGTAATTTCCCGCTACAAAGGCCTGGGTGAAATGAACCCGGAGCAGCTTTGGGAAACAACCATGAATCCTGAAACCCGGCGCATGCTCCAAGTAACCATTGAAGACGCCATATCCACTGATTTGTTGTTTACAACATTAATGGGTGATCAGGTTGAACCGCGAAGAGAGTTTATTGAAACAAACGCTTTGTCTGTGTCGAATTTGGATGTTTAAACCTGGGTATATTTACAATTTACAGTAGCTTAGATCTGGTCTGGCGGTTTCCCTGTTTTTTTAGGGCGCTTCTGGTTTGGATTTGGGCAAGCACAGTTTATTTTTGCTGCCAAAAAAACCTTCAAGCATTGGGCAGGCTAAGTGTGCTCAACATTATAAAGATTGCCCTAAGCGATAGCATCCATTTTGCTGTGTATCCACTTTTCGGCGTCTTTATTAACATCCTGGGCACGACGTCCCGTCGTTTCGATCAGTTCACCGAAAACGAAGGTGATGGTGCCTGGGCGTTTAATCAACTTTTTACCCGGACAGTAGCGCCCTGCATTATGCGCTACGGGCAACACGGGTACGCCGGATTTTACTGCAAGCATGGCGCCTCCCCCACTAAAACCGGCTCGTTCTTCAGGTTTTCTCCTGGTGCCTTCTGGGTAGATAACCACCCAAAACCCGTCATTTAAACGCTTGCTGCCTTCTGTCAGCAGCTGCTTGAGTGCGGCAGATTTTTGTGAGCGGTCAATAGCAATGGGGTTTAGTAATTTAAGGCTCCAGCCGAAAAAAGGAATTTTAAGCAATTCCTTTTTAAGTACTGTTGCTTGCGGTTGAAACTTCATTTGTAAAAAAATAGTCTCAAAATCACTTTGGTGATTGCTTAAAATTAAAACGTTCTTGGCTGGAATATTTTCTTCACCAATAATTTTATAATCCACGCCGCAAATAAGTTTTATGGCTTTCAGATAAATTGTATTCCAAAAGACAATTAATCGGCAGGCCCGCTCGAAAGATAAGAACGGTGTAACTGACACAATGAGCAACCAGTGAAAAATTGTAAAAATAACAATAAAGAGATGAAAAAATAAAGATCTTAAAATTACCATTTTTATTATGCTTTAATTATGAAATACAGGGCTTGAGTTTACACCGTAATCATTAAAGAAAAAATGTCTATGGTTCACCAAGAATGTCCGTGACAGCCTCAAACAAATTTTCATAAACTGGAACATCCATCAAATCATAATCGTTTTCGAGCAGTGTTTTATGGCCTTTACCGGTTAAAACCAGCACTGGTTTGCAACCAACGGTTCTGGCCGCTTTTATATCGCTCATTGAGTCGCCGATAAAATAACTGCCGTCAAGCCGATGGTTATCAAGATTTCTACTGATTCGATGCAATAAGCCTGGGCGTGGTTTACGGCATTCACAAGCGTCATCGGGAAGGTGAGGGCAGTACACAATGTCTGAAATTTTGCCACCGGCGGCCTCTATTTTGTGGTGCATTTTTTTATGTATTTTGTTTAGCTCGGCCTCATCCAAATAACCACGGGCAATGCCTGATTGATTAGTGGCCACTGCCACATAAAAACCTGCCTGGTATAATTTGCTTATGGCTTCATCGCTGCCGGGAATAATTTTCCATTCGGACTCCTTTTTAATATAGTCCTCAGAATCATAATTAATTACGCCGTCTCTATCCAGAATGATTAATTTTGAGTACATTGTAATTTTCTACTTTATTTTAGAGCGCTGAAGAAAAACTAAGCTTATAATTCCAATACAGAGATATCGGCAATATTAAGAAACAGACCGTATAGTTTCGCTAATAAATTTAAACGATTTTTCCTCAGGGCCGCATCATCGTCCATTACCATTACTTCATCAAAAAAAGTATCCACCGCTGAGCGCAAGCTTGAGAGCTCAGTAAGCGCTTCGGTATAAAGCCCTTTTTCAACCAGGACGGAAAGTTTTTTGGACAGTTTTTGCATTTGTTGGGCAAGGGTGATTTCGGCATCATTGTGCAATAAATCAAGAATAACGCTGGGCTTATCGCTTGATACATTGTCTTGTTTAGCCAGAATGTTTTTAACGCGCTTATTGGCGGCGCAAAGCGCTTCAGCTTCGGGCAGTTGACTGAAGTGATGAACGGCCTGAACCCGGCGATGAAAATCAAGCGGGCGAGAAGGATTGCGATTTTCTACGGCAATAATAATATGGGTTGGGATACCTTGATCTTGGTAGAATGCGCGGTAACGACCCTGGATAAATTGCAGAGCATCGTCCTGGGTAGTTGGATTCGATATTTTCCCACCGTATTGCTGAACACAGTTATCAATCAGCTCAGCCAGATCCAGCGGAAATTGCTTTTCAATGATAATCCTTAACACGCCCAGGCTGGCGCGTCTAAGGCCAAAAGGGTCTTTGTCGCCACTGGGTGATTGGCCAATACCAAAGATACCGACAATGGTGTCGAGACGGTCGGCGATGGCCAGGGCGCAGCCGCTTAGTGATTCTGGTAGTTTGTCGCCGGAAAACCGTGGCCAGTATTGTTCTTCCAGGGCTTGAGCAACTTCTGCGGCTTCCTGGTCATGCTCGGCGTAGTATCTGCCCATAATGCCTTGTAGATCAGGAAACTCGCCCACCATTTCGGTGTTCAGGTCGG
The DNA here is from genome assembly GCA_040235475.1 of Pseudomonadales bacterium. Taxonomy (GTDB): domain Bacteria; phylum Pseudomonadota; class Gammaproteobacteria; order Pseudomonadales; family UBA3067; genus JBECKY01. The sequence continues at coordinate 31,705 of JBECKY010000057.1, forward strand.
CCTTTGAAAGCAAACCTGCGCGTTGCGCAAATTCCTTGTTGCCATTTATTTGTATGCTGATAATTCTCGCCAGGTTGCTGATACGCAGGGCTTTTTCATACAAGCTGCCCAGTTGTGCCTGAAAAATAACTTTTTCAAGGTGCTGATTGCGGCTTTGTAAAGATTGTTTTTTGTCGGTTTCAAAAAAGAATTTGGCATCGGCCAGTCTGGGGCGGATTACTTTTTCATTTCCAGCAACAATTTTTTGTGGTTCTACGCTGTCTATATTGGCAATGGTGATAAAGTGGGGCAGCAGTTTGCCTTGATCATCAACCACGGGAAAATATTTTTGATGTTCCTGCATTGAGGAAATCAGTGCTTCCTGGGGGACTGATAAAAACCCTGGGTCAAAATTACCTATTAAAGCTCTTGGCCATTCAACCAGGCCGGTGACTTCATTAAGCAGGTTTTGATCAATATGAACCGAACCCTGGGTTTTTTTAACCACTGCCTCGGCCTGTTCCTTGATCATTGCTTTTCGTTTTGAAAAATCTGCAACCACGTAAGCGTGTTTAAAAAGCGTTTGTTCGTAGACTTCTGCTTTGGCAATCTCCAAGTCTTTGGGTTTGTGGAAACGATGACCGCGAGTTTTGCGGTTGGCCCTTAAACCCAATAGTTCGCATTCGACAATTTCAGTGCCATAGAGAAACAGCAGCCAGTGAACGGGGCGAACAAAAGGTGTTTTACGGTTACCCCAATTCATGCGTTTGGCTATAGGTAGTTGGTGTATGGCTGCGGCGGCAATAGCAGGCAAGATTTCGCTGCAATGTTTGCCCTTTTGGGCGTTACGAAACACCAGCCAGGTACCTTTGTCTGTTTCAATGCGTTCAAGGTCTTCGATAGCAACATTGTTGGATTTGGCAAAACCCAGAGCCGCTTTAGTCGGCTTGCCTTCGGCATCAAATGCTGCATTGAGCGCGGGGCCTTTGCGCTCTATCATTTGATCTGTTTGTGTTGATGCCAGGTTTTCAACAAATACAGCCAGGCGCCTGGGGGTGGCAAAAACTTTATAAGCACTAAGACTCAAGCCTGCATCCTGCAGGCCTTTGGTAAACAGTCGGGCGAAGTTTTCAGCAAGCTGGAGTAAATTTTTTGGTGGTAATTCCTCACAGCCGAGTTCAAATAATAAATGATCTGTGGTTATATTTTTTGTTGTCATGATTTTGCCTCGGCAGCTGCCAAAGCAGCGAGTACTTCCGCTCTAATATTTTCATCAGCCAAAGGAAAACCGAGTTTATACCTGGATTGAAAATAAGCTTTAGCCACGGCTTTTGCCAAGGTTCGAACTCTTAGTATATAGCGTTGCCGCTCGGTAACAGAAATGGCTCGGCGAGCATCCAGCAAATTAAAAGCATGGGATGCCTTTAAGACAAACTCGTAGGCGGGTAAAGGCAGGCTCTTATCGATAAGCTTTTTACTTTCTGCCTCACACATATCAAAGTGTTTAAAAAGTTCATTAACATTGGCAAGTTCAAAGTTATAAGTAGACATTTCCACTTCGTTTTGATGGTAAACATCGCCGTAGGTGACGATACTATCGGGATTGGGGCCTTCGGTCCATACCAGGTCGAAAATGCTGTCTTTGCCTTGTAAGTACATCGCAATACGCTCAAGGCCATAGGTTATTTCACCGGTAACGGGGTAGCAATCAATGCCACCAACCTGTTGGAAATAGGTGAATTGTGTTACTTCCATACCGTTTAACCAAACTTCCCAGCCGAGGCCCCAGGCTCCGAGGGTGGGTGATTCCCAGTTATCTTCAACAAAACGGATATCATGAACCAGGGGGTCTATACCTAAGTGGCGCAGGGACTCAAGGTATAAGGCCTGAATATCATCCGGCGAAGGTTTAATAACAACCTGAAACTGGTAGTAGTGCTGCAAGCGGTTGGGGTTTTCGCCGTAGCGGCCATCGGTGGGTCGCCGGCAAGGCTGTACATAGGCGGATGCCCATTTTTCAGGGCCAATTGCGCGTAGAAAAGTAGCCGGGTGAAATGTGCCCGCACCCACCTCCATATCCAGTGGCTGAGTAATGACACAGCCCTGCTCAGCCCAGAATTGTTGCAGGGACAAGATCAGCCCCTGAAAAGTACTTGCACTTGTTTGACTTGCTTTGTTCATGGATGGAATGGCGCCAAATAAAGAATGTCTTATAGGATAATTGAGACTGATTAGTATACCTGAAGATTTTAATAAACCCCATGAACTGGGTCGAACCAAGGAGCCTGAGGGCTTTTATGGCAGCTAAAACTAGTGCCGCCAAAACATCGGGTTGATTAATACCAGCAAAGTGAAAATTTCCAATCGCCCCAGGAGCATGGCGAAACACAGGATCCATTTGGCGCCGTTGCTGATATCGCCGTAATGATCTTTTACCGAGCCAATACCAGGGCCGAGATTATTTAGACAGGCGGCAACTGCCGAGAAGCTGGTTTCAAAATCCAAACCGGTGGTATTTATACCCAGCATCAGCAGAATAAAAAGGAACAGGTAGACACCTAAAAATCCCCACACGGCCTCAATGACGCGGTCAGGCACGGGTTTGTTGCCAATTTTCAACAATATGATGGCACTGGGATGCAGCAGCCTTTTTATTTCACGAAGCCCTTGTTTGTATAACAACAGTACGCGAATGACTTTTATTCCGCCACCGGTTGATCCCGCACAGCCACCCATAAAGCTTCCTACGAGCAAAAGAACAGGCAGCAGGCTTGGCCAGCTGGAGAAATCGGCAACCGAATAACCGGTGGTGGTGGTGATGGATATGGCTTCAAATAAACCATAGCGAATACCCTCTGCCCAGCTTTCATAGGTTCCGCTAAGAATCAGATAGGTGCAGGTGATTAAGCAGATACTGATCAGGACAAAGAAAAAGGTTTGAACTTCGGGGTCGCTGAAATAAAGCTTGATGTTCTTGCTGCGCCAGGCATAAAAATGCAAACCAAAATTGAGCACTGAAACCAGCATAAAAATAGCGGTTATAATTTCAACCCCAAGACTGTCGAAGTAGGCAATGTTGGTGTCGTGGGTTGAAAACCCGCCAATGGCGATGGTAGTGAAGCTGTGGCTGATGGCATCAAAAAGGCTCATGCCTACCAGCCAATAACCCAGTGCGCAGGTAATGGTTAAAAATAAATAAATATACCAAAGAGCTTTGGCGGTTTCGGTGATGCGGGGAGTTAGTTTAGAGTCTTTGATTGAACCGGGAGTTTCAGCACGATAAAGCTGCATGCCACCAATGCCAAGCATAGGTAATACGGCTACTGCCAGGACAACAATGCCCATACCACCAAGCCACTGGAGTTGTTGGCGATAAAACAGGATGGATTTGGGTAATTCATCAATGCCGGTCAGGATGGTTGCGCCGGTGGTGGTCAATCCCGACATGGATTCAAAAAATGCATCGGTAAAATTCATTACTGGGTATTTAAAAATTAAAAAGGGTAGGGATCCAAACAGCGCCAGTACACTCCAGAATAATACCACCACTAAAAAACCGTCACGGGTATGCAGCTCTTTGTCTTTGTGCTGTACGGGGAACCAGCACAACATGCCGCTGATCAGGGTGACAGAGAAAGACCAGAGAAACACTGAGTCACCAGCATCATCGTATATAATGGCAACAAGAAAGGGTGGCACCATGGTAAAGCTGAATAACATCAGCAAGACGCCTACCACCTTTAAAACCACACTGAGGTGCATAACCTATCCTGACGAGTATCTTAGAAAAACCCTAAACCAACCTGAAATAAACGCTCAACATCCCTAATTCTTCGTTTATCTACCACAAATAAAATCACATGGTCATTGGGCTCAACAACGATACTGTCGTGGGCAATCATCACTTGATCATTTCTAACGATGGCCCCGATGGTGGCGCCTTCCGGTAAATCAATATCACCAATGGCCCGGCCAACGACTCGGGATGAGCTTTGGTCTCCGTGGGCAATGGCCTCAATGGCTTCGGCGGCACCGCGGCGTAGTGAATGCACATTGACTATGTCTCCGCGTCGAACGTGAGTGAGCAGGCTGCCAATAGTAACCTGCTGGGGTGATATAGCGATGTCAATTTCACCACCTTGTACTAGATCCACGTAGGCAGGGTTGTTAATCAGGGCCATGACCTTGCGGGCACCCAAACGTTTTGCCAGCATGGAAGACATAATGTTAGCTTCATCATCGTTGGTTAAGGCAAGAAATACATCGGTTTCCTCAATATTTTCTTCCAGCAATAAATCCTGGTCTGAGGCGGAGCCTTGTAAAACAATGGTGCGGTTTAGAATTTCAGACAATTGGTAGCAACGAGTGGCGTTGCGCTCAATCAGTTTCACGCTATAACGGGTTTCTGTGGCTTCGGCCAGGCGCTCACCAATGTTGCCGCCACCGGCAATGATGATGCGGTTGTAGCTTTTTTCCAGGCGCTGCAATTCGCTCATCACCGCACGGATATGATTTTTGGCGGCAATAAAAAACACTTCATCACCCACTTCAATGGTGGTGGAGCCTTCCGGTATAATCGGGCGATCGCGCCTGAAGATGGCCGCCACGCGGGTTTCAATGTTGGGCATGTGCTGATGCAAAAAACGTAACTCCTGACCAACCAAAGGGCCACCGTGATAGGCTTTAACCGCAACCAGTTGTAATTTGCCATCGGCAAAGTCCAGTACCTGAAGTGTGCCCGGGTTTTCAAGCAAGCGTTTAATATGATTGGTAACCACTTGTTCGGGGCTGATAATAACGTCTATAGGAATAGCGTTGTTATCGAACAGGTTGTTGCGGGCCACAACGTAGTTGGTGGCTCGAACCCGGGCAATCTTGGTGGGGGTTCGGAACAGGGTAAAAGCAATCTGGCAGGCTACCATGTTGACTTCATCGCTGTTGGTCACAGCGATAAGCATATCGGCATCGTCAGCACCCGCCTGCCTGAGTATGTTCGGGTAAGAGCCCTTGCCTTGAATGGTACGAATATCCAGTCGGTCTTGTAATTCTCTGAGTCGGTCACCGTCAACATCAACCACGGTTATGTCGTTTGCTTCATTAGCAAGGTTGGCAGCCAGGGTGCCGCCCACTTGCCCTGCCCCGAGAATAATGATTTTCATAGAGAGTTTATGCCTTTTTTGCAGATTTTTTTATTCTGCTTATATAAGTTTATAGTAGCCGTGGTGGGCCCAGTTTTAAACAGGTTTTTTACGCAGGAGCGCATAATAGAAACCATCGTGCTGATTCTCTGTTGGTAATAGCTGCCAACCACATTTGGTTTTAGTGCCTAAAGGCAGCTTTATAGGAAGTTCTTCGGCGTTACGCTGTTGATCAAGAAAGCGGGCAATAAGGTTTTCATTTTCTTCGGGCAAAACCGAACAGGTGGCATAAAGCAAAATGCCGTTTGTTTCCAGGGTTTGCCAGACGGATTGTAATAGCGCAAGTTGCTGGTGGGCAAGCTGCTTAATGTCGTCAGCTTGACGCAGCCACTTTATGTCCGGATGGCGGCGGATAACGCCAGTGGCGGAGCAGGGCGCATCAAGCAGGATACGTTGGAAAAGCACTCCATCCCACCATTGCTCAAGGTGCTCGGCATTGGCAATTTTAATGGCGACATTTTTTTCAGCCGAGTCAAGTTTTAGCCTGCCAAGAGCGCTTGCTATTTTTGCTGCTCGCTGAGGGTGAAGATCAAGGGCCACGACTTCAGCAAGGTTTTCACAACGTTCCAGTATGTGTGCCGTTTTACCGCCTGGAGCTGCGCAGGCATCAAGAACTCTTTGGCCCGGTTTCAAATCAAGCAATGATGCGGCCCACTGCGCGGCTTCATCTTGTACTGAAACCAGCCCGTGTTCAAAACCAGGCAATTCATTTACATTGCAGGCTTGTTCAAGGTACAACGCTTGAGGCAAAGAAGCACTGGCATAAGCCGTAAGCCCCGCCTGTTTTAATTGCTGGAGATAAACTTCAGGTGTAACTTCCCGGACATTGACCCGCAGGCACATTGGCGGATGACTGTTATTAGCGGTAAGAATGTTGCTGAGCTGCTCTGGGTGAGTTTCAGCAAGCAATTGGTAGAGCCAATGGGGGTGGGAATGTTTTATCCAGGATGGTAAATCAGGGTTTGAAACCAGCGACTCCTGTTGCCGTTGGCATTGCCTGAGGATGGCGTTCACCAGTTTGCTAGCCCAGTTTTTTTTCAGGGCCTTGCTAGCATTAACCGTCTCAGAAATGGCTGCATGGTCTGGAATTCTTAGCTTATAGAGTTGGTAAATGCCCACTAGCAGTAAAAAATACACGTCCTGATCTTTAGCTTTCAGCGGCTTGGATAATAAGCTGTTGGCCCAGTAATCGAGCAATAAGTACCAGCGGCAAACACCGTAACACAGCTCTCTTATCAAGGCTTTTTGATTAACAGGAAAGCCTGGTTTTTGTTCTTCATCAACAATAGCATCAGTCAGTGATTGAGGGTTTTGTGTTTGCACCCCAGGTATAACCCGGGTAAGAATCATTGCGGCATGGGCTTGGGCATTCATTCAATGGCTTCCATCAGCCCAGTACTACTCCGGGTTTAAAAAGTTCGCGTTTTGCGTTGAGCAGTTGTTCGGCATTTAAAGTTCTGGAGCCAGGTAGTTGCAAGTGGCTTAAGGTCAGCAAGCCTTTTCCGGTGGTGACTACGATGCCGTTTTTGCTGCTATCAATAATAGTGCCGGGCCTGGTTTCCTCATGAAAGGCAGAGGTATTATTTGTCTGATGGGCATTCCAGATACGCAGGATTAGCTCTTCCGAGCCAGGACTGGCCAAGGTAGTAAAAGCCACTGGCCAGGGATTAAAGGCTCTGATCGTTCGCGCAAGCTTTGCGGCATCATCGTGCCAATTAATCAAAGCTTCTTCCTTGCTGAGCTTTTTGGCATAACAGGCCTGGGCTTCATTCTGGGGCTGACCTATTACCTTGCCAGCTTTTAAATCATCCAATAGTTCGCCAAGGTGTTCGGCTCCCAGCCTGGCGAGTTTGTCATGCAGGCTGCCGCCGGTTTCATCAGGGGCGATGCTGCATTCAACTTTTTTAAGCATGGCGCCGGTGTCCAGGCCTTCATCCATTTGCATAAAGGTAATTCCGCTAAGCTCATCTCCGGCCTGAATTGCACGCTGAATTGGTGCGGCACCGCGCCAACGGGGTAGCAATGAGGCATGAATATTCACGCAGCCCAGGGGTGGAATGGATAAAACTGCTGAAGGTAATAACAGGCCGTAGGCGGCAACAATCATAATGTCGGCCTTAAGTGCCCGCAATTGCTGCTGACTGTCTTCAAGTTTAAGAGAGGTGGGTTGAAAAACCGGGATAGCATGTTGTTCCGCCAGAATTTTGACCGGGCTGCGGTTAAGCTTTCTACCCCTGCCTGCTTTTCGGTCTGGCTGGGTGAAAACAGCGCAAACAGTGTGTTGGCTGTTAATGAGAGCATCTAAGCTGGCGGCGGCGAAATCTGGGGTGCCGGCAAAAATGACACGAAGCCCCCTGGGCTTTGAGCTTGAGTCAGTCACAAATTATCCAAAGGCAATAAACTGGCAGTTATGGTAAGTGCGTGAAAATGGCTAATCAGCGCATATTTATGGATGGGTGCTAATTATGCCTGCTGACGATGGAGTTTTTCCAGCTTTTTGCGAATTCTCTGGCGTTTTAGTGGTGATAAGTAGTCGACAAAGAGGATGCCATTCAAATGATCAACTTCATGTTGTATACACACGGCTAACAAACCTTCGCATTCTAACTCAAAAGGTTTTCCACTTACATCAACAGCCTTAACCAGGACTTTTTCCGGCCGAATAACATCTTCAAAAAAGTCTGGCACTGACAGACAGCCTTCCTGGTGGCTTATAGTTTCCGAAGTTATGGTAGAAATTTCCGGATTAACAAAAACCAGCGGTTGGTTTTTATCCTCGGAAACGTCAATAACCAGCAATCGCTCATGAACATTAATTTGGGTTGCGGCCAGGCCTACGCCGGGTGCTGCATACATGGTTTCAAGCATATCATCAGCCAGTTGGGCCAAATTTGCATCAAAAGTCGTGACCGGCTTCGCTTTTGTGCGAAGTCGGGGGTCTGGGAATTCTAAAATTTCTAGTAGGGCCATATACGATTGCTCTATAGTAGTATAAATTAAAAAAAATTGGAAAAAGCATCGCTAAGGTAATGATCGCATAAGCTTTATTCCTTAAATAAGCTTCTATTTTAGCTGAAATAATAAACCATTGCAGGAATACGGTGCTGGCAATTCAACTAAAGCCATAAAATTTGAGAACCTTGGATAAAAAAGGTTCCCCATTAATGATTAAGGGAATCCCTGAATGAAGAAATCTTTTCTTGGCGCACTTACAATATGCTTTGCTTGCATGCTTGTGTATGCCGATGTGGTGAAGTTAAATCCAGACCATCCTGATGTACATCATGTGGTAAAAGGTGACACCCTGTGGGACATTTCCAGCGCATTCCTGGCCGACCCTTGGCTTTGGCCGGAAATCTGGCACGTTAACCCCCAGATTGAAAACCCCCACTTAATTTATCCCGGTGATGAAATTAAACTGGTTTATCACAAAGGTGAAATGCGTAATCTACAAGGTGATGTGGTTGAGGTCGATGGGCCAGTGTTAACCATGACCAGGGGTCAGAACGGGGTTATCAAGCTATCACCTGCGGCACGGGTATCGCCTTTATCCACTGCGGTTCCGGCAATATCACTGGATAAGATCAAAGGGTTTTTATCTAACAACCGGGTGGTAACTAAAGCAGAATTGCAAGGCGCGCCTTATGTGATAGCGGGCAATGAACTGCATTTAATCATGGGGCAAGGCGATAAGTTTTATGCCCGGGGTGACTGGTCTGAGCCAGCAGATGCGTATGGTATTTATCGAGAAGGCGACCCCTACATTGATCCCGATACCCAGGAAATACTCGGTTATAATGCTCAATCCATTGGCTTGGCCAAAATGCTCGCGACTGAGCCTGATAACGACATTTCTACCCTGCGGCTCGTGCGTCAGACCGAGGAGGTAAGGATAAAAGATCGTTTATTGGAAACACAAGAGCGTGATATAGAATCGGTTTTCTATCCCAAGGCGCCCAAAGAGGATGTCCGCGGCAAAATAATTACCGTGTTTAGCGGGGTTAAAAACGTTAGCCAGTGGGATGTGGTGGTTATTAACCGCGGTGAAAGAGAAAGTATTGAAGTGGGCGATGTTTTGGCGATTTATCGAAAAGGCGAGTTAGTGAGGGATAAAATCACTCGCGAACTGCTGGAATTGCCTGCAGAACGCGCTGGCTTAATGATGGTGTTCAGAACCTTTGAAAAAGTCAGTTATGGACTGGTTCTAAGAGCCACCAGCTCCATGGCGGTGCTTGATGAGGTAAGAAAACCCTGACAAACCGCTAAGTTGTATTTTCGAACCCCCAAAAGATACTGTAGTATGCGCTAAAACCCCGGCCTTAAACCAAAGTTTCTGGTTTAAGGCCGGGGTTTATCTTGCAACTCCCAAGGTTAAAGCGACAAGGCGTGCGTCTCAAAGTATATGCGCAGACTGCAGACATTATTCCTTGTCTGTCCTCGCCTGGTGCTGCAATCGGTAATTACAGTCATTAAAATGAATAAATCATTAAATCCGGAAGAACTGGCCGCATGGCTTACGGTTTGGCGCTTACCCGGTGTCGGTCCACAGTTATTTGGCCAGCTTAAGTTACGTTTTGGCACTTTGGCAAAGCTCTTTAGCTTTGATCAGCAGCAACTGATCCAGGCAGGTTTGAGTGAAACTGCCGCCTCAGCACTAAAAAATATTCATCTTGATGCCCTTGCTGGAGGGGCTAAGCATTCAAGCGACTTGAAAACAAGCAATGCCTTAATGGCTGAAGTCGAAAAAGATCTGCTTTGGCTGGAGCAGCCGAATAAGCACCTGTTAATTATTGATGACCCCGAGTACCCCGATTTTCTTAAGGCAATTTATACCCCGCCACCGCTGTTATTTGTTAATGGCAATCCAGAAATCCTTAAAGATACTCAAATTGGTGTGGTTGGCAGTAGAAATGCAAGTCGGATTGGTGAGGATAATACCCGCGCTTTTGTCCGTTATCTGGTGGATCAAGGGCTGTCGATTACCAGTGGTTTGGCCCTGGGAATTGATGGCATTGCACATCAAGCAGCACTGGATGCCGGGGGTAAAACCCTGGCGGTTGTGGCAAATGGGCTGGATCAGATTTACCCTAAAAAGCATCTAAAACTGGCGCAGGCAATCATTGATGCTGGCGGAGCTGTCATTTCTGAATTCCCCACGGCTATTTCGCCCCGGCCTCAGTACTTTCCCCGCCGAAATCGAATTATCAGCGGCTTAAGTCAGGGTGTCCTGGTAGTTGAAGCGGCGCTGAAAAGTGGTTCGCTCATTACCGCAAGGTATGCCATGGAACAGGGGCGGGAAGTGTTTGCAATTCCCGGCTCTATCCATAATCCGCTAAGCAAGGGTTGCCATGCTTTAATAAAACAAGGCGCGGCCCTGGTGGAGTCCGGCGAAGATATTCTGTCTGAATTACAATTACGAGGCCTTGCGGTTGCAACACCGGGGCCGTTAAAGTCGACTATTGCCCGGAACCAGATCGAGGGCGTTGAAAATAACATAAACAGTATTACAGACCCGGCTGATGAAGCCGCTGCACCCCTTACTCTTGTTCAGACGCTTCTTGGGCCGGATTCGTCAGGCTTGGAAACTGAAAGTGCGGCCCCTCCTCATCAGCAAATAGAGGAAAAAATTATCACCAGCATGGGTTTTGAAGTGGTGACACTGGATGCTTTGGTAGAGCTTACAGGCATTGAAACATCGGTTCTTGCTTCGACACTGATTATGTTAGAATTAAAAGGCGTTGTTGTTCAAGAGGCGGGTGGTTACACCCTAAGAGGCGAATACGCCTGAGATTAACTCTTGCAGCAGAAAGACAGGAAAGAAAAAGCCAAAACCAGCCAGAAAGGTAGCTCAATGTCCAAAGAAAAAACCAGATTTGTTGCGATACTCATGGGGTCAGATTCAGACTTGCCGGTAGTTGAAGCCGGAATAAAAGTACTACAGTCCCTTGAGGTGCCTATTGAAGTCAAAATAACCTCAGCCCATCGCACCCCTGATGCAACCCAGCAATACGTCAAAGACGCAGAGGCACGGGGCTGTGCCGTATTTATTGCGGCGGCGGGAATGTCTGCCCATTTGGCTGGAGCCGTTGCGGCGCAAACCCTTAAACCGGTTATTGGCATTCCTATCGATGCGGGTCCCTTACAAGGCCATGATGCGCTGTTATCGACGGTGCAAATGCCCGGTGGCATACCCGTTGCAAGCGTTGCCATAGGCAAAGCCGGAGCTAAAAATGCCGGTTACCTGGCAGCACAAATATTAGCTATTTCTGATGAAAGCCTGGCTGTGCGATTAAAAGCTGATCGCCAGGCCAGTGCTGAAGCGGTAATGGCAAAAGATGCCGCATTGCAAGACAAATATTAAAGCCTAAATGATATTGTGTGAACAAAAGGGTTTCAAATGAAACCCTGGGAAAAGTCTCGGGCAATAGCTGTGTTAGACGCTGGAGGTATTATTGCCTACCCGACTGAGGCTGTTTATGGGCTCGGGTGCGACCCTTTTAATCCAACAGCCGTAGCGCGATTGTTAAAACTGAAAAAACGACCCGCTGCAAAAGGCCTGATACTGATAGCTTCACGTTGGAGTCAGGTGGAAACACTTTGCGCTGAATTAAATGAAAGACAAAAAACCAAACTGCTAAACGTTAAGCCCGAAAAACCCACAACCTGGCTGATCCCGGATCATAAAGACCTGGTTCCCGCCTGGGTGAAGGGAAACCACCGAAAATTTGCCTTAAGAATATCGTCCCATCCGGTAGTGCGTGATTTATGCGACGCATACGGCGGACCGATTATTTCAAGCAGTGCAAATTATGCTGGCGCGAAACCTATTAAAAGCAAATTAAGGCTGCTAAAAATGTCGTCCAGGCAAATGAATGATCAAATAGATTATATTGTGCCTGGATCACTGGGGTCATCGGCCGCACCTTCAGAAATCAAAGATATAGAAAGCAATCGAATTTTTAGAGCGGGTTGAAACCAAAAAAATACAATGGAAACAGAGTCCATCAATCAGGTAAAAGAATATTTACTCAAGCTACAGCAATCAATTTGCTCTGCCTTAGAAGCAGAGGAAGGCGAAACAAAGTTCACGGTTGATGAGTGGCAAAGAGAAGCCGGTGGCGGTGGTCGCAGTGCGGTTATTGAAGGCGGCGAAATTATTGAAAAAGGAGGCGTAAATTTTTCCCATGTCTATGGCGACAACTTGCCACCCAGTGCCAGTGCTCATCGACCGGAACTGGCCGGCAGAAGTTTTCAGGCCATGGGGGTGTCGCTGGTTATACATCCAAAAAATCCTTACGCTCCCACCTCTCACATGAATGTTAGACTATTTGTGGCTGAGAAAGCGGGAGAAAAGCCTGTTTGGTGGTTTGGCGGAGGTTTTGATCTCACGCCTTACTATGGCTTCAGAGAAGATTGCATCCATTGGCATAAAACCGCAAAAGCGGCCTGTGATCCTTTTAGAATGGATCTATACCCGCGCTTTAAAACCTGGTGTGACGATTATTTTTATTTAAAACACCGGGATGAAGCCCGGGGCGTTGGCGGAATTTTTTTTGATGACTTCAATGATTTGGGTTTTGATCAAAGTTTTAAATTTCTGCAATCAGTTGGCGATGCTTACATCAAAGCGTATCAGCCTATTTTGGCAAAAAGAAAATCCATGCCTTATGGTGATAGACAAAAGCAGTTCCAACTGTACCGCAGGGGGCGGTATGTTGAATTTAATCTGGTTTTTGATCGCGGTACTTTGTTCGGGCTGCAAAGTGGTGGTAGAACCGAATCCATACTAATGTCCTTACCGCCATTGGTAAGCTGGAAATATAACTGGTCACCTGAGCCAGGCAGTGAAGAAGCCAGCTTATGTGAAGAATTCTTAACAGCAAAAGATTGGGCGACTCTTTAATAGGGATACAAAATAATAATTTTATATAACCAGGTATACTTCTATTTATACCTTTAGGCGTAATGACATGATTGATCAATATGCTGTTATGGGCGATCCAATTAGCCATAGCAAATCCCCCTTAATTCACCGGTGTTTTGCTCAGCAAGCTCAACAGGCAATGGAATACCATGCTTTGCAAGTGTCTGCGAAAGAATTTAAAACAAAAATTGCAAAGTTTTTTAAGGACGGCGGTAAAGGCTTAAATATAACTGTGCCTTTAAAAGAGCTGGCCTGGGAGCTGGTTGATCAAAGAAGCCCTTTGGCGGAACGTGCCGGGGCGGTTAACACAATCAGCCTTCATCAAGATAAACTGCTTGGCGCTAATACCGATGGTATTGGTTTGGTGCGGGACATTATCCAAAACCACAAAGGCAGCCTTGCAAATAAAAAAATTCTTATTCTCGGTGCTGGTGGCGCAGTTAGGGGCGTATTGGAACCTGTTCTGTTACAGCAACCTGAAAGCGTCACTATTGTTAATCGTACAGTTGAAAAAGCCAACAACTTGCACGGCTTATTCGCTGATCTTGGTGAAGTAAGGGCCTGTGCCTATAATGAGCTTGAACATAGGCCGTTTGACTTAATAATTAACGGTACCTCCGCAAGTTTGCACGGGCAACTGCCCCCGCTGAACCACGCAGTTATCGGCCAAAATACCTGGTGCTACGACATGATGTACAGTAACGACAAAACACTTTTTAATGGCTGGGCTGAAGCACAAGGTGCAGAAAAAATACTTGATGGCCTGGGCATGCTGGTAGAACAGGCTGCAGAAGCTTTTTATATTTGGAGAGGTATTCGCCCAGATACCGCTTCAGTGATTGAGAAAATAAAACAGGGTAATAAACCATGAGTAATGCAATTCTCACCATGACAGGGCTGCCGTCATTTAAAAACATAAAACCAGAAAATGTCGAAGAGGCAATTGCACTCACACTAAACGATAACCGTGAAAAATTAAACAAGCTATTACAGCAAAAAAAATATACCTGGGAAAACCTAATTGCACCATTGGCAGAAATGGAAGATAGGCTTTCTCAGCGCTGGTCACCGGTTTCCCATTTAAATGCGGTAATGAATAACGAAAAACTAAGGACAGCCTATAATAAATGCTTACCTAAACTGTCTGAATACGCTACTGAGATGGGCCAGAACAAGGCCTTGTTTGCGGCTTACAGGTCAATTGCTGAAAGTGAAGCCTATAAAGAATTTAATACTTCGCAACAACAAATGATAACAAATGCATTAAGAGACTTCCGTCTGTCAGGCATTGATCTTGAAGAAGCTAATCGGCAACGCTTTGGTGAAATAAAAAAACGTTTATCTGAATTAACCAGCAAATACTCTGAAAATGTATTGGATGCAACCCAGGCTTGGGAAAAACATATCAGCAATTCAGCTGAATTAGCAGGTCTTCCGCAATCGGCTCTAGACAGCGCACAACAACTGGCGCAACAAAAAGATAAACCCGGCTTTATTATTAACCTGGAATTTCCCAGCTATTTACCGGTTATGACGTACTGTGAAAATAGAAAACTCAGGGAAGAGCTGCATAAGGTATTTGTGACTCGCGCGTCTGCAATCAGTCCGAGTGGTTCAAACTGGGATAATAGCGTTATTATGCTAGAAATTCTTGGCCTACGTTATGAGCTGGCGCAATTGCTGGGCTTTAAAAATTATGCAGAATTATCACTGGCTACAAAAATGGCCGATAATACGCAAGCAGTGTTTAATTTTTTAAATGAACTGGCAGCGCGCTCCCAGCCATTTGCGCAACAAGAATATAAAGAACTAAACCTGTTCGCTAAAAAGATCGACCAACTTGAGGTGCTCGAAGCCTGGGATGTGGCCTATTACAGCGAAAAACTTCGGCAGCAGAAGTATGATATTTCACAGGAAGAGCTGCGGCCTTATTTTCCTGTTAGTACAGTGCTAGATGGGCTTTTTGAGATTGCCAAACGATTATACGGCATTGCTATTACCGCAAACCAGAACATGGAAACCTGGCATAATGATGTGCAGTGTTTCGATATCAGCGATAAAACGGGTGAAACCATTGCTCGATTTTATATTGACCTATACGCCAGAGAAAATAAACGCGGCGGCGCCTGGATGGATGAGTGCAAAGTTCGTCGCCGGGATAACAAAGGCAATATACAGCTTCCCGTGGCCTATCTGGTGTGCAACTTCACATCCCCTGTCGGCGATAAACCTGCGCTGCTAAGCCACAATGAGGTGACTACATTATTTCATGAATTCGGTCATGGTCTGCATCATATGCTGACCCAGGTGGATGTGGCTGCTGTGTCAGGAATCAATGGCGTGCCTTGGGATGCAGTAGAGCTGCCTAGCCAGTTTATGGAAAATTGGTGTTGGGAAAAACAAGCCATAAAGCTTTTTTCAGCACACTTTGAAACTGGTGAAAGCTTGCCTGGGGAAATGCTGGATAAACTATTAGCGGCTAAAAATTTTCAGGCAGGCATGCAAATGCTTCGGCAATTGGAGCTTGCTTTATTTGATTTAAAAATTCACACTGAATATGAATCTGGAGAAGTATTTTCCATTCAAGAAATTTTAAATCAGGTTCGCGAGCAGGTATCCGTGGTGCCCGTGGCGGAGTGCAATCGTTTCCAGAACAGTTTTTCTCATATTTTTGCCGGTGGTTATGCCGCTGGGTATTACAGCTATAAGTGGGCAGAAGTATTATCCGCGGATGCATTTTCAAAATTCGAAGAACAAGGTGTTTTTAATGCTGATACCGGTGATGAATTTAAGCGATGCATACTTGAAAAGGGCGGCTCAGAGTCGCCAGCCGAGTTGTTTAGCGCCTTTCGCGGCCGGCCACCGAAGGTGGATGCTTTGTTAAAGCATTCTGGCTTTGTTTAGCTTAAGTAGTTGGTAACCATGAAAAGAAAATTCATCGCCGGTGCTGTTTGTCCGTCTTGCGGAAAACAGGATAAAATAGTCTTGCTTGCTGATCGTGGCGAAAAAGTTATGGAATGCGTCAATTGTGGATACAAAAAAGTTCAAGGTGCAGAAGTACAAGACGGGAAGATAAAAACTACAGAAACAGAAAACGCAAAGCATAAAAAAACAGATAATGATAAAGCTCAAACGATAACCTGGAAATAACGCCCGCCTTTAGGCAGCACTCAATCAATGCCGGTGAATAGAGCATCGCGGACAAACCCCATTTCAATAATCAGCGTAACGAATTAAGGGCGGTTCATCGGCATTAATTTGTGCTGTGGCTGATAGTGTAAAAGTGCTGTCGATAAAATAAATCGATGTTCTTAATAAAGCCGCCAGCCATTTATAATCCCTGTTGCTTTGTGCTTGAATAATAATGGGCGCATTATTTTTAACAATAATTTGGCTGGCTTTATCCAAAGCGATGCCTACTTGCTTTGATCGAGCATTAATCTCAGCTTGATTTAAATGGGTAATGGTTAAACGCGCAATTCTGGTTTTTTCTTTAGCAATAGCCGCCAGTTGTTTTTCCCTTGCAGCAGCTTGTGCTGCTGCGGCTTGCTTTTCTTCAAGCTGAGCCTGTTCAAGCTTGGCCTTTCTGTCCTTTTCTGCAATATAATCAGCGATCAGTTTTTCTGATGCGGAAATACCTTCTTTTGTCTCGGGCGAGATGGTAAGGGCACTGTTAAGGTAGTGTTGTGCAGCCTCAAGATTGTCTTTTTGCAGTGCGGGTGCAACCAAGTCAACATAGGCCTTGGCGATGCTGGCTTTAATGCCGGGAATGGCCGGGTGGTCTGGGCTTAACTGGGTAACTTCATTCAGCTTGAGCAAGGCATTGTTATTTTTTGGTGTGCTTAGTCGTTTAGCCTGAATATCTTCATTAATTTGCTCAAACAAAAGGTTTAGCTGAGTAATTTTTTTCTGCCTGGCAATTTCCTCTGGGTTGGGGCCAAGCAATTGGCAAGCGGTCAGCAAGGTGGTGATTAATAAAAAAATTAAAATTTTATACATGGCCGCCAATTTATTTAACTAATTGAAATTATATTTGTAGTTTAAATTTGAGCCATCCGAGGCCAGTTAATCAATGGCTATCCAGTTCCTGTGCCGGTTTCAGCGCCTGGTTTCAGCGCGCGGAGTATTAAAAATACCTAAAGGCAAACTATAGACTATTATGAAAATAAATGTACTGCATACTACGATGGAAGGCCCCAGAGGAGTGTCAAAGTAGTAGCTGTTGATTAAGCCCAGGCTTACGGCAATACAACCCAGTGCACTGGCAAAAGCCGCCATTTGTTCTGGAGTTGTGGCTAAGCGCCGAGCACTCGCCGCAGGAATAATCATTAAAGCCGTAATCAATAATACACCTACAAGTTTCATGGCCACAGCAATAACCAAGGCCATCAATACCATCAGCGCCATCCGTGTGGCGGCAACCGGCACACCTTCAACCTGGGCCAATTCTTCATGAACAGTAATTGCTAAAAGAGGTTGCCAAAGAAATTTTAAGGTAATTAATATAACTGCGCCGCCCAGGTAAATAGCTTGCAGATCCCCGGTATTAATAGCCAGAAGATCACCAAATAGAAATGCCGATAAATCAAGGCGGGATTTCATCAAGCTTACTACAATTAAACCCAGAGAAAGGCTGGTATGAGCAAGAATGCCGAGTAAGGTATCACTGGCAATTTGTCGTTGCTGTAATAAAAAAACCAGGCCCATGGCCATCAATACACAAACAATAATCACAGCTAAATTCAAATTTACCGATAAGGCCAGGCCAAGAGCAACTCCGAGCAAGGCTGAGTGTGCCAAGGTGTCGCCAAAATAAGCCATGCGTCGCCAAACCAGAAAAGAGCCCAAAGGCCCCGCTACGATCGCAACCCCTAAACCCCCAATCAAGGCCGGCAATATAATTTCAACCATGGTGTGTCTCGCTTGGTTTGTTGGGTGTGGCTGCCGTATCGGCAACAATATGGCCGCTGTCTGTATGGCGATGATCGTGGTGATGAGTATAAAGAGCCAGCGATGCTTCGGCCCTTCCAAAGATTTCAAGATAAGACGGGTGAGATGACACTGCTTCAGGGTGCCCGGAACAGCAAACATGCTGGTTCAGGCAAATAACTTTGTCAGTGCTGGCCATTACGAAATGCAAATCATGAGAAACCATTAAAATCGCACAGCCGGTTTGATCACGAATATCGTTGATCAATTGATACATATCGCTTTGGCCATTCATGTCTATGCCTTGAACCGGTTCATCCAATACCAATAAATCTGGACGCCTGAGCATGGCGCGAGCAAGCAATACCCGCTGAAATTCTCCACCTGAGAGATCATGTATCGATGCGTTAAATAAATGCCTGACCTTGGTAGTGGACAGTGCAGCAAGAATATCAGAAGATTTAAATGCACGCCCGGCCATGGACAAAAATCGTTGCACGCTAAGTGGAAAGGTTCGGTCAAGCTGAAGTTTCTGCGGTGCGTAGCCTATGGTTAAGCCCGCTCGTCGAGTAATAGTGCCCTTATCAGGTTTAATTAAACCCAGCAGCACCCTGACTAAAGTAGATTTGCCGGCCCCGTTGGGCCCAATTACGGTAACGATTTCACCTGGATGCAATTGCAGTTCCAGGTCTGATAAAACCTGTTTTGAACCCAGTTTGACATAAACCTTGGACATGCTGAGCAAGCAAGAATGATTTTTTATCTGTGTTTTGTCCATGTTGAAAGCCATTTATTATAGTGCTGAATCAAATACTGAAAAAATTAAGCTCTCTGTTGAGAGCATTGCTGGCATACACCCAGAATTTCAAGTGCTTGCTGCTCAACATGAAATGATGCCGATTGTGCCACCACCTCAATAGCTTGTATTGCTTCAGACATGTGCAATTCAGCCACATTGCCACAGAGGCGGCAAATTAAAAGTTGTCGGTTATGGTCTACGGACTGGGGGTGGGAGCAACCCAGATAAGCGTTTAGCGCATTAACTTTATGCACCAAACCCTGCGCTTGCAAAAAATCCAGTGCGCGGTATACCGTGGGAGGTGCCGGTTTATGCCCTTCCTGTGCGAGTTGCTCAAGCAGGGTATAGGCCCCCAGTGGTTTGTGGCTGCTCCATATCAATTCCAACACTCTTTTTCTTAAGGGTGTTAAGCGGCTGTTTCGCAGACGACAAATTTGTTCAGCATCGGCCAGCGCCTGTGCTACACAGTGGCGATGGCTTTTGCAGCCAAAAGGCGTGTCTTGAGAAATATTGCCCATAAAACAAAGCTAAGAAACAAAGTATGGAGCTTGTTTAAAGATGAATGTTATAATATAACATTTCAATGCGTGGTTCAAATGCAAAAATATTTATCTTTTTATATCAAGGGACTATCACGGTTTCCAAGGTTTCGCGGCTTTGTCATAGGTATCATTTGTCTGTTTGGTTTGGGTAATGGCCTATACATGGCAGAGACCCGTGCGGACTCTGCCAGCGAAACATCAGCACAAGCCACCATTATTTACAGTATCCATCCCTTGACACTAATAGGTCGGGAAGTGATCGCCGCTAAGGCAAAACATATAACCCTGTTACCGCCTGGAGCTACGCCTCACGACTATGCGTTAAAAATAAGTGACATAAAAAAGCTTAAACAAGCGGATATCATCGTTTGGATGGGGCCGGAGATTGAGCCCTACTTGGCTAAAGCCATCAGCAAAATTGCCGCTGAAGAAAAGGCAATAAGCATTGATGTAAGTAATGCGGCAAAGCTTCCAGGCATAAAACTACGTGCTGCCATAGCGATGACGCCGACACTCGATGAACACCATCATGATGATGCTCATCACAATGAAAAAACACAACAAAAATACGACCCGCATCTTTGGCTTTCTCCCGTCAATGCAAACATTATTGCAGAAACACTGGCAAAAGCCTTTACAGGTTTAAAACTTGAGCATGAAGCTTATGTTAGCGAAAAGCTGCAATCTTTTAGCAAAAAAATACAGGCAATGAAAAATCAAGCCGGGCATGAAAGCCGGCAAAAAATATATTATGAGCCTTATGTGGTTTATCACGATGCTTTTAGTTATCTTGAAAATTATCTCGGCATTCAAAACAGTGGCGCCATAACCGACCATCTGCATAACAAGCCAGGTATGCGCCATGCCGTGGATATGATTGAAACAATAAAAATAACAAATACAGCGTGCCTGATCACACCCCTAAATTATGATAAAAAGTTAACAGAAAAAATAGTTGGATCAAGCAAGTTGAATGTTATAACTTTGGATATATTAGCAGAACAAGTAGCTGAGGGTGGTTTTTATACAGACTATCTGGATTCATTGATGAGAAATATGAAAGCATGTATAAGTTATAAAAAAATATAGAAATGAAAATATGTTCAGGGAAAAGTTAAACAATAAACGCATACTGATACCATTAATGCTCGTTTTGTGCATCTTTGATGTGGAAGAAAGTAAGGCAGAGATTTATCAGTGGACCGATGAAAATGGAAAAATTCATTTTGGCGACAAATTACCAGAGTACAAGATTAAAAATAAAGAAATACTTAAACAAGACAACCCGTCTTCGCTGATAAAAGGCAGCGCAGAAGATATTCAACGTGAGAGAAAACAAGCAGAGTCGTGGTACATACAAAGAATAGAGAAAAGCCGGGTTGATGATATAAAAATTAAAAAGAAAGAAAAGGAAAGGGTAAGAGAAAACAAGATAAAACAAAAAAAATGTGAAAAATACAAGAAAAAATTAAGCGATTATGAGGCGCAACTTAAAGCCAAAAAGCGAGCCGGCATAAAACCCAGTCATGAAAACCAGATGAAAATTACCATTGAGCAATACCAAAGAGATGTTGCCCACTATTGTCAAAACCCATGAAACAGTGGGCATTTAGCGGCGGTGGTTCTCATAGACGTATGGGTGTCGCCCGGTTGTCCGCTTTGAGCTTGGCGGGTGTTATTTTTGACTTCTCCTGCTGCAAACAAAGTTAAACACACAAAATAACCGCCCCTGGCGGGCCATCGTATTTACGCGAAGACTTTTCAAGCCTAACTCAGCAAGTTGCGCAGCTTGTCCAGGTGGGCCTGAGCTAAAGCGTCGCTGTCTTCTTTTGAAGAGGCCTTTTCATTTTTGCCTTCCCACTGTAAATGATCCTGAGGTAGTTCTTCGAGAAAACGGCTGGGTTCCGGTGAGACAAGGGAGCCGTATTGTTTGCGTTTTGCCGCCAGGGTGAGGCTCAAGGTACGTTGTGCGCGGGTAATGCCCACGTAAAATAAGCGCCGCTCTTCTTCAATATTGCCTTCTTCAATGCTGTTGCGGTGAGGTAGCAGCTCTTCTTCCATGCCGATTAAAAACACGTGGGGGTATTCCAGGCCTTTTGAGGCATGCAGGGTTGTTAGCTGAACGCGGTCGCTGTCGTCTTCCTGCTCTTGCTGTTCGAGCATATCCAGTAGCACCAGTTTGCTGATAACGCTTTTTAAATCCTGGGCGTCGTCGTCATCATTTTTTTCAGCCTTGTCAAGCATGGTTTTAATTGATTCCACCAACTGCCAGATGTTTTCCATTTTTCGCTCAGCCATTTTGCTGTTGCTGAGTTGCTCAAACAGCCAGGTTTCGTAGCCGGTTTCGTCAATCATTTCCTTAATTGCTGTTACCGCGGAGTCGCGCTGCGTTTGTTCCGCTACGCGGGACAACCATTGGGTAAAGCGTCGCAGGTTTGTCACCGCGCGTTCAGGCAGGTGTTGCTCCAGGCCGATCTCTTCGCAGGCGGCAAATAAACTGACTTGCCGTTCGCGGGCATAGGTGCCGAGTTTTTCCAAAGTGCTGGGGCCAATTTCCCGGCGCGGGACATTAACAATGCGAATAAAGGCATTGTCGTCGTCGGGATTAATCACCAGGCGCAAATAGGACATGATGTCTTTAATTTCTCCGCGTGCAAAAAATGAAGTGCCACCACTGACTCGGTAGGGCACTTGCAAAGCCTGAAGTTTTAACTCAATTAAACGTGATTGGAAGTTTCCCCGATAGAGCACCGCATAGTCTTTGAATTGAGTGTTGTGACGGACCCGATGATTAAGAATATCGGTAGCAATACGTTCGGCTTCATCATCTTCGTTGGTGCAGTGAATAATTCTGATGGGATTGCCGGGGCCGAGTTCGCTCCATAATTTTTTTTCAAACACGTGGGGATTATTTTGAATAACCGCATTAGCCGCTTTAAGAATGGTGCCGGTGGAGCGGTAGTTTTGTTCCAGTTTGATCAAGTGAAGTTGTGGAAAGTCGACTTTAAGCTGTGCCAGATTTTCCGGGTTGGCACCACGCCAGGAGTAAATCGATTGATCGTCGTCACCCACTACTGTAAAAGCGGCACGCACACCGGTTAACAATTTCACCATCAGGTATTGCGCGGCATTGGTGTCCTGGTATTCGTCTACCAGTAAGTAACGAATACGGTTTTGCCATTTTTGCCGTAGCTCATCATTATCTTTTAATAACAAGGTTGGCAGCATGATTAAATCATCAAAGTCTACAGCGTTGTAGGCAATTAAATGGCGGTTATATATCTGATAAAGATGGGCTGCGAAACGTTCATCGTTGTCCTGAGCATTGGATAGGGCTTCGGCAGGCAAAATAAACTGGCTTTTCCAGTTGGAAATCATGTTTCTAATGCTGTCGGCAATATCGTTTTCAGTGAGGTTTTCTTGCAGCATTAATGCTTTAATAAGTTGTGTGCTGTCGGCGGCATCAAAAATACTAAAGCCTGATTTTAAGTTTAAAGCTTTTGCTTCCGAGCGAATAATTTTTAAACCCAGGGTGTGAAAGGTGGAAATAGTCAGTCCACGAGTGTTTTTACCGGATAGCATTTTGCCAACACGTTGCTTCATTTCTCTGGCGGCTTTGTTGGTAAAGGTAACCGCAACAATACGGTTTGCAGGAAATTCACATTGGTTAATAAGGTAAGCAATTTTTTCGGTAATAACCCGGGTTTTGCCTGAGCCAGCCCCGGCCAGCACCAGGCAGGGGGCATCAATATAACGGGTAGCTTCGAGTTGTCGTGGATTAAGTTTGGTCAAAATTTACTACTGCTTTTTGCTAAGAGTGAAGGTTTGCTTAGGGTTGAGAAAATTAGAGGGAGGTAAACCGGGGTCGATAACTGAGAGCCTCCATAAGTTGTGATTGTTGAATATCAGCTGAGTCTTCCAAGTCGGCAATGGTGCGTGCCACGCGCAGTATTCGATGAAAGGCTCGGGCTGACAAGGCCAGTTTTTCAGCGGCTTGTTCCAGTAATAATTGGTTCTGTTCGCTCAAGGGGCAATATTTTTCAATATCCTGGCTGTTTAATAAAAAATTCGCTTTACCTTGCCTTTGACTTTGCTTGTTTCTGGCAAAGCATACCCGTTGTTGTACAGTCTGGCTGGTTTCTGCGGGCTGGTGGGTGCGGCGTAATTCTGCATGCGGCACGACGGGTACGGTAATGTGCAGATCGATGCGATCCATTAAAGGCCCGGACAGTTTGTTGCGGTAGCGCTTAATGTGTTCCGGGTTGCAGTGGCACCGGCCTGAGGGATCTCCATGGTAACCACAAGGGCAAGGGTTCATGGCGGCAATTAACTGAAAACTGGCCGGGTATTTAACCTGTTGTGCGGCCCGGGAAATCATAATTTCTCCAGACTCCAGGGGTTCGCGCAGTACTTCCAGAACCCTGCGATCAAACTCCGGCAGTTCATCAAGAAATAATACGCCGCGATGGGCCAGCGAAATTTCTCCGGGCCTTGGATTGCTGCCACCGCCCACCAGGGCAACGGCGGAGGCTGTATGGTGGGGGTTTCTGAACGGGCGGCTGCACCAATTGTGTTCGGCACAGGTGTTGCCCAGGGTAATGGAGGCAATGGCCGCCACTTCAAGCGCTTCATCTTCGGTTAAGGGTGGTAGTATGCCGGGCAGGCGCGAAGCCAGCATGGTTTTGCCGGTACCCGGAGGGCCGCTCATTAGCAAGCTGTGGCCACCGGCGGCTGCAATTTCCAGGGCGCGCTTGGCCTGGTGCTGGGCTTTTACATCGGCCATGTCGGCTGAAGGCCTGGACACGTTTAATGATGCCGGAAGCGCACGGCTTGGTTGTGGGTGCAATGTTGATGCTTTGTTGCCCATCAGATAGCCACAAACATCCAGCAGACTGGTGGCGGCAATCACGCTGGCCTTGTTTGGCAGAGCGGCCTCATCGCCATTCTCGTAGGGTACAAAAATTGTGCGATTTTTGTGGGTGCTGGCAATGGAAGCGGGCAGCAGGCCCAGCACTGGGCGCAATTCACCGGATAAGGCCAGTTCACCGAGAAATTCCTTGTTGTGTAAGGTTTCTGGAGGAATTTGTCCCGATGCGGCGAGAATGCCCAGGGCAATGGCAAGGTCAAAGCGGCCACCTTCTTTGGGTAAATCCGCTGGCGCCAGGTTTATGGTGATGCGGCGGGTGGGGAAGTCAAAATTGGAGTTGATAATGGCACTGCGTACCCGGTCCTTGCTTTCTCGAACTGCGGCTTCAGGTAAGCCAACAATCGATAGCCCTGGCAAGCCTGGCGACAGGTGGGTTTCAACGGTCACTTCCGGGGCATCAATGCCCAGGCGTGCACGAGTATGGACTACAGCTAGAGACATAGAAAGAATGACACCTTGCGCCGCAGGGTATTGATTGAATTTGTGTTCACTTGGTCTCTGACTTAGCCGCCATGGCTTGCTCCAGCTGTTCAAGTTGTTTTTCTAGCGCTTCTAATTTGGCTCTGGTTTTGGCCAATACGGCTGTTTGAATGTCAAATTCTTCTCTGCTAACCACATTTAATTTGGCAAAAGATTCCGTTACCAGTGCTTTTATATTATGGTGCAAATCTTTGCGGGCATCGGACAGGCCGGAGGGGAGCATGCGTGTAACGCCATCGCTTATTTGCTGGACAATACTTTCGGGCTTCATGGTCAGGGCTTCACTCTAAGTGGGTCTTGATTTAGTAGAGCACAATGGGAATCAGGGGCGACTGTGTGCTGTTGCCGCTGACTAAGGTTGCGATGGTAGCATGTTATTTTTCGGCTTTGTATCCATTGGGCTGGCTGATTGTTTAATATGGGCGTCTTGAGCGGAAGGTGGTGTAAACCATTGTCTTTGGTTTCTAAAGATACTCAAGCAAGCTGCCCGGTCTGTTTTGGGGCATTTTTCAGGCGCCGCTCCAGAATGGTGCATGGCGGTGCTCTACGGTGAGCCGGTCTCGTAATCAGGTGCTGCGCATAATCTAAAACTGTTTTGACCAAAGAGTGGCACCCAAGGCCTAAGCCTAAACTTCAATGTAGTGAGGATCATCGATAATGACGAATACAAGAGTATCAACAGTAACTGCTTACCTGGTAATGATTTGCTGCATAAGCACGGCATCGGTATCGACAACAGTGATGGCTGATTTAACCGGTAATAGCACCCTTACTTCAAATTACATCTTTCGGGGTCTGGATCAATCCAATCGCTCCCCCGCGGTGCAGGGTGGTTTCGACTGGAGCCACGGTTCAGGCCTGTATACAGGTGTCTGGGCTTCGAGTGTTGCGCGCGGCAACGAGGGCAGTATAGAAGCAGACGCCTACCTGGGCTATGCCACCGAATGGCAAAAATACGGCGTAGGCCTGGATTTTGGCTTTATTCATTACCGCTTTCCCCACATTAGCGCTGAAAACAATGAAATTTACGGCGTCGTCAGCTACAAAGGTTTTAGTGCCAGTCTGTGGTATGAGCTTAATGAAAACACTGAAAAAATGTTAGTGGCCGGACAATGGGAAGAGGTGCCAGGTGAAAGTAATGCCAATACCTTTGTTTATGGGCGGCTAGCCTATGAAATAACAGTTGGGCCTGAAATTGGCATAAGTGTTGCATTAGGTCAACAAACGCTCGATGCGGATTTTGACAGAAGCGGTGCTGAGCTCGACGACATTGTCGACTGGTCGTTTGGTGTTAGCAAGGCATTCTTCGGGGTTGATTTTGGTCTAATGTATACCGACACCAACCTCGATACGGATGAAAAAACTGATTTTATCACCTTGAGTTTGTCGAAAAGTCTGTAATCGCTGCGTTTGAATCTAGAATAACGGCCATAGGCTGAAACAATTAGGAGTTAAGGGCATGAAACTAGTAACTGCTGTTATTAAGCCTTTTAAACTGGATGACGTCCGCGAGTCTCTCTCTGAAATAGGGGTTCAGGGTATTACCGTCACCGAGGTTAAAGGTTTTGGCCGTCAAAAAGGCCATACAGAACTTTATCGCGGTGCTGAATACGTGGTGGATTTTTTACCTAAAGTAAAAGTTGAGGTGGCTACCTCCGAAGATTTACTGGATCAGGTGATTGAGTCCATTACCAAAGCGGCGAATACCGGGAAAATAGGTGACGGAAAAATATTTGTTACCTCCTTGGAGCAAATTATAAGAATTCGTACCGGTGAAACCGGCAACGACGCTATTTAATCGTTGCGGATAATTCATTCTTATTTCTTACTTTCTAACAAACAATTAGATTAGAGGCATTTATCGTGGAAAATAATATTTTTCAATTACAGTATGCCATCGACACCTTTTACTTTTTAATGTGTGGTGCGTTGGTAATGTGGATGGCGGCCGGTTTCGCAATGCTCGAAGCTGGCTTGGTTCGTGCTAAGAACACCACTGAAATTCTAACCAAAAACGTCGCCCTGTTTGCGATTTCCTGCGTTATGTACATGGTGTGTGGCTATTACCTGATGTACGGTGGCGACATATTCCTGACCGGTATTGAAACGGTTGACTCTGAAGCAGTGCTCAAGGAGTTCGCTGAAAGGGAAGACGGTTTTGAAGGTGGATCCATTTATTCCACGGCTTCAGACTTTTTCTTCCAGGTGGTGTTTGTTGCAACCGCCATGTCTATCGTATCCGGTGCTGTTGCCGAACGAATGAAGTTATGGGCATTCCTGGCGTTTGCCGTGGTAATGACCGGCCTGATTTATCCAATGGAAGGCTTGTGGACCTGGGGTGGTGGCGACGTATTCGGCCTGTATAACCTGGGTGATTTAGGCTTCTCAGATTTTGCTGGTTCCGGCATTGTGCATATGGCTGGCGCAGCAGCAGCTTTAGCCGGGGTTTTACTGCTGGGTGCGCGTAAAGGCAAATACGCTGCCAACGGCCAGGTTAACGCGATCCCAGGCTCTAATCTGCCTTTGGCTACCTTAGGAACCTTTATTTTGTGGATGGGCTGGTTTGGTTTTAACGGTGGTTCAGTGTTAAAGCTGGGCGATATTGGCAATGCCAACTCCGTAGCCATGGTATTTTTAAATACCAATGCCGCTGCGGCTGGCGGCGCGATTGCTGCCTTGATTGTGGCCCGCTTGCTGTTTGGCAAGGCTGATTTAACCATGTTATTGAACGGCGCATTAGCCGGACTGGTTGCTATCACCGCTGAGCCATCCACGCCGACTGCGTTACAGGCGACTTTATGGGGTGCTATGGGTGGTGTGCTGGTGGTCTTCAGTATCCTGACCCTGGATAAATTAAAAATTGATGACCCGGTGGGTGCAATTTCAGTCCACGGAACCTGTGGTTTACTGGGTTTAATCTTGGTGCCTATTACCAATACCGATGTCACTCTCGTGGGTCAATTGATCGGCGCAGCCACTATTTTTGGCTGGGTGTTTGGCGCAAGCCTGATTACCTGGGGCCTTATCAAACTTGTGATGGGTATTCGTGTTAGCGAAGACGAAGAGTACGAAGGTATGGATCTGATTGACTGCGGTATGGAAGCGTATCCGGAGTTTACCAACAAATAAATCATTATAGATTTTGCTGCTCATTAGCATAAGGGGAACATTTGTTCCCCTTTTTTTTGTGTTAATCTTAGAGCGAAAGAGGTTTAGGTTAAGCGGCTTGATCGCATCTATTTCATAAACTCAGGCAGGCAAGCCGAAGCGTCGTGTATCTCGTCATTATAATATTGGGTTTTAAAATCCGCGCTTCTTTTTTGCCGGTGAACTTCGCTGGCAGCTTGGTTACTGCTTTTACTGACCAGCAAGCAACTCCACCAACCGGAAGGGTAAACAGGTTGCGGAAATGTTCTAAGCAGTGGGTGGCTGAAACCCGCGCTGGTTAAATCATTTTTCATCCCGGCAATAATAGAGTGAGTGTGATACAGTGGCGATTCACTTTGCTGTACCAACATGCCGCCTTCGGCCAGTGCCGAAAAACAGTACTGGTAAAAAGCTTCTGAAAAAAGCCCCGCAGCAGGCCCTACCGGGTCGGTTGAGTCAATAATCAAGATGTCGAGCGAGCCGGGTTTGCAGCTTTTTATCCACTCAATACCATCGGTAAACAGCAAGGATGCGCGTGGGTCGTCATTGCTTTCACACAGTTCAGGGAAATACTGCTTAGCAACTTCGGTAACTCTTTCATCCAGCTCTACCTGAGTAACCGCCGTCACCGATTTGTGCTTAAGAACCTCTTTCAGAGTGCCGCAATCCCCGCCGCCGATGATGGCCACTGTTTTGGGCTGGGGGTGGCTGAGCAGCGCCGGGTGAGTCATCATTTCATGGTATAAAAAGTTGTCCCGCTGGCTTAGCATAATACAAGCATCGAGAACCATCAGCCTGCCAAAATGGCTGGTATCAAAAATCTCAATAGTCTGAAACGGACTTTGTTCCTTATGTAACAAGGTCTTAAGCTGTAAACCAAAACTGGAGCCCTCGGAGGTGAATTTTTCGGTAAACCAGGAGGGTGAATCCTCGGTGTTTGCGGTTTGCTTGCTTGGCGATGCTTGCTTTGTCATAGGGTGGCGCTCAGGATTCGGGTTTCAAGGTTAGGGGTCAGTTGTATGGGCATTGATTATCGGGCATTGATTATCGGGCAATAGCCAGCCAGGCGTGAAAGATACCCTGAAGTAAAAGAAAATTCCAGCAGGCTTTGCAAAAGCTATTGCAGGGGTACATTCTCCGTTAAACTACCCTTAAACCCCATGCCTGACCCAGGTAGCCATCTTAGCTCATTGACTGTAACAATATGAAAACAAAACACATAGAAACTGCCAATACAATTTACAACCTTAAAAACTGGGCCGAAGGTTATTTCGAGATCAGCGAAAGTGGCCAGTTGGCGGTCAAGTCAGATAATGGTTCGAGTATTGCGCTCACCGATATTGTCGAAAAGGTTCAGCAAGCAAACGGAAATTTGCCCGTATTGCTGCGCTTTAAACAGATCTTAAGAAGCCGGGTATTGTCCTTGCGCCAAGCCTTTGTTAACAGTCTGGCAGGGGAAGATTGTCAAGCAGAATACCTGCCGGTTTATCCTATCAAAGTTAACCAGCAAGCCGGTGTGGTAGAGGAGATACTCGGGGCCGGGGAAGAGAACTTTCGCGTTGGGCTCGAAGTGGGCAGCAAGGCAGAATTAGTTGCCGCCATTGCCAGCTGCCTGAAGCGTTATGGTGCTACACCCGAAAAAGCCACGATTATTTGTAATGGCTATAAAGATCAGGAATATCTAAGGCTGGCCCTTATTGCCAAGGGTATGGGCTTGCAAGTTTATATCGTTATAGAAAAACTAAATGAACTCAGGCAATTGCTCAAAGTTGCTGATGAAATATCAATAACACCGATGATTGGTTTGAGGGTCAGGCTCAGCTCTATTGGAAAAGGCAATTGGCAGAATTCCGGTGGAGAAAAATCCAAATTTGGTTTAACTGCAATTCAACTGCTGTCAGCGGTAAAACTATTGCAAAGCAAAGAAGCCCTGGGAAGTTTAAGTTTGTTACATTTTCACCTGGGCTCGCAGCTATCGAATATTCATGATATCAAAAATGGCTTAAGAGAGGCCGGGCGTTATTACAGCGAACTACATGCCATGGGTATAAATATCCGCTGGTTGGATATTGGTGGCGGTCTGGGGGTTGATTACGAAGGCAGCCGTTCAAGAAGCTACTGTTCAATGAATTACAGTATGAATGAGTATGCACATAACGTAGTGCATACTTTAAAAAAACTCTGTGATGAAAAACAATTACCTTTTCCCGGTATCATCACTGAAGCGGGTCGCGCTATGTCAGCCCACCATGCTGTGTTGGTAACACAAGTCGTTGATAACGAAGCGATGGCCGACACACCTGAGCTGCAAGCCGAGATTAAAAAAGTAATACATGAAGGCGATATCATTCATCCCGTACTTGACGAGCTTGCCGGATTGGTTAAGCAGATCAGTACGGCTAACTCATTTGAGCAGGTAGAACTGTATCATGATATCTGCGCTACCTTCAGGGAGCTGACGCAATTATACATCCATGACAACATCAACCTTGAACAAAGAGCTTATGGCGAAAGCTTGTATCAACAAGGTTGTGTGCAGTTATTGGAAAGCATCGGTTCAGGCAGCAGAATAAAGCAGGAAATTATTGCAGAATTAAAAGAAAAAACCGTCGATAAAATGTTTCTGAATTTTTCCGTGTTCAGATCCTTGCCTGATGTGTGGGGTATTGGTCAGGTATTCCCAATTGTGCCGCTTGCCAGGCTTGATCAACCGATTAAAAGAAGAGCAACCCTGCACGATATTACCTGTGACTCTGATGGCAGAATTGAAGATTATATTAATGGCGAAAATCTTGAAAAAACTTTTCCTATCAGTAGCGAAAACCAAAAAACGGGTGCACTTATAGGGATATTTTTGGTGGGTGCTTACCAGGAAATATTAGGCGATAACCATAATTTGCTGGCCTATACAGATTCTGTCGATATTGACATTAACGCGGCTGGTGAAATGGTCATGGGTAAAATAAAGCGTGGCGACACAGTAAGCTCGGTGTTGCACGATGTGAGTTATAATGCCAATGAACTGCAAGCACAGCTTGGCGCAGGCCTTGAAAGGGCGGATATAGATGACCAGCTAAAACAAGATTTTCAAAATACTTTGGATGACTTTATGGATGCATATACCTATTTGAAACTCTGAACCGCGCCTGGTTTAAACGGTAAGTAAATTATTGAGGATTATGCCATGTCGCTTTTAACTTTCCTGGAAAAAATCAAGAAAGAGCCAGAAGTTGTAAGTTTTGATGACACCATGGCAATGATTGAAGCAAGCTATGTGTTCAATGAAACGGCGTTTATAAATGGAGAAATAAGAAACGCAGCAGGGCAGAATAATGGTTCCTGCAAAATATTTGCATTCGGCCACCTGAATCATTTAACGGAAAGTCAGACTTTGCATTGCTTTGGCGAATATTACCGCCAAGACGTGCTGGGAAACCCCGGTGGCGATAACCATCAAAATATAAGAAATTTCATAAGGCAGGGTTGGCAGGGCATTAGTTTTGAGAACGCAGCGCTGGTAAAGAAAGGCAATGCACAGGCCTGATGTTTATATCAAGCCAGCAGTTGGATTTTAAGCTCAAGATTAACGTTGATGACTTGTTCAGAAGCTCTCTGGATTCTGTGGAGTGCCTCAGCGCCAGGCGCTGACTGACGTTGGCGCTGTCTAAACATCGGCTTGTATATAAAGTGAATTTGTGTTTCCTTAAGGGCTGTAATGAGTCAACATCATGGATATGAACCTTGCAATAAGCGCTGGCATAAAGTGACAAAGCTCGGCTTTTTTCACAAAAAAATAATAAAAGGTAATTAAAAAGGAGGACAATATGTCTGTGAAGCATTTTGACACCCTGATGGTGGGTGCCGGTTTATCTGGGATCGATGCCGCTGTCCACATGAGTCAGGAGTGCCCCAATAAAACCTGGGCGATTCTGGACGGACGGAAAAATCTCGGTGGTACCTGGGATCTGTTTCGTTATCCTGGTGTGCGTTCTGATTCCGATATGTATACCCTGGGGTTCCCGTTTAAGCCATGGAACGATCGCAGGTCTATCGCTCCAGGCAGTACAATTTTAGAGTACATTAAAGAAGCTGCCAGCGAATTTGGCGTGGATAAAAACATCCATTACGAACACCAGGTCAAGCGTGCAAGCTGGTCTAGCGAAGACGCTAAGTGGACCGTAGAAGCAGAAGTTGGCGTCAACAAAGAGATTCTGCGCTATACCTGTAATTTCCTTTATATGTGCAGTGGCTACTACAATTATGCAGGCGGTTATATGCCGGACTTTCCCGGCGCAGAGAATTTTAAAGGCCCCCTGATTCATCCACAAAAATGGCCTGAAGATTTAGATTACAGCAATAAGCGTGTGATTGTTATTGGCAGTGGAGCCACTGCTGTGACCATCGTGCCAGCCATGGCCGAGAAAGCTGCCCATGTTCAAATGCTGCAACGTTCACCTACTTATGTACTGGGCCTGCCTGACTGGGATCCCATTACAGAAGGTATACGAAAAATTCTTCCTGGCCGAATTGCATCTGCTATTAATCGGATGAAAAATGTCTGGTTAGCGGTGGGATTTTTTCAAATTTCGCGAAAATGGCCCAATGCCATTCGCAAAGTTTTACGCTTTCATGCCAAGCATCAGTTAGGCGATTCATGTGATGTTGATGTGCATTTCAAACCCAGTTACAACCCGTGGGAAGAGCGTCTGTGCCTTGCCGCCAATTCAGATATATTCAAAGCCATTAAATCTGGCAAAGCGGAAATGGTGACGGATCATATCGAAACGTTTACCGAGAAGGGTATTAAGCTCAAATCCGGTAAGGAATTGGAGGCGGATATTATTGTCTCAGCAACGGGTCTCGATCTTATTCCACTGGGTGGTGTTGAATTTACAGTAGACGGTAAGCCCTGGTTACCGGGGAAGAGCATGACCTATAAAGGCATGATGTTCCGTGATGTGCCCAATTTAGCGCTGGCTTCTGGTTATACCAATGCCTCATGGACATTGAAATGTGATCTTACCAGCCAGTATGTGTGTCGCCTGATTAACTTTATGGATCAACATAACTATCAATACTGTCTGCCTCGTAACAATGATCCTACTTTGGAAGAATTGCCCTTTGTTGATTTCAGGTCGGGCTATATCCAGCGGGCCATTGATAAATTTCCCAAGCAGGGTTCTAAGGCTCCGTGGAAACTGTATCAAAATTATGTGCTGGATATTTTCAGTTTAAAATTTGGTAAGCTGGAAGACGAAGTGATGGAATTTGTACCTGCGGCCGCAGCTGCCCGATCAGAAGCGTCGACGGCTTCAGCAGCCAGTGTAAAAAGTACCAGTAATGTAAAACAAAGCGTCGCTTAAAATAGTTTAAAAAGCAGTAAATATATAAAGGCCAGCGTAAGTATTTCGCTGGCTTTTTTTATGGATATCAATCTTGTTTTCATTAATAAGCTATTCATCTTGCTGTAACACTCCCTCCCTAATCTATTTTGTACCGGAATTTACCAGAACGTAGTCGAGGTACGTAAGGTAGATTTAATAAGTCTTATTTCACATGGGAGAGCCAAATTATGATACGTAAAAATTTAGTCTTTTATGCTGTATCTATTGCAGCGGTGAGTGCCAGCGTAGTGATTGCCGATCAAGGCAAGCATGAAGGCCACTTTAAATTTGCACCATTGACCGAATCTGCCAAAGGCGCTGATTGGAATCCGGCGGCACCCTGGAAGTTGCCCAAGGGCTTTGCCCAGTCTGTTGTGTCTGACGAAACCGCCCTGAACATTTATGATGGCGGTCGTGATGACTGGCACGACATGAACACTGTAAATGAAACAGGTCCTCAAGCAGGACGGTATATGTATCGTACCCATGAGGTTCGTAATGAGCCTGAAGGCGGTGCCGTTTCGGTGGTGGATCTAAAGACAGGTGAAACAAAAATACTTGCTCAGGATAACAGCTGGACGGCCTTGGATGGCATTCGTTGGACTCCATGGGGCACTTTATTGTTTGCAGAAGAAACCACGGGCGGACGTTTGTTTGAAGTCAAGCTTGATCCCAATGACCCGATGAAGGCGCTGGAAGTTATTGATCGTCCTGCTGTTGGTCGTTTGGCGCATGAAGGTATTGACGTGGATGAAAAGGGGAATGTTTATATTGTCGATGAGCACCGCGGCCGTACTTCCGGTTGCAATAATATAAGGCCTTGTGGTGGAGGCATTTACAAATTTGTACCTGACATGTATGGCGACTTGTCTTCAGGATCCTTGTATGTTCTGGGTATTGAAGCAAGTATGCGTCGTGATAATACCGGGCAGGGCGTGTGGCTAGGGCCAATTGATTCATCCCATGCCCGTGAGTCCGGGACTGAGTTTGGTGGCGTCAGTTACCAGCGTCCTGAAGACCTGGAAATTATTGGCAGCAGTCTTTATGTGGCAGTCACTGAAGGCCCACTTGATGAATACGGAAATGAATATTATGAAGGCCGTGTTCTTGCTATTAATCTGGAAACAATGGACGTAAGCAATTTTGTGAAGCCTGGCCTTAACGTTCCCGTTGAAATTGGCAAACCTGGCCAAGCGGGCCACCAAACTGG
Organism: Pseudomonadales bacterium; assembly: GCA_040235475.1. Classification (GTDB taxonomy): domain Bacteria; phylum Pseudomonadota; class Gammaproteobacteria; order Pseudomonadales; family UBA3067; genus JBECKY01. The sequence goes on from JBECKY010000057.1 coordinate 66,224, forward strand.
TTTTGACAGCGTTGACAACCTGGCTGAAGCGCCTGATGGCAGTTTGGTGATGATTGAGGACAACGTGCCTTCGGACATATGGTTTGCCAGTACTAAAACTAATAAGTTTGGCGCTTCCACAAAAGTTGAATTGTTCGCTTCATTAACCGACCCGGGTGCAGAGGGCACGGGTATTTATTTCAGTCCCACAGATCCAAAAACCCTGTATGTCAATATCCAGCACTCAGAGGCTGACGATGGTGATGGCACATGGGCGATTACTCGTAAT
>JBECKY010000081.1:0-11704 GCA_040235475.1 Pseudomonadales bacterium
AATAAAAACCAAAACCCGACCAATGCACACAAGCTAAAAAATACCGCACCTATACCCCATGTACCATAAATATAACCCCCCAGTGCGCCACCCGTAAAAACGCCAAGGAACTGAGCACTGGAATACAGGCCCATGGCCGAGCCTTTATTACTGGCCGGAGCCATCTTGGAGACCAGAGATGGCAGCATGGATTCCAACAAATTGAAACCAAAAAAGAAAACCAACAAAAACCCCAGCACAGCTGTCAGGTTTTGGTAATTAAAACCCAAACCTGCCAAAGCAAGCATAAGCGCGAGCAAGCTAAACTGAAAAACCGCTTTTACCTGGCCCTTTTTTTCCGCCAACAGCATCAGCGGCAACATGGCAATAAATGACACCAGCATAACCGGCAAGTACACCTGCCAGTGCTTGGCAATCGCTAAATCACCATAATGCACCAATGCCAAAGGCAGGACGACAAAACAAGCAGTGAGCGTAGTATGGAGTATAAAAATACCCAGATTGAGCCGAGCCAGCTGCCGGTCAAGCAACACCCCCAACAACTGACTCTTTATAGGTACAGCGCCCGGCTGGTGCAGCTGAACCGGTGGGTTTGGCACCACAAACCAGCAAATAAACATCGCCGCTACAGCCAGCACAGAGCTTAGCCAAAACAAACCCTGCAACCCCAGGTAAGCTGCCAAAACCGGCCCCAAAACCATCGCCAGAGCAAAGGCAATACCAATACTCATACCCACTGCCGCCATGGCCTTGGTTCGGTTTTCTTCCCGGGTCAGATCCGCAAGCAGCGCCATGGTCACAGCCGCTACCGCGCCGCAACCTTGCAGACCCCGACCAATAATCACTCCGTAAATACTCGTGGACATAGCCGCAACCATCCCCCCCAGAGCAAACAACAATAACCCAGACATGATTAAAGGCTTGCGGCCGAAACGATCAGAAAGCAAACCATAAGGCAACTGAAACAGTGCCTGACCCAAGCCATAAATGCCGATGGCTATGCCAATCAACGTGGCTTGGCTGCCTTCCAAATCAACAGCATACACACTAAATACGGGAAAAATCATAAACAGGCCCAGCATCCGTATCATGTAAATGCTGGCCAGAGAAGCCACAGCTCGGCGCTCATTGCTCGCCAATTGGTTTTGTTTTATCAAGGAAATAATACGTCCAGAGAAATTTTACTGAAAATGGCCTGCTATTCTAGCAATTAAACGCTCACAACTTAAGGGCTATTAAAGAGCTCGGCCTGATCAATTCAATAGGCCGGTAAAATCCGGTGAAATTAAGGTATACTGCCTGGTTTAGCTCAGAGCAAGTAGTCGTTATGGAAAAAATACAGGTTCAAGGGGCACGCACCCACAATCTGAAAAATATTGATGTTGAGTTACCGCGAGATAAGCTGACCGTGATCACCGGGCTGTCTGGCTCAGGTAAATCATCCCTGGCTTTTGACACTCTCTATGCCGAGGGCCAGCGCCGCTACGTGGAATCACTATCAACCTACGCCCGGCAATTTCTGTCGATGATGGAAAAACCCGATGTCGACCACATTGAAGGCTTGTCACCGGCTATTTCCATTGAACAAAAGTCCACCTCCCACAACCCACGCTCCACCGTCGGCACCATTACCGAAATTTACGACTACCTGCGCCTGTTGTTTGCCCGTGCCGGCCAGCCTCGCTGCCCGGAGCACGGCACTGTGCTGGAAGCCCAGACCATCAGCCAGATGGTCGACCAGATCATGGCCCTGCCGACAGACTCAAAGGTAATGCTGCTAGCGCCGGTAGTCAGCGGCCGCAAAGGCGAACACCTGCATTTAATTCAGGAGTTGATCGGCCAGGGTTTTGTCCGCGCACGCATAGACGGCACCATTGTTGACCTTGATGAAGCGCCACCCTTGGATAAAAACAGCAAGCACAACATTGAAGTTGTGGTAGATCGGCTGAAAATTCGCGACGATATCCAAACCCGACTGGCAGAATCACTGGAAACCACGCTGCAACGAGCCAATGGCATTGCCCTGTTGTCGCCTATGGATTCAGACAAGGAAGCAAAAAAGAAAGCAGGAAAAAAGTCAAAAACTTCTGCTGCGATCACCGAAAACGGCGAAATGATTTTCTCCTCCCGTTTCGCTTGCCCTCATTGCGGCCACAGCCTTACGGAACTGGAACCGAGGTTATTTTCCTTTAACAACCCGGCCGGTGCCTGCCCGGGCTGCGATGGTTTGGGGGTACGACAATTTTTTGATCCCGATAAATTAGTGACTTCGGATGAGCTTAGTTTATCCGAAGGCGCCATCCGCGGCTGGGATCGGCGCAATATGTATTACTTCCAAATGCTCACCTCCCTGTCTGAGCATTATGCTTTTGATATGGACCAGGCATTCAAAAAGCTGCCAAAAAAAGTCCGCGATGTTATTCTCAACGGCAGCGGTAAAGAAAAAATTGCTTTTAACTATGTCAACGACCGCGGCGACATTGTTACCCGAAATCACGCTTTCGAGGGCATTCTACCCAACATGGAACGGCGCTATCGGGAAACCGAATCAGAGGCGGTGCGCGAAGAACTCAGAAAATACCTCAATGTTGCCCAGTGCTCTGCCTGCAATGGCACCCGCTTAAAGGAAAATGCCCGGCATGTGTTTATCGATAATAAAAACCTGCCCGACATTGCCCGGCTTTCAATTCTCGACTGCTATACCTATTTCAGTAAATTAAAACTAAAGGGCAAACAAGGCCAAATTGCCGATAAAATTCTTAAGGAAATACGCGAACGTCTGCAATTTTTGGTTAACGTTGGCCTGGAATATTTAACCCTGGAGCGCAGCGCCGACACTCTCTCCGGCGGTGAAGCACAACGCATTCGCCTGGCCAGTCAGATTGGCGCTGGCTTGGTTGGTGTGATGTACATTCTGGATGAACCGTCCATTGGCCTGCACCAACGAGACAACGAACGCCTGCTCGCCACCCTGTTTCGTTTAAAGGATTTGGGTAATACCGTGATTGTTGTAGAGCACGACGAAGACGCCATTCGCAGTGCCGACTATATAATTGACATCGGCCCTGGCGCGGGGGTGCACGGCGGCGAAATTGTTGCCCACGGAACAGTTGCTGACATTATTGCAGAAAAAAAATCCTTAACCGGACAATACCTCAGCGGTAAAAAAACCATTGCCATTCCCAACACAAGAACCGTCAACAATCCGGCAAAGCAATTAAGCCTGAGCGGCGCCACCGGCAATAACCTGCAGAACTTAACCCTTGACCTGCCTCTGGGGCTAATGACCTGTATTACAGGGGTTTCCGGCTCCGGGAAGTCAACCCTCATTAACAACACCCTCTACCCCATTGCCGCAACAGAATTAAACGCTGCGTCAACGCTTAAGCCTGCACCTTACAAAAAAATTGTGGGCCTTGAACATCTCGACAAGGTAGTGGATATTGACCAAAGCCCCATTGGCCGCACGCCGCGCTCAAACCCAGCCACCTATACCGGCCTCTTCACGCCCATTAGGGAGTTATTTGCCAGCACCCAGGAAGCCCGATCCCGAGGCTACAACCCCGGACGGTTCAGCTTTAACGTTAAAGGCGGCCGCTGTGAAGCTTGCCAGGGTGACGGCGTAATAAAAGTGGAAATGCATTTTCTGCCTGACATTTATGTAGCTTGTGATGTTTGTACTGGCAAACGCTATAACCGCGAAACCCTGGAAATTCGTTACAAGGGGAAAAACATCAGCGAAGTCCTGGGCATGACCGTTGAAGAAGGCCGGGAATTTTTTGATGCCATTCCAGCTCTCGCCCGTAAGCTGCAAACCCTGATTGATGTTGGCTTGACCTATATCAAACTTGGCCAGGCCGCCACCACACTGTCGGGCGGCGAAGCGCAACGGGTAAAACTGGCAAAAGAATTATCCAAGCGCGACACAGGCAATACCTTATACATACTGGACGAACCCACCACTGGTCTGCACTTTCACGACATTCAGCAACTATTGAATGTACTGCACCGTTTAAGAGATCACGGCAATACTATCGTAGTCATTGAACACAACCTGGATGTTATTAAAACCGCGGACTGGCTGATTGACCTGGGCCCAGAAGGTGGCAGCGGCGGCGGACAAATTGTTGCAGTGGGCACACCGGAGGAAGTGGCGAAGAGCAAAAAATCCCATACTGGTCGGTTTTTAAAACCAATACTGGAAAAAGCAAAGCAATAAATTATGGCCGCTGCGATTATTCTCAAGTCTTAATCAGCAAGCTTGCCTTAATGCCTTATCAGGCGCTTTGCGCCTGCATAAAACCCATGGTAGCCAATGAAGCAGGGTGAGTAAGCGGTTGCTCAACAGGTCGGCAGATATAATAACCCTGAACTAAAGGTATGCCCAGTCGACAGATCGTTTCAAGCTCTCTGCGATTTTCAATGCCTTCGGCAATCACTAAACAGCCGAGCTTTTCAGCCAGCTCCCATATGCTTTGTACAAAATACTGTTTATTATTGCTCAAATGGATCTGCTCAATAAAGTGTCGATCCAATTTGACATAGTCCGGTTTTAGTTCTGACCACAATTGCAGGCCGGAGTAACCACTGCCTAAATCATCCAGGGCAATCTTAAACCCTGCTTTTCTATAACGATCCACCGCAGAACACAATTTGTGAACATCATTTACCGGAAAATGCTCTGTCACTTCAATGACTACTTGTTCTGGGCACATTCCCTGTAAATGCATGAATGAAACCAGGTCGGACATCGTACGTCTGTCAGTAGTCAGTGTATCAGGTAAAAAGTTAATAAAAAGCTGTGCGGGGAGCTCCCGTTGCTGAAAGCGTATAACCGCCAATTGACTGGCTAATTGGTCAAGCCTGTGTAGGCAACCTTGATTTTCTGCATTTGCAAACAGGTCTTTCGCTTCATAAAGCAGGCTGTCTTCAGGCCCCCGGGCCAAGGCTTCGTAGCCATAGACAGCGCCATCTTCAATTGAAACAATAGGTTGAAATAATGTGCTAACTTGCTGCTGCCCGACGATATCGGAGAAGCAGGGGTGATGTTTAATATTTTTTTGCATGAGCAAATTGCCCAAAGGCTCTCCTTATTATTATTGGTAACAGCTTATTTTCTGCTACATCTTTATCCTGGTGAGCCACACCTGACCAGCTTATTCAGCAATATCACCTACACAGACATATACCCATAGCGTTTGAGGTATTAAATGTAGTTGTATTCACTAAAAATGCTTTTCCCTCGTCAGTAATAATTTAATAGCAGATCAATTATTTTTTTTCAAGGCACATCACAAAAAAAATGAGAGCCACGTCTACTTTTTCGAACGCATCCGTTAAAATAAAGGCCATATGACAAAAACGGACTATCTAGAAGCTCAATAATACCTTGTAGTTTTTACCGCAGCAGATAAAACTTAAGCATGAAAAAAATAACCATCGACACCCCCTGTATTGGCATTTGCTCCACTGTTTATGGCGATAACGTTTGCCGAGGGTGCAAACGTTTTTCACACGAAATCATCCAGTGGAATCAATACCCTGTGGAACAGAAAAAACGGGTGTGGGAGCGCCTGGTTAAACTGCAAAGCCAGATTCTTGGGCAAAAAATTAAAATAGTCGATGTAGATAAACTGGAAAAATTTTCGCTGCAGCAAAAACTTCGCATTCATCAAGACCTCCACCCTTACAGCTGGGCTTTTCAGGTGCTCAGCCTGACTTCTGACCGAATGGTTGATCTGAGAGATTGCGGTTTAATGGCCCTCAATGAATACCAGCACATGGATATTAAACAATTATCGGAATTAATTAACGAGGAGTATTATCAATTGTCTTTAGCGCACTTTGATATCTCCTTCACTCGCCATCAACAGCAAATTACGAAAAGATAGCAGCCTGAAACAGTATTATTCAAGCGCCCCAGACAGGCGTAGACTTTTTCAGAATTAAATCTCTAAACAGAATAGCTGTCGGCATTGGCCAGCATGGCAACCAGCTCAGTGGTGAACTTTGCAGCTGCAACGCCATCAATAACGCGGTGATCGTAAGACAGTGAAATCGGCAACATTAGCCTGGGTTCAAACTCTTTGCCGTTATAAACGGGTTTATACACGGCTTTTGATAGTCCAAGAATAGCGACTTCAGGCCAGTTTACGATGGGGGTGAATGCTGTGCCGCCGATACCGCCCAGGGAAGTTATACTGAATGTTCCGCCTTGCATCTCTTGAGGCATCAGCTTGTTTTCTCTGGCCTTAGCAGAAAGCTGTTTTATATCCTGAGCAATGTCGATAAGGTTTTTTTGTTCGGCATTTTTTATGACCGGCACAAGCAAGCCATTGGGCGTATCAACCGCCATGCCAATATGGTAATAATGCTTGCGAATCAGGGTTTCCCCATCGGGGTGAAGTGAAGCATTAAAGTCAGGGTATTTTTGCAGCAGGTCAACGCACAGTTTAACCAGAAACACCGGCATGGTTAATTTAATGCCTTCTGCGGATTTCTGTTCATTCAAAGTCTTACGAAAACTTTCCAGATCAGTAATATCGGCCTCATCAAATTGGGTGACATGGGGCACGGTCACCCAACTGCGAGTAAGGTTTTTTGCGCTCACTCGGCGCAATTTATTCAATCGAGTGCTTTCTGTTTCTCCATATTTTGAGAAATCAATTTCAGGTAAAGCATGCTGTTCTCCTGATGTGTCAGAGCTGAGCGCTTTTTTTACGTAATCGTAAAGATCATCCTTGATGACTCGTTGCCGAGGGCCTGTCGGTGTCACTTTTCTTAAATCGACCCCAAGATCCCGTGCCAAACGGCGCACTGCCGGCCCGGCGTAAACAGAGGCTTGCCCTGCCAACTTTTCACCTGAATCAGAAATAGTGGTTTTTACTCGAGGCGCCTTAGGACTGGCCTGTCCTTCTGGTTTGCTGATTTCCTGCGTTACAGCGCCTTTGGTGGGTTTTTCGGATACAGCTTTTTGGTCTTGTTCTGAGCTTGACGACGCAATCAGCATGGTGCCGATCACTGTTCCCTTATTCACCGTATCACCAACTTTAACGGTGATGGACTTGATTTCTCCATCTGCCGGAGCCGGCATTTCAAAGGTGGCCTTTTCAGATTCCAGCACCAGCACCGAATCTTCTTTTTTAACATGCGCACCAGGGGCTACGCATATTTCTATAATTTCAGCGCCGCTGCCGTCGTCATCTCCGAAATCAGGTACAGCCAGGTCTAAAGAGCTGACAGCAGAATGTTCATCAGCATTAGCAAAAGAAGGGGCGCTTTGTTTAGCTTCGCTCGGTGGGCTTTTCTCTTCAGCTCCGCCTGAATCCTCTAAATGTAATTGATCACTTTCCTGCTTTGGCTCCAGCTCAAGCAGCATTTCACCAATTACCGCCCCTTCGGTCACCGTATCGCCAACTTTAACGCTGATGGACTTGATTTCTCCATCTGCCGGGGCCGGCATTTCAAAGGTGGCTTTTTCAGATTCCAGCACCAGCAACGAATCTTCTTTTTTAACACGTGCACCAGGGACTACGCATATTTCTATAATTTCAGCGCCGCTGCCATCGTCATCACCAAAATCAGGCACTATCAAGGATGTTATAGACACCTTACTATCTCCAAAAAAACGCTAAGAATATTATTAGCGGCCTTTGCCATTTAGAACACAATTGAGAACCCAGCAAAGATTCAAGGAATACAATCGATAAAAAACCTTGGGCATCGCTTTTACTATCTTAGCAATAAAGCGGATTGGGTTTATCGGGATCGATATTAAACGCTTTCATTGCCTCGGTCACAACCGACCTGTCTATTTTAGACTGATCAGAAAGCGCCTTTAGTGTTGCCACGGTTATAAAATATCGGTCCACTTCAAAAAAATTTCGCAGACTCTCCCGAGTGTCACTGCGACCAAAACCATCAGTGCCCAGAGAGGTAAAATGCTTACGAATAAATGGCCTGATTTGATCACCATAACTACGTATATAGTCCGTTGCCACCACAACCGGCCCAGTGCTTGCGTTTAAACATTTACCCAGATAAGACAGTTTAGGTTCTTCCTCCGGGTGCAGCATATTCCAGCGTTGCACGTCAGCGCCTTCTCGTTTTAATTCTGACAGACTGGTAACACTCCAGATATCGGCAGACACCTGGTAGTCTTTTTCCAGTATTTCTGCTGCGGCAATAACTTCACGAAGAATAGCACCACTGCCAAGCAGTTGCGCATGCTTATCGGTTTCATCGGCTTTTTTCAGGCAATACATACCGCGCACAATCCCTGTTTCTACACCCTCCGGCATCGCCGGGTGTTTATAATTTTCATTTAATGTGGTGATATAGAAAAAAACATTTTCATGTTCTACATACATCCGCCGCAAACCCTCGCGAATAATAACTGCTAATTCGTAAGCATAGGTAGGGTCATAGCTAACACAATTCGGAATGGTGGAGGCCAGCACATGGCTATGGCCATCCTGATGTTGCAAGCCTTCACCGTTCAAAGTGGTTCGGCCAGAGGTGGCGCCAATTAAAAACCCTCGCGCTTGTAAATCTCCTGCGGCCCAGGCGAGATCGCCAATACGCTGAAAGCCAAACATCGAATAAAAAATATAAAACGGCACCATGGTGCAACGGTTGCTGCTGTACGAGCTTGCAGCAGCCATCCATGCGGAGAATGCCCCTGCTTCGTTAATACCCTCTTCCAGGATGCGGCCTTTTTTATCTTCCCGGTAATACATCACCTCACCGGCATCTTCAGGTTCGTACAACTGGCCTTCTGTTGAGTAAATACCTAACTGCCGAAACATGCCTTCCATACCAAAGGTGCGGGCCTCGTCCGGCACAATGGGTACTATTCTGTCGCCGATCGCTTCGTCCTTGGTTAAGGCCGAGAGCATTCTGACAAAGGCCATGGTAGTGGATAACTCACGCTCCTTGCTGCCTTCAAGCTGGTCACTGAATAACTCCCAATAAGGAACCTTGAGTGTTTCAACTTCTGCGGTACGGGCAGGCAAATAGCCACCCAGCTCTTCACGACGTTCTTTCAGGTAACGAATTTCAGCACTTTGTTCACTGGGCTTGTAATAGGGCAGAGTTGTTAATTGCGAATCGGTAAACGCCATACCAAAGCGGTCGCGAAATTCTTTTAAGCTTTCAATATCCATCTCTTTTATTTGATGGGTTTTATTCGAAGCCTCGCCGGCACCCAATCCATAGCCTTTCACTGTTTTAGCCAGAATAACCGTTGGTTTACCATTGGGCTGTACCGCTTTATGGTAAGCAGAATAAACTTTATAGGGGTCGTGACCGCCGCGGTTTAAACGATAGATTTCATCATCATCCATGTCCTCAACCATCTTCAACAGCTCGGGGTATTTGCCAAAGAATTTTTCCCGAGTGTACGCACCACCACGATTTTTATAGGCCTGGTACTCGCCATCAACAACCTCTTCCATCCGTTTGTGCAAAACCCCCGTGGTGTCTTGTTGCAGCAGCGGATCCCATAAACGCCCCCAAACTACTTTAATAACATTCCAGCCTGCACCGCGAAATACACCTTCCAGCTCTTGTATAATTTTCCCATTGCCGCGCACCGGCCCATCCAACCTTTGTAAATTGCAGTTAACCACAAAAATCAGGTTGTCGAGTTTTTCCCGGCCAGCCAATGAAATGGCACCCAGTGATTCCGGCTCATCCATTTCACCATCGCCCAAAAACGCCCAAACCTTGCGATCTGCCGCCTCTATTAAGCCCCTGTTATCCAGGTACTTCATAAAATGCGCCTGGTAAATCGCCTGCATGGCTCCCAAGCCCATGGATACCGTCGGAAACTGCCAGAAATCTGGCATTAGCCAGGGATGGGGGTAGGATGACAGGCCTTTGCCATCCACCTCTTGGCGAAAACCATCAAGCTGTTCTTCAGTAATTCGCCCTTCAAGGTAAGCGCGGGCATAAATACCCGGAGAGCTATGACCTTGAATATAAATCAAGTCACCTGGGGACTTGGCGTTTGGACCATTAAAAAAATGATTAAAGCCCACATCGTACAAGGTAGCAGAAGAAGCAAAGCTGGCAAGGTGGCCGCCTAATCCTGGGCTTCTACGATTTGCTCTCATCACCATAGCCAGAGCATTCCAACGGATCAAAGATCGAATCGCGCGCTCCATATAAATATCGCCTGGATAACCTGGCTCATCTTTCGTATGGATAGTGTTCACGTAAGGGGTGGCCATCCGCGTTAAGGTAACACCACTTAAACGCGCATTTTCGGTTAATCGCCTTAAAATAAAGCTCGCCCGTTCAGAACCTTCATTTTCCAGAATGGACTCAAAAGCACTTAACCATTCTTCCGTTTCAAGTGGGTCGACATCTTCCTCAAATTGCTCTATAGACATAACCGTTATTATTCCCGCTAAACTCAGTTCCTATTTATTGATGCATTCGATGCATTGCCACTTCCTATAAATTGACATTACTTTTGTAAGCGCCGGCATTGTTCTAGATCAGTTAATTGCATTTATACAACTGCCGTAGTCAATTTATAGCTATTTTGTTTAGCAACAACCTGAATTCTTACATAATCCCAAAATGAATACTGTGGGCCAGTTTGTTGATTTTTCAATAATTATATCCATCCCGCCAGAAAACTTTTAGTGATTCTGGTGTAAAAATATAAAATATAAGTGACAATTAAACACTAATTTACAAGCACGCCTCACCTCTAACACCACTGGCATCGCCATACCTTGCCGGCACAAGAAGGGTTCTAACATCATCAGAAAACACATAACAAAACCACTCTAAGGGTACAGCGGTATATAATAGAATTACAGTTTTTTATTAACCCGGCAGCCAAGGGCTCTACTCTGCTCATGGCGCCCTATAGCAATGCGATCCACAGGGCCTAAGCCTGCTGACACTCTTTAATAAGGTTTACAATTGCGACTATAGTTTGCTCGCAGTTGTTTTTGGACGTGAGCACCCTTTGGTGAAAAATTTGAATATAGTTTTGATCAAAAACGGCTATTTCAATTTTTGTCCCACCTAGATCAATGCCTATGCGGCAGCTGTTCACGACAGCTCACCTGTTTTTCCTGACCGGCTCTAGCTGCATACACCACTTTACCCATTTGCAGAGGCCTATTTCTTGAGCTTGTTCCTAAATCGTAGCCAATCAAATGCCGGACCGGGGTCGGTTTTTCTTCCTTTGGCAATGTCGCAGTGCCCACAAATGCGTTCAGGGGTGATACCTGGGTACTTCTTCATCAAGGCACGGCTTATGCGCGCTAAAACATCATATTGGATATTTTCATAGGGCTTATCATCCACCCCCTCCAACTCTATACCAATGGAAAAATCATTACAATTTTCTTCGCCCTCAAAACATGAAGCCCCGGCATGCCAGGCGCGCTGGTCAAAAGGCGCAAACTGTATCACCTCGCCATTGCGACGAATAAAAAGATGAGAAGAGACCTGCAAGTCTTTAATGGTTTTAAAATAAGGGTGGGCATTATGATCAAGTGAATTTGTGAAAAACTGCTCGACAAAACCTCCACCATACTCCCCAGGAGGTAGACTGATATTATGAATGACGAGCAAATTTATGGCTTTATCACCAGGTCTTTCATTAACATTTGAGGACGGCACCCGTCTGACATTAGCCAACCAGTGGCTTTCAAGCTTTACTGCATCCATTAATTGCCCC
>JBECKY010000094.1:0-2578 GCA_040235475.1 Pseudomonadales bacterium
GAATTAGCCTATAAAGATTATGGTGGCACAGGAGCCGGGCGGGAATTAATTGGTATTCGAATTGGTTTTCCCCATATGCAGGGCAACATAGGTATAGGTGGTATTAATGCCATCAGTGGCCGGATGAACATTGAAAATATTGCCTTGGGTCCTTTGGGGCTGCCAATACCTGTGGAGATCAATGGCCATCGGGATACCAGCGTAACGTTGATTGGCTTCTTACCGATTTCACTGGCCTTGTTGGAGCCTTTATTAACCGGTATTGGCCTGCGCGATACAAGCGATTTTTGGTTGTCGAGTGTCAGGCAGAATCTTAAGTGGGAATATTTAAACCCGGGCGCCCACACGGATTTTGCCGGCTTTAATTTGCATGCTGCTGATAACCTTGATGCGGCTGCACTTTTTTAATACCGGGTTAATTGTCATAGTAGAAGTGAAAAATGAATGAGCTAAGCAGAAAATGTAATTTTTTTACGCTGATAAAGTTTAAAACTTTATTGGCCTGCTTTTTCCCGATGTTAAATGCTTATGCCCTGGAAAGCTTAAATGATGCGGAACTGGCGGAAGTCAGCGGTCAGGATGGTATCAGTTTGATGCTGAATGATTTTACCCTGTCCGGTAATCATACCGTTGCTTATAAACCGGATAGCACAGGTACAGTGGGTTTGGCGCTGGATAATATTACCATAGACAACGGTACGGCCAACACTGGCGTTAATATTGGTTCATTTGCAAACCCAATAACCATCGATGTGGATAGTAATGACGGTGTAGTTATAGCTTTGCCGGCAGATGGCAGTGGCACCATGAACGATATCCATCTTCATGTGGCCGATATCAGAGGCTTTGGTGCGGTAACCGGCGGTGATGTCTTTTCAGGTGGTTTTTCCCTGGGCAGTCTTGATCTGACCGGCCTTGATTTGGAAGGTACGTCGATCGGTTTATTTGCTGAATCCTATTCAGCGCGAGCTGAGTATAGTGAAAGCGTAAGGTATAGTTGTGGTTTTTTCTGTACTACTACCCGATTGGAATTAAGGCGCCCGGAATTGTTTAATCAAACCCTCGCAATAGCCGCATCCATTAAAGCAAAAATTGCCACTTTGGATATTGATTCCGCTCAGGGTGGAGTGGGTGTTACCGGTTTGCATCTGACCAGCAGTATGAGTGGTGATCCACGTACGCCGGGAGCCTGGGTATCATCAGGGGCCTGGCAGTTTTCCACTACTGCTAATCCTTTGCGTGTTGATATCGGTACCGGGTATATCGTTGATGCCGATAACCGGGGTAAGTACGATTCTGCTGGAAATCTTATCGGAAGCTTTGGCCCAGGTTTTGTATTAACCATGCAAACCGATAAAGCAAGTGCGCAGAAAGGCTATATCAGAGTAGAAGATATCGTTTGGAAAGGATCACCCAACTTTCATGGCAATACCAATGTTTCACTGGGCCCCGTTGCTATTGATGGCTTAAAACTCTGGCGCTTTTCTATGAAAGTAGCCAATTAATATTAGAGGTTTTAATGAATATTTTGGGGAAAATAAAGACTTATATCCACGTTGTCGTTGCCATGCTGTTGTTAGCTGGCAGCGCCTTAGCTAATGATGGTTTAAAACCTATGAACGATGAAGAGCTGTCATCAATTTACGGCGGCATAGGGTTAACTGTAGATTTGAGCTTTCAGTTAAATGCTGATGCCGCAGGAAATCTGGTGGGTACGCCGGTCAGGATTGAATACAGTACTGATAATTATGCACATGTCCCGGTTTTTGATGCTTCGGGTAACCCGGTACTCAATGGTTTTGACTGGACTTTTACATCCGGCAACGATGGCTATGTAGAGGATTTGAATAATACTGCGACCTGTTTTTATTGCCGTGAAGGAATAGGCGGCAATCAAAGGCAGGACTGGTCTTATCCAGGTTATTTGGTTATTGAAGATGCCTATGGTGCCATGAGCATCAGCGGATTAACCGTGGACGTTGACGGAGGTGGCGCCAACCCTGGCCATGTAGCTATTGGCTTGCCGGATTTGAATATAGCTTATTTTCAAGTGGGGAATATTTCCGTGTATGACGACACGTACCCCATAGCAGGTACAGCTGCCGCCAGGGCCTCTGTAGGAGGCTTGATTTTGCATGGGCAAATTAATATGGGGGGGAGTTTGAATGTCTGGGCCCATTAAACCTTAGCGCGGCATTCATTTTATTTCCTTCAATCAATTCTTTTCTTTCCCTTGTCAAAAATAGCCACGTTAAGTGCTGCTCATCGCGAAAAACATACCGCTCATTTTTGTAAACCGATAGATACAAAAATAGTGAACTCTTAAACAAACAACGTTTACCTTAAGTGTTAATCTAGATAAATAACTGATAAATATAAAAAATAATAATGTATAGGGCATGCAAATTATTGTAGAGGCAGAGGCCTAAAAGTATGTTGGTATTCCTGGCAGGTGTATTAATTATTTTTCAAATGGTTAATTTCTTTGACACCGAGACTGTTGAAAAAGACGCAGTAAATATTGTGATGAATACGCCTGCCGGTGTGCAATACGAGCAAGTGAGTGTGCGCCCCTTAA
>JBECKY010000108.1:0-15495 GCA_040235475.1 Pseudomonadales bacterium
GCTACCGTGCTTTGCTTTCTTGGCTTTATCTGGACCATGGCCCAGTATACTTATGGCAATGACCTGTTTGGCATCGCTGCCATTGTTAATGCATTAAGCGGCTTTGATATGGTAGCCGCTCATGCCGACGATGGCCTGGGCATGCTGTTATTTTTCACCCTGCTATTCAGCAATGTGTGTACCGCTGGCGCCGTTTCAATCGGGCACGAACTATCCCACCGTACCTCTGAAGCCGTTTCAGTCTTTATGGCCAGAGGCTGTGCGCTGTTTTCGTTATTCACCTACTATGCTGTTGAGCATCCTTTTGGCCACCATTACACCGTTGGCACCGAAGTTGATTCCAGCACCGCTTTACGTGGCGAAAGTGTTTACCAGTTCTTCAAGAGAACCACCGTTCAGGATTACCAAACAGCCTGGGGTATTGAGAAAAATCGCCTGGACAAACTCGGTAAAGATACCTGGTCACTGGAAAACCGACTGCTTAAAGGTTACCTGGCCGAAGCAACACTGGTATTGCTTGTAGCGGCACTCGCCGGACCTGTTGGCTTAGTGTTTTTTGCCATTGCTACTTTCAATACTCACTTCGGCTATAAGGCCGGAGTGTATGGCCAGCATTACGGACTGGTAAGAAAGCCAGGGTCCAGCATTGAAATCCATCATTCCTGGGGTTGCACCAACAAGGTTACCAACTGGTTTGTGGATGGTATCGGTCGCCACGCACACCACCATGAAGAACCTGAAACCGAATTCTGGAAGCTAAAGCCTTATCTCGAAGGCCCGCAATACGCCAAAGGTTATCTGCAAACCATCGGCATGACCCTGTTCCCTAAAAAGTGGAACGCTTTGATGACACCCAAACTAATTGAGTGGGATCAAAAATACGCCACCAAGGAAGAAAGGAAAATTGCCATGGAATATAACCGCAACAGTGGTATTCCAGAGCTTGAGGCCTGGGCAAGGGAAAACGCGGCAGCCTAAGCCCTTCTCCTTTGCTCAGGAAACACTTAAAAGGGCTGGTTAATCCAGCCTTTTTTCTATAACGCTATTTAATAATTGCCCCAAAGTAAGCATATATGTGAGCAGTTCCATTATGAGTCGTATTTCTAAAGGCAGCACCCAAGGCGATAAAAACCAGCCCCCCTATACTACCTACGAAGCCTTTCCTCTTGGTAAACCCGCAAAAATTGCCGATGGGTTTTGGGTGCTTAGCCAACCGATGCTGTTTAATCCTGGGCACATCAATTGCTACCTGCTTGAAGATGAAAAAGGCCTGACCATTGTTGATACCGGCATTCCTATGGATGATGCTAAAAGCAACTGGAAGGCTTTGTTTGATTCCCCTCTGGCCGCGAAAGGTATCGATAAAATCTATATGACCCACGGCCACCCCGATCATGTTGGTTGCGCGCAATGGCTGCAAGAAGAAACCGGTGCAAAAGTCTGGATTTCTGATGAAGAATACGATGCTGTACAGCGCATGTGGCGTGGCAGTAGCGACCATAAAGCCGAAGTCACTGACTTTTTTATGAAATGGAGTATACCCGCCGAGCAAATGCCCGGCATTCTATCGATGCTGGATGGCTTTAAAGCCGGGTGCCCGGACTTATCACTGGTAGATCATGAAAAAATCACTGAAAACCAGCTCATTCGCATTGGCAATAGAGAATGGAAGGTGGTATCTGGCTGGGGGCATACCCCACACAATTCTGCTCTCTTTAGTGAAGCCGATGGCATGATGATATCCGGCGATCAAATTCTACCAAGCATTTTCCCTAACGTGAGCATTTGGTGGGGTTCGGAAGACAACCCTCTGCAGGCCTACCTGGACTCCATTCAGTCACAAAAAGCCCTGGACATTAAACTGGTCTGCCCGGCTCACGGCGGCACCCTGGAAGCTGTTCACCAGAGAATTGACGCCATCACCAGCTTTCATTTAAAACGTATTAACAAAGCCCTTGAGTTTTGCCGAGGAGAAGCTAAAACCGCTTTTGAGTGCATTCTGCCGGTGATGAATAAAAAGCCAGACCACTTTCTGGTTTCGCTGGTCGCAGGTCAGGTATTTGCTATTCTGGCCTTACTGGAAGGTAAAGGTATTGTCGAACGCCATGAAGATGATGTATTTCGCTTCAAAACCCTATTAAATGATGATGAAGAGATTAAACGGCGCCTTAAATTCGGCCCATAAGCAGTCAAGTAAGGTATTATTACAACAAAGGAATCGCCCTTGGCATTAACCATGATTCCTCTCAAAACCAATAAAAACAATATCCAAGGAGGAGACCATGACTAATTTTATCGGCGACCATCTGGAAAAATGTGCCCAATACAACCCAGAGGGCTGTTACCTTATTTACGGCGATCAACGCTGCACCTGGAAAGCATTAAACCTAAGGGCCAAGCGCCTGGCCTCCGCGCTTAAAGACATGGGCATCAAAAAGGGTGACAAGGTTATTCTGATGTTTCACAACTGCCCGGAATTTTTCGAAACCAATTATGCGATACAGCTTGTTGGCGCCATTCCCGTACCGATGAATTATCGCTTTACGGCCAGGGAAATTATTTATCAGGCAGAACACTGTGGCGCGGTAGCCTATATTTTTGAAGATATCTGGATAGAAGCGGTACTTGCCGCCAAACCCGGCATGACCACGGTAAAAAACTTTATTCTCAAAGGCAAAAAACACCCAGGCATAAAGTCTTACCAGCAATTAATGGATCAATATTCCGCAAGCTCCCCCAATGTTGCAACCACTGCTGATGACGTCTGTGTTATTTGTTATACCGGTGGCACAACAGGTATGCCCAAAGGTGTGATGCTTACCTACGCCAACCACCTTCGCTTGCTGGAAGCCATGGTAAACGGCATCTTGCCACGCTTAGCCAATATCAGTATCCCCCCGGACATACGTAACAAGCTGGATGCTCCCAACTGGTTATTATCACTGGTGGTATCGAAACCCGTACGTTTTTTGCTAAGCAGGCAATGGTTACAAAAGGCCCTTGGCAGACTTCTCCCCAAAGTCATTGGCACCCCCTTGGCTCTTAGGCTTTCAGCCGGACAGGAAGTAAAAGCAATGATGCCTTCCTTTCCTTTCTTTCACGATGCGGCTTACCAACTCTGCATCATCGGTCCAATAACCGGCAATACCACCTTAGTCTGCCCAACCAGCATCAGCTTTAATCCCGAAGAAGTCATGCAACTGATCGAACGGGAAAAACCTCAACTTCTGGGTAATGTTCCCACTGGCTGGAAAATGTTATTGAACCATCCGAAAATTAATAATTACAATCTTGATTCCATACTGGTGGCTGCCACAGGTGCCGGCGTTGCACCTGCTGCACTGAAACACAAGATTTTCGATCGTTTTAAAGGTGTGGTCATCGCCGACGTTTTTGGACAAACTGAAATGACCCCCGCTACCACCATGCGCATTGATGTATCTCCAGCAAGCTTAAAAGATCGCTGCATTGGCAAGCCTTTCGTTGCAACCAAAATTGTCGATGAACACGATCGGGAGCTTGCCCCAGGGGAAACCGGCGAAATCGTTTATCGTGGTGGTACGGTCATGCAGGGCTATTACAATGAACCTGACAAAACAGAAGAAGCGATTAAAAATGGCTGGTTTCACAGTGGCGACTTAGGCTACTTTGACGAAGACGGCGACTTACGCATTCTGGAACGTAAAAATGAATGTATTTCCAGTGGCGGTGAGAAAATTTTTCCCCATGAGATTGAAGAAATTCTAAGTACTTATGAAGGTGTAGAAGAAATATGCGTAATTGGCGTACCCGATGAAACCTGGGGCAGCACTGTTCGCGCCGTTATTCAACACGGCCCCAATACCGTTCTTGATGAACAAGCCATTATTGCCTGGTGCAAAGACAAAATGGCCGGGTATAAAAAGCCCAAATCTGTTGTGTTTACAGAAAAGCTTCCGGTCACCGCTGTAGGTAAAGTTCAGCGCGGAAAAGTCAGGGAAATTTATGGGCAAGTGCTGACAAATACTGATGCAATGATTAATGATTGATTAAAGATAAAAAAGCAATGCAAGAGGACAACACCAATAAACCTAAATACATTGAAGTCGATGAGCTCTCTACCACTGAGTCAACATTGAACTTCAATGCGATTTCTGAAAAAAAAATCAAAAACCTGCTATCCAAGCTGAATCGCTTCCCCTTGCAGGTCGTTCTCTCTTTTCCAAAAGAGTTGTCAGAAAATTACATGGTAAACCGTCTTTACGGAAATTTGTTTTTTGTGCAATTTGCGATTTTTATCGGCTGTTCTTTTTTATTGGCCACTCAGATTATTGAGCACTTTATCGTTCCGGCCTCTTTAAGGCCCGATCATATCCTGGAAATTCGCATTCCGGTTATTGCCGCACTGCTATCTTGCGGGCTGATTCTACGCTCAAAAATATTTCTAAAATATCACCAACCGATTATTGCGTTTTGTGTTTTTATTGCTGCTTTGGCAATTCTGGCCGGTGCGGTTTTATACGAAACAGAACCGTTTAAAACCCTGAATTATCTGTTAATAGTGGTTGCCGAACTGATTTGTTTTTTGATTCTGCCGATGAAACCGCGATATTCATGGTCGATTGGTATAACATTGGCTTTTTTAGTTTTTTTCTGCCTTATTTTTATCAACAAGATGGACAAAAGCTATTGGATTCCCGTAGGTGCTCTTGTGCTGGGAGGTACATTAGTGGCGCTGATTCTTGCGCTCAGGCTTGAGCGTTTACACCAGATTAATTATCTGCAAAACATTGCGTTAACCTTAGAAAAGGTAAAGCTAAATCAGTTAAACAGCCACTTAAAAGGCTTGGCCTCTACTGACCCCTTAACCGGCATTGCAAACCGCCGAGAATTCGAAACCATTATTAGAGATGAATGGAATCGAGCCATTAGAAATGGCGTACCGCTGGGTTTATTGTTAATCGACATTGACGACTTTAAAGCCTATAACGACAGCTATGGTCATCAAAAAGGTGATCTATGCCTGATAGAAATTTCCGAAGCTTTTTCTGAAATTGTTAAACGCAGTGGTGAAACCGTGGCACGTTACGGTGGCGAAGAATTCATTATCATTGTACCCAACAGCGATGAAGAAAACCTGCTGAAGTTTGGCAATAAAATTTGCCAAACTGTCGAAAGCCTGGGAATTCCCCACAACCGCTCAAGTGTATCGAATATAGTAACCTGTAGCGTCGGCGCCGCCAGTTGGATTTTACGGGTATCCGACACACAAAAAAATCTTATCGAAGCCGCAGACTTGGCGCTTTATCGAGCCAAAAATAAAGGCAAAAACCAGGTTTCTCTTTAGCAAAAAGCTTAACAAAAACCTGGCTACAATTGAAATACCGTCATCCCCAAAGCCAAATCACCCAGTTGCTGCTGCGTATCACCATTGGTAATCACAGCTACACTGGCATTTTCGGGATTCAAATACCGCTCTCCCACTCTTAGCAAATCACTAAGGGTAACTTGCAAAATGCGGGCTCGAAATGCCTTTCTTTGCTCGGCGGTACGGCCAAACAAGGTATTGTGAAAGGCCTGTTTCGCCTCGCCTGAAGGCGATGAAGGCTTGTCTATATCACCAATCACGCCAAGAATGGCTTCTTCTAACTGCGCTGTACTGTGGCTTTCATTAAGTAACCATTCAATGGATTTATCAAAATCTTCCAGCGTACTTACTAAGCGTGGGTCACGATACGAAAAAAACCTGAATGCGGCTATGGAAGAATCCTGCGAGGCTCCACTGCCATAGGCACCACCCTGCTCGCGAATGGCACGATGCAAATAACCATTACGTAAAAAACCACCCAGCACAGTTAAAGGCGCCGCATCTTCGTGATCTACGGTTACCGTTGGGTATGCCTTGGCACAAAAATTCACTTGTGTACTGGTTACCCAAAGTTGTTTTCTGGTTTCTCGTATTGCGCCTAACTGAAGTGGTAATGGCGTGCTGGAAGCTTGATATGTCGATTCTTGCCAGATCTTCTTCAGGTCATTTTTAAATTGGCTTAGCTTTTCCGGCTCAGCAATAAGCAGCCACTGTCGCGGCTGGGTTAATATTTTTTGATGAATCAATGCAAATTTATCAGCCAGTGCGACAAGGTTTTGTTTTCCCTGGCCGGAAGCCTTCAAGCCTTCATCCAACGCCTTGAGAGCCTTTATACCCTCAAGACCATTCAAGCGATAGGACAATTCGGCAGTGGGCGCCATGCCGCTTGCCGCTGCCTGCATAGCCAGGGAATGACCACTGCCAGTGACACTTTGTTCCGCATGAGCTCTCTGCTGAGCAAGCATTTCAGCAATTCTGATATGCTCATCAAATTTAACGTCTTCCAGAGTTTCTTTCATCAGTTGACTCATGGCGTAGTGATTGGCCACTAAAGCCTTGCTGGAAATCACCAGATAACTTTTTGTTTTTTGTTCATCATCGGGTAATGATCGGATCGATGTATAGGCCTGCAAACCACCGGTTACACCGGCCTGTTTGGCCTGAGTCTCCAAGTAATCTCTGCCGGCAGATCCCACCTCAGTCAAACAGCGGGTGTAATAAGGCAGCACACTCAATAGTTCATCATCCAAATCCGGCAATTCAATAATGATTTGCTGATAAACAATGCCATTGGTGCCCTGCTCATAAGTGGTCACTGGGAAGAGATACGGGGTATTGAACAGGGTTTCAGTCAGGCCTTCTGGAATATGGATATCTTCTGGCACATCCTCCAGGCCCACTTTCGGCAATACACTTTCGTCGTCTTTTTGCATTTGGCGCTCAGAAAGTCGCTTAGCCAAATCGACCACTTCGACTTTCTCCTGCTCTGACATTGCAGCTTTCATTGTCTGCAAGCGCTTTTCTTCAGCGACTTTTTTCCGCAAATTAAGTTCGCTGTCAGGCTTCATGCTTAAACGCACCCGATGCTTGTTCTGCAACAACTTTTCATTGACCAGCCGGGGAATAAACCCTGGATCCTTGATTTCAACCCGCAGACGTTCCAGGACAGGATCCAAATCCAGCAATGCAATCGGATCTCCGCGATGTATTGCAGAAGGCAAACCGGTTAATATTAATTGCAAACCATAGGGGTAACCACCACCGCCAATTTCTCGTTGACTTAATTCCAACTGGTGCAATGCGGCTTCAACAAATTGCTGATTCACGCCATTTTTCACGATATCTTCAAGCACCGACATCACTAGATCTTCATAGGCCTGAGCCTGTTCAGGGTTACTGCCTTCCAGGCCACACAGAAAACTCATTTCACGGTTACCGGTTTCTAAACCACATAAGCTCGACGGTATACCTAGCTCAGTATTTTCCAATGCTTGCTGTAATGGCGAAGCGCTGTTGCCAAGCAGAACATCAGACAACAATTGCATTTTTAAATGCTCTTCCAGGTCAGTGCTATAACCCAATAACCAAGCGAGTACCAAATGGGTTTTATCTTTTAAGGCCGTCTCATCATCACCGACAATATCCAGAGCGTAGACCTCTTCAACATTTAGGGGTTGTTGATATCTTTTTTCATCGTCAACAAAAATCTTTTCCTCTAAAAAGTCAAAACGCTGCAAGGCTTTTTGCTCAAATTTTTCTTGTAATGCCTTTACTGGCATATCACCGTAAGTCATGAATACGGCATTCGAGGGGTGATAGTGCGATTTATAAAAACTTTTCAGTTCCTCATAACTTAAGTCCGGAATATTTTCAGGGTCTCCGCCACTGTTAAAATGATAAGTGGTGCTGGGAAATAAATGACGATTCAATACATCATAAACAGTGCTTACCGGCGAACTCATCGCCCCCTTCATTTCATTAAAGACCACGCCTTTAAAGACAAGGTTGGAAGCAGGATCAGTCGGATTCTCAAATTCAACACGGTGACCTTCCTGGCGAAAATCCAGTTCATCGAGGCGGGAAAAAAATACCGCGTCCAAATAGACGCCGAGCAAATTATTAAAATCTTTGCGATTTTGGGAGGCGAAAGGATAGGCGGTCCAGTCACTGCTGGTAAAAGCGTTCATAAAAGTATTCAATGAGCGCCGAATCATCATAAAAAAGGGATCCCGAACCGGATATTTTTCACTACCACACAAGGCGGTATGCTCAAGAATGTGAGCCACCCCGGCGGAATCTTCCGGCACGGTTCTCAAGGCAAGCAGAAAAACATTCTCCGGGTTATCGGCAGCAATATGGTAATGCATTGCCTGGGTTTTTTTATGCCGATATTCACTGACCAATACCTTTAAGGATGGAATTTCCTTGCTACGCAGCCATTCAAAACTTTCAAATGGAGCAGAATCAAACTGTTCAGATAAAGGTATTGCTTGTGTCATATAAATCTTCCATCATTAAACCAGAGAACGCCATTATTCAAGCCAATAGCTACTTCAGCCATTAAGCAATATGCTGGCAGTATAGCATCGTTGCAGGACATCCCAGAGTATTTGGTAAAGTATGTCAACACAATGTGATTGGTTTTTAAGCAGAATTGATCAGCCTGCAAGCACATTCCCAACGCCATGAATACCACTCAAATTGATTTTTTTAACTCCGATGCCCTTACTTCAGCATCAAACACTGCTTCGTTGGCTGCAATCAAAGCAAGCAGGGAGGATATCAAGCTAAACCACGGATCTCTGCAACTTTATTACCCGGTGTTTCCCCCTGACAAAAGTCAACAGCTATTTGAATCCTTACTTCAAAAAACCCCTTGGCGCCAGGATACTATACTCATGCATGGCCGCAATATCGCTGTGCCAAGATTGCAGGCCTGGTATGGTGACGCCACCCGTTTCTATCAGTATTCAGGTATTCGCTTAAAACCAGAACCCTGGACAAATGATTTGCTGCAAATCAAAGCTCTGGTAGAGGAAATCAGTGGCAAGTCGTTTAACAGCGTGTTACTTAATCTGTACCGAGACGGCAAAGACAGTGTTAGTTGGCACAGCGATGATGAGCCTGAATTGGGCCTTCATCCAACCATCTGCTCATTGAGCTTGGGAAACCCCAGGCGCTTTATGCTCAGACAAAAGCAGCATCAGCCAAACATACAATCTGCCACAAAGGAAACAAAAATGCACAAAGCAGAGAAACTTACTCTGATGCTGCCACACAATTCCTTACTGGTCATGGGCGGAGAAATTCAGAAGTACTGGCAACATGCTGCACCAAAAACAACTAAACCAGTGGGTCAACGTCTCAACCTTACGTTCAGACAAATAATTTAGAAAACTTCTGATAAGCCAAAGATGCCCTCCCCCCAAGCAAACTAGTTCATGCCAAGGGCTTTAATCGACCGTCTAACTGGCCTCATTATTTTGTTTTAAAGACAAAGGATGAAAAAAGCCGTAGACAAAAACCTTGAAAGTATCACCCAAAACAGACTCTTCAGAATCTTTGTTTTTAAGCATAAAGACCACGGCCTCTAAAAGATGGGTAACCGCTAAGGCTATCAAGCCCCAGGTTAGATATTGACTATATCCCCCAGCCAGAGGATAAAATAAATTTACAATTAACACTGCCCACAGAATCAGTGTTGAAACTTTGCCGATTAAAATAAATTGCTGCATTAACCCATCTCCCATCTATTATTTATTATATTGATTGAGGTTTAGTAAACACTGACCAGAAGCCGCTTTAACTTTATGACCCATTAAGCTTACAAGAATAATACCCTTTCAAGCAATATACACAAGCACCTGAAGCTGGCAAACTCTACTTTCCCCAGGGAACCTCGGCATTAAAACTCAAACGCTATGGCTATATAAGTCAAGGTAAATAAAAGGATAATTCCGATGAGTAAGGAGTTAAAAAATAAAGTAGCCCTGGTAACAGGCGCTAACCGTGGCACTGGTTCGGTTATTGCTGAAAAATTATTGCAGCAAGGTGCCAGGGTAATAGTGCACAGAAATGTAGAAAACTCGCCAATGCATCCTTTCAGCGATATCCCGGGGCTGGTGAATATTTGGGGCGATATCACCAATGATGAAGGTGCCGCACAAGTACTGGAGCAAACCAAGCAGCATGTAAATGAAATACATATTCTGGTTAACAACTACGGCCAGGCTCTGCCAGGAAGGTGGGAATCCTTAAACACCAATGACTGGATCAATGCATATCAAATCAACTTTCTATCCACCGTGCGCATGTGTCAAATGTATATGCGCAGTCTAAAAAGCAAGGACTATGGCCGAATCATTAGCCTAAGCTCTATTGGCGCTTATAAGCCCGGCTCTCGCATGCCACACTATTACGCTGCCAAAGCCGCCCTATCGAATATGACAGCTAGCCTGGCTAAAGAGCTTAGCGGAACAGCGATCACCGTCAACTGTGTCGCACCAGGTTTAATTAAAACCGAAGAGGTTGAAGTTTATTATCGCAGCAAAGCTCTGAAGAAAAACTGGGGCAATGACTGGGATACAATAGAAGCAAAAATTGCTGAAACGGAATGCCCCAACCCGATGAACCGAATAGCCAGACGTGAAGAAGTCGCTGATTTAGTGGCATTTTTAGCCAGTCCCAGCGCCAGCTTTATTAACGCACAAACCATTAGAATTGATGGCGGCGCAGTGGACACTATTTAAGCTTACATTTCCAGTTTCCATTCACCGATGAATAGCCTCTACTAAGCTTTACAAAACCCTTAGTCAGTCCATTTGTTTCATTTTGTAACTTGAAAGCACTCTCGTTAACACATGGTTGCAATATTTATATGTGACACAGGTCACATCATTGCTTGGTGCTAATCATTATTCTACATAAAGTAGGTTAAGGACTTGCTATCAAATAAACTTATTTGTTAACGAACATTTAATCGCCGTTAATATAAACAATAGGGATATGCAGAAAAATTCTGCAATACAATCCATAGCTAAAACTAATTACAAAAGCCAGGCCGAAATTTATACGACTTGTTCAGAGGTTCTCCAGATTTAAACGCAGGACTTTGTTGAGTAGATTTTTATGCAAGCAGCGGATGATAATCGAGCTAAGGCTCAATTAAAAGTCAAAGTTAATGACCTAAAACCCGGTATGTTTGTTTGCCGTCTCGATCGCCCCTGGATTGAAACCCCCTTCATGGTGGAGGGCATTCTGGTCAAAAGCGAGCGCGAAATTGAAGCCATCAGCCGACATTGTTGCTTTGTATACGTTGATGTAAAACGCAGTAAAGCCGCCCTCCATAAACTCGAAGCCAACACCTCCCAACCTTTCAATTCCGCAACAGGTAAGCCTCTTGAGAGGCGCGAAAGCAAGAGAATTATTTACCAACCTTCAACAAGTCTACAAAAAGAATTACCACATGCTGCGTCAATACATGCCGATATATCAATCGCCGCTACCCGAATGTTCGAGAACCTCAAAGGTCACAGACCCATTGATATTATGCATACCTGCCTGACGATTAAAAATGTTGTAGGCAGTATTATTCGCAATCCTGACGCCATGGTATGGATGGCCAGAGTCAAACAAAAAGATGCTTACACTTATGAGCATTCTGTCAGAGCCTCCATACTCGCTGCAGTTTTTGGCAGACATTTAGGTCTTACTCGACAATCCCTTGAAAGCCTCACCCTTGGAACATTATTATCTGATATTGGTAAAACAAAATTACCCAAAGAAATCGTTACAAAAACAGGCAGGCTAACATCAGAAGAACGCGCCATTATGGAGCAGCATGTTGATATTGGTGTCGAAATCCTGCGCCATACTCCTGACATCAATGAGCATGTCAAACAGATTGTCTGGTGCCATCATGAAAGGCTTAATGGCACAGGTTATCCGCGAAAACTAAAAGACAGAGAAATTCCCGTACTGGCAAAAATGACGGGTATCGTTGACTGCTATGATGCTATTACCAGCCCCCGCATCCATGCTGCCGCCATGAATGCCACTGATGCCGTATCAGCGCTTTATAACATGCGCGGCAAAGAATTTGCTCCAAACATGGTCGAACAATTTATTCAAGCCATAGGTATCTACCCTACAGGCTCGTTGGTACAGCTGTCCAATGATGAAATAGGCATTGTTATCGCTCAAAATCCTTCCCGTCGCCTTAGACCAAAAGTAATGGTTGTGCTTGACGAAAACAAAATGCCCATTATGTCATCTAAAATTATAGACCTGAAAAACCATGACAAAGATGGCGGTTTAAACATAGCCCTTGCTTTAAAAGCTGGCGCATTCGGCCTCTACCCAGAAGATTTAAAAATCATGGAGCTTTAAACACTGGTACGGCACCTACGTTTAGCTTAACCCCTCCTCGGCCCCTTGCTGCATAAGCTAAATGACTAGGCTGCCTAAAAAGAAACCATTTGCTGCTACAGCTTATCAATACTAGAATTAAGTATTCCATAGCGGGTGTAATACTGTCTGCTCCCGGCAATTATCAATTATAAATGTTAAGCAAGGTATGGCGATATGATTATCAAGCGTATGTATATGAACAACCCCTTGCGCAACTATAATTATTTTATCGTTTGTGAGAAGACCAGCGAAGCTCTGCTTATAGACCCGTTTGATGCAAGCATATGCCTGGATATCGCCCAGCAAAACCAATGGTCGATTACCAAGGTTATCAACACTCATGAACACCTGGATCATACCCAGGGCAATCAGGCAGTGATCGAATCCACAGGCGCTGAGCTGTTTGCACATTACAACGGGCAAGGGAAAATTAACGGCGTCAACCACTGGCTTAAAGCCGGTGATAAACTGACTGTTGGCGATACTGTTGAGTTTGAAGTTCTGGATACCCCAGGACATACTTTTGCCCATTTATGCTTATTTAAACAAGCACCAGAGCCGATGCTTATTTGTGGCGATACTCTTTTTAACGCAGGCGCAGGCAATTGTTATAGTGGTGATGCGGAAAAGCTTTACCATACCTTCGCCACCCAGCTGTACTTACTACCCGACGACACCAAAGTCTATCCAGGCCATGATTATATCGAAAATAATTTAGCATTTTCACTGAATCGGGAGCCCGATAACACATTCACAAAAGACTTGTTAAAAGAAGTGCGAAACACCCCCCCTGAAGCTCAGATCGTGACTACCCTGGCTATGGAAAAGCAAATGAACCCTTTTTTCAGGCTTCAAAACACCCAAATTCAGGCTTTATTGACGATTGAATTTCCTGAGATGAACCAATCTGAAAAGGATATTTTTGTTCACTTAAGAAAACTACGAGACCATTGGTAAGCCATAAAAAAACCGGCATGCATTTATTACACACCGGCCTTTTATAGCGTTATGATTACCCCACTCACTCCAAAGCGTTTGTTACTACCTAGATTATGCAACTACTCTTCGCCAAGAGCGGCAAGTATGCTTTCAATTTCCTCAGATATTGTAATTTTTGTCGCACCTGTTTGCGGCTTTTTATTGACCCTTGAACCTTGGCGAGCCTGGTTTGTTTTTGAAATATTCTCGCTCTCATCATTTGATTTCAAACGCTCAAAAATTTTTCCAACTGCCCGGTCAAACAAAGAACCATCATCCAGCTGTTTTGCCTGCCCCTTAGCCAGATCCTCCAAAAATGCCCGAGGTGTTCGCTCAAGCACTTTATTGCCAAAACGGCCGACAAAAAT
Source organism: Pseudomonadales bacterium (assembly GCA_040235475.1). Classification (GTDB taxonomy): domain Bacteria; phylum Pseudomonadota; class Gammaproteobacteria; order Pseudomonadales; family UBA3067; genus JBECKY01. The sequence continues at coordinate 13,603 of JBECKY010000108.1, forward strand.
CAATATGTTTATGTCCGTAAGCTTTTCAGCAAGCTTGCATCTAACCTTACCAACTTCTGGAAGCTTGATCTCAAACCATGTGCCTAAAGCAACAGCATCCAACCTTTCCATATAGGATTTTTGTTTATGCAAACGCTCCTTTTGCTTTTCAATTGCGGTCTTGGGAGAAGCATCGGGCTTTGCTTCAATGATTTCTTTTGCCTCACGTTCATCAAACAATGACTCACTTTTAATAATGTCACTTTGAGCCAATGAGTCCAGAATTTCATCATTAATAGCGGGCAATCCCTTTGAACCTACATCAACATACAATTCCTGATTTACTCTAACTTGCTTTACCATAGTCTCTATCCTTCTTTCTGTGGCTTTTAATTCAGCACTGGCTTCATCTTTAAGGTTTTTAAAATGCATAAATTCAGTTTTAAATGCAGCGATATGAGCACGCTCCAAAGCAGAAAACTGCGCACTTAGTTCAAATGGATTACTCCCAACAGCAGTCAGGTTTTCATACAGCCCTTTTAACAGTTCAGGCAGCAAGTCCATGCGCTTTTTATGCGCATCAAGCTCATCAATATGCGCCTGAACACTCCAAATCAAGTTATCAGCCAAAGCCAGGGAGTGCTGCCATTCTTTACTATCCATTCCGTTAGACAGACACGCTGTATATAAAACTTTACTCCATCCACCCAGCAGTAATTTTGATGCAATAGCTGGTAATTTCCCCCTACTGAGGCGATCCTTTAATATTTCCTTAACCAACTCCTTAACTTGTTGCGATTTAGTCTGACCATAAATCCGCTCTAAAGTTCGTTTTTCCATTACTCGTGCACGGTGATTCTTACGGTCAACATAGGTTTTGAATTCATCATACAAACCCTGGTATAAAGCTACGTCTCCAGAATTGTCATTCAATATACGCCGAACGGTGCCGCTTACCTGAGCAAACAAATCATCCTGATTGTCAAAATCGTTTTCATCCCAGCCAATACATGCTTTTGCCAGCTCATTTAATAATTTTCTTGCCGGATGATTATGTTGATCAAAAAAAGCCGAGTCTTTTAGAGCAACCTTCAAAATCGGTATTTGCAATCGGGCTAGCACGGCCTGAATACTGGCAGGTAAATTATAATCATCCAGAATAAATTCAAATAACAAGGCAACCAGGTTAATTACATCTTCATTACTTTGCCCAAGACTGCCAACTTCGCCTTCTGCATTTTTCGGTAATGCCTTCATCAATGCCTCGCTGACATTGACGGGAGACAAGACACGATTATTTTGAGCCAATGCTGAGCTGTTTATCTGGCCCCAATCGACGACTCTTTCCAATTGCTCAGCCTGCAGAGCATCCAGCGTATTTAGCAACACACTTTCTTCTACTGTAGCTCCCGGTCGAAATCCTGACGAAACTGACTGAGCAAAATGGCGGCTCCCATATGCCCCCGACAACCCGGAATTTCTTAACAAGCCCACCAAGGAATCGAATACACCCTCGGTGGCTATTTGATCCGAAATTTCAGCTCCAACTTCAGCGGCATCAAGAGCCTGTGAGAATTGCTCTGCACGCGCCGCTGATTTTGACTTACGGATTTTTCTACGCAGATTAGGTAAAACGCCCTCTTCAATTAAAAATTTATTAGCTTCAGTGAGCACCGACCCCAGCTCACTCATCACCGTCAAGTCAACCTGCTTGTACAAAAGTAATTTTGTTTTGATATCTAAATCAAGGCCAGTACTGGCTAACATAAATGCTTCAGCGATTTGCGCCGGATCCAATGGATTATTGGTTTCATCTACCTGCTCATCGGCAACAAGGCTGTCCAGGCGCATATTTAAATGGTAGAGCTGGTCCTTGTTCTGAGCTCTTGCCTTGCTCACCATACTTTCAAGAGC
>JBECKY010000051.1:0-2908 GCA_040235475.1 Pseudomonadales bacterium
GAGGTAGGTTCAGCAGTAAAAACCTATGCAGAGCAGTTGCAAACTTTTAAAAGTATTGACTACGCTCTTGGGCCGTTTTTGATTTTTCTTTTAGGGGCAGTCTTCAGTTTTCAATTTGCCTTGACAGTGGGTGACTGGGACTATTGGGCCGACTGGAGAGATCGCCGCTGGTGGCCATTGGTAACGCCTTTGTCTTTAGCGATTCTGCCGGCGGTTTTTGGCTATTTTTTCTGGGAGCGCCTGCGATTACCTCTAGCAGGTACCATGTCTATCCTGGGCTTGATGTTTGCTGCCTGGGTAAGTCGGTATTTTAACTTCAACATGTTTGCCGGCTTCCCGATGAACTTTGTTGCACCTTCTACTTATATAGCTATGGGCATAGTTATTGATACAGTGATGCTGGTAACCCGGAGTTATGCTTTAACGGGGGCCATTGGCGGATTTATCTTTGCCGTAATTATTTATCCGCTTAACTGGCCAATGATGGCGCCTATGCGAGTGCCTATTGAGTACAATGGCACCATGGTAACTGTAGCTGATTTGATGGGTTACGAATATGTTCGTACCGCCATACCTGAATATGTCCGCATTATTGAGGAATCTACGTTGAGAACCTTTGGTGAGGCGGTAACCCCCTTAACTGCAGTATTTGCCGGGTTTGTAACCATTTTGTGGTGGTACTTGTGGACGTGGATTGGTTCGTTGCTGGGTAAGCCGCGTTGGGTATCTAAAATTATATAAGTTTTTTAATTGAATTTAATTTTGACATTAGAACAGCAGCGAGACGCGGCAGTTTTGGTAGAAACGCTTGAGCTCCTGGCTGCTGTCAATGATAACTAGATAAATGGTTAGTATTATGATTAAAAAAATACCTGCTTTACAGCCAGTTTTTTTAGCCATGCTGTTGATGTTTTTAACCGTGTACAGTGATCTTGTTTTGGCTCATGGAGAGAGAGCCCAGCAAGCTGGATTGCGGATGAGAACGTTGCACTGGATAGATCTGGAAATTTATCCTAAAAAGGTAGAAGTTGGCCAGAACATGACGGTTAAGGGGAAGTTTATTCCGTCGATGTGGTGGCCTGAACATATGGCTGATATAGCCGATACTGCTTTTTTGAATATTGGTATTCCTGGGCCGAAGTTTCTGCGTATCGATTCGAAGGTTAACGGTGTGCCAATGATTCGTTCCACTGCTTTTGAGCATGGAAAGCTATACGAATTCGAAATGACGCTGAAGGCCAGAGTGCCCGGCGAGGTTCATGTCCACCCGGTTATTAGCGTTGCAGATGCAGGCCCTATTATAGGTCCGGGTAAATGGGTTGAAGTTGTGGAGGGTTCGGTACCTTTTGAAAATAAAGTAACAGCTTTAAATGGCGAAGTGATAGACATGGAGACAGTTGGACTCAAAGAGGCTATCTGGCTAAATGTTTTCTGGGCTGTTATCGGTCTGGCGTGGATATTATATTGGTTCGTGCGCTATTTTCCTTTATTAATGCCGCGTTACATTAAGGTGAGTGAATTAACTGAATCTGGAGGAGATCCTGATTCTGTTATTAACCTGGGTGATCAGGTAGTTGCTTTTGGTTTCTTTTTATTCACATTGTTGGCCGTGGCAGCAGGTTATTTTTGGGCAAGCAGTGAATACCCTATTACAACAACCCTGCAAACAGGCAAGGTTAAAGTGGCAGGGCTTGAGGTTCCATCCCAGGTGGACATCAAGGTTAATGAGGCCCGCTATAGAATTCCCGGACGAAGTTTTAAAATTGATGTGGAAATGACTAACAATAGCGACCGACCGGTGAAGGTGGGTGAGTTTGTCACAGCTAATATCCGTTTTATAAACCACGATGTCATGGGGGACATTCAGCCTGAAGACAAGCAGGATCTCATTGCTAGTAATGGCTTAACTATAACCGGTGGATCAGATGGACAAGGGACGGTGCTTCCCGGTGAAACTTCTAATGTGATCATCTATGCTGATGATGCCATCTGGGAGACTTACCGCCTAACAAGTCTTATTTATGATCCTGATAGCCGCTTTGCTGCCATGCTACAGATCTTTGATGATCAGGGTAAGCGCCATTTGAATGAAATCGGTGGAGCTATGTTCCCGGCGTTTCGGTAATATGGAAAATAAACGGCCTTTTCTCTTGCTTATTTGCAGGAGATGAGGCCTTTATTTATCAGATTTAAGTGGAAAGCATTAACATTCGGTCGTGAATCGGATCATTGTAATCAAATCATGTGAAGTGAGCTTTATGTCGTATAAGCATCTAATAAAAAGAATTTCTTCGACTCTGCTTTTATTGCCACTAGTAACTATAAGCTTATTAGCGAGTAATGCCTGGTCTCATGGCGGGGTTTCAGTGGAAGACGATATGTGCCTGCTTAAGGTTGGTCCTTATAAAGCGCACTTTACAGGCTATCAGCCTGAAGCTCGTGCTACCCAGGAATTTTGTGAAGATATTCCTGTGGTTGGCAATGCTATTTTTGTGTTGGATTTTATCAGTGATGATTTGCGAATCATGAAAACTGATTTTCGAATTATTAAAGATGTTAATGAGATCGGTAATAAGGCGGTATTAGAGGATTTAGGCTCCGAAGAAGATATTGAAAAGGCAACAATTTTTTATAAGCAAGCAGCCTTGTACCCACGTGGTACGGTGAGTGCAGAATACAGGTTTGAGACAGAAGGTCGCTATATAGGCATTTTAAAAGCGATACATCCTGATAACGGCAGAGAATATATTTCTGTGTTTCCGTTTCAGGTTGGATTGATTGACTATATGCGGTATTTTTGGGTTTTCTTCATGATTACTGCTGTGTCCATAGCTGTTTTTGTTTTTTTTCTTAAAAGGCATAAGGCAGCAGAAAATGCGGATGCCGCTTAAGTAAGCAAGCTAATACG
>JBECKY010000053.1:0-44509 GCA_040235475.1 Pseudomonadales bacterium
TTGCATTGGAAAATAACTTCGGACGTATTTCAAAAACCAGGTTTTTAATTTCATCGGCGTGTATATTTCTAGGATTGGGTGTTTTCTACGGATTGATTCGCAGTGGCTTCAGTCAGCGCTTTAAGGATGACAGCATGGCCTTTCAGCAAATTCTTTTCGGTTTACTGGCGATTACTTATATTCTCAATGTTTTTGTAATAGAAGTAAGGGGCATGATATTAAATGCCTATATGCTTGGAGTTTTATTTGGAATTTTCCAACTGAGCAAAAAACAATTTATCATTATTGGTTTAGTACCCGTTCTTGCTTACAGTATTATCATTATTAATGATATGAACAGCCAGGTAGAGATTAATCTAAGAGTTGAAATTTTTCAGCTGTTAATGTTGATTATTTTTATCGCAATATTTGCCTATGTTGGCAATTACTTGTCGGTTTTGCGAAAAAAGCTCCAGGAAAACAGGTCTGGTTTAATTGAAAGCCATAAACAATTGACAAAAAAAAACGAAGAATTGGAAATGACTCAGAGAGAGTTAGAGTCTGCGTTAAACCAATTGGGTCAGCTGGCTGTAACGGATGAGCTCACTGGCTTGTTTAATCGCAGGCAATTCACTGCAACATTAAATAAACAAATTGAAAATGCTAAAAAAGCTGCAAGACCCTTTGGTCTACTATTAATCGATATCGATCATTTTAAAAAAATTAATGACACATACGGGCACCTTGCCGGTGATGAGATTTTAAAAAAGTTTTCAGAAGTGTCAAAATTATGTTTGCGCGACAGCGACTTTATGGCTCGCTATGGTGGCGAGGAATTTGTGGTGTTATTGCCGAATGTGACTATGGAAATATTAATGGAGTGTTCTGAACGAATCAGAAGCTGTGTTAATACCATAAGTCTGGATAATGCTGATAAAGGCAAAACAATCACCGTTTCCATCGGTGCAACGCACTATCACCTTAATGAACCATCAGAAGAAGTAATGGCGCGAGCGGATGCTGCGCTTTACCTTGCCAAAGAACAAGGGCGAAATCGGGTTGTTTATAATGCCTGGTAGCCAGGCAGAGGGCATAAGTTTTTTAAAAAGTGATTATTAATACTGTTTATCTTCGTTTATAAGTTTAAAGATTGAAGGTTCTTTGGTTTGCATTTCCGCTGATTTTTCGAGTCCTGCTTCTTTTCTTTCTTCTACTTGTTCACTGTTAAAAGGCACCGCTGATTAGGTTTTGGATTAATCAGACAATGCAAAGCGAAAATGCAATTTCCGATTTTCTAAAATCAAATGCCATTTGGGTATTAGCTACACAGCAGTTATTTATGAAAAAATGTGAATTAAGCACCGTTTATCCAAGTTTCAGGCTGTTTTATAGAAAAGCTGTCATATTAAGCAAATATTTATGTTACTTTTTTAACTAACTGATATTAAAAGTTTACCAGGCATATTGGCTTGATTTTATTAAGGAGTAATAAAATAGCGGTGTAAATTTACCAGTTGAGCGTTTATTTAGCAGAAGATGGATTCAGTAGGATGGGCATTTTAAAAACTCAGAACAGAAAGCAGGCAGTTATTGTGCAGCGCATGATATGGGCTGTGGCGAGCTATATCGTCTATTTTTTTATTGGCCTGGCCGCTGTTCAAAAAGGTATATTGAATATTCCATTGAATCATTATCTTTATGCCTTTGTTTATATTTTTTTTATGCAGGGTGTTTTTTATGTGTTGGTCATAAGCGGTTATTATGAACGCTGGTCTGACTCGGCGTTTGTATTTTTTCAAATTCTGTTTGGTTTTGTTGTGCTGTCGTATTTTATGTTTTTTGTCGATAGCCTTGTTAGGGGTATTTTGATAAACGTGTCTCTTGTGGGCCTGCTGTTTGGCATATTTGCCTTAAAACCCAGACACTTTATAATTGTGGCGACAATACCCATAGGCATTTTTACTATTTTGATAGTCAGGGATTATTTCCAGGGTAATATTGGTGACACCTTGCCTGTAATAGCTTTGCAATGGGTTGTGACTGTGGTGATGATTATTACCTTTTCTGGTATTGGTACTTACCTGTCTGGACTGCGTAAAAAGTTACGTTCCAATCGGGAAACATTAAAACGCCAAAAAGAGCGGCTTGAGGTCACTCATCGTGAGTTGCAATCTGTTTTACGACAAATGTCCGAAAAAGCCGTGCGCGATGAATTAACCGGCTTATACAATCGTCACCAGCTCAGTGAAACCATTCATGCGCAAATTAATGTGGCACAGGGATCTGGCAGGCCGCTTGGGGTATTGATAATAGACGTTGATCATTTTAAACAAGTAAACGATACCCATGGGCATTTGGCCGGCGATGAAATATTGCGAGCATTTATTAAAATTCCAGAAAATTGTTTGCGTAAGGCCGATTTTCTTGCCCGTTATGGTGGTGAGGAGTTTGTTGTTCTGTTACCCAATGCCGATTTCCCAACGTTAGTAGAGATTGCGGAAAGAATCAGAATTTTTATTGAATCCATGGTTTTTGACGACATTGAAAAAGGTTTTGGTGTAACCGTATCCATTGGCGCAACGCATTATCGGGATAGAGAAACGGTAGAAGACATGATGGCGCGGGCTGACCAGGGCTTGTATCAAGCCAAAGGCGGTGGTCGCAATCAAGTAGTTTATAACCAATAAAGTTTCAAATAATAAATCTTATCTTAGAACCACCTTAGGAAAACCTTCAACAATACAAATGGGTATTTTAACGACCACTAACAAAAGGCAAACAGTGATTTTGCACCGTTGGATGTGGTCTATGGCTTTGTATGCCATATTTTTTATTATCGGTATTGTGGCGATTTTAGCCGGTATTCTTAAAGTCACAACTCAACATTTCTTAATCGCGTATTGTTTGATATACGTAGTGCATGGGCTGTTTTATACCTGGGTTCGGTTTGGCTTCAGTGATAGCTTTAGTGATGCGACGTTTGTCTACCTCCAAATACTGTTGTCGTTTGCGGCAATTTTCTATTTTATGTTATTCATGGATTTTTTTGAGAGGGTTGCTTTGCTAAATGCATCGCTCATGAGTTTGTTATTCGGTATTTTCGCGTTAAATTTACGGCAATTAATAACACTGGTGGTCGTCCCCTTATTGGGCTACGCGACTTTTATTATTAGGGATTTATCAAGTGGACAGTTAGTATTAAGTCTACAGATATCAATTTTACATTGGGTGGTGACCGCCATTGTATTTGGATCGTGTGCAGCATTGGGGGCATATTTGTCAACGTTGCGACAAAGCGTAGAGCACAACAGAAAGCATTTGTTACTACAAAAAGAAGAATTACAAGTGACTTATCGAGAACTGGAATCAGTATTTCGCCAAATGTCAGAAAAAGCAGTAAAAGACGAACTCACCGGCTTGTATAATCGTCACCAGCTCAGTGAAACCATGCATGCGTTAATCAGTGTTGCGCAAGCTTCCGCGAGCCCTTTGGGTTTTATAATTATTGATATTGATCATTTCAAGCAAATAAATGATACCCACGGCCATTTGGTTGGCGATGAAATTCTCAGATCATTTAGCCGTATTCCAGAAAACTGTCTGGGCCCTTCTGATTTTATGGCTCGCTTTGGTGGTGATGAATTTGTTGTTTTATTGCCAGATGTCTACGAGGGGAAAATTCTACAAATAGGAGAAAAAATAATGTTGTTTGTTGAGAAACTGCAGTTTGATAACATAAGAAAGGGTTTAAATGTCACCGTTTCACTGGGTGCGACGCTTTATCATTTACGAGAAACACCTGAGCAAATGATGAAGAGAGCAGATCATATTTTATATACGGCTAAATCGGCGGGTCGAAATCAACTTGCATTTAAGCCTTGATAATCATCTTATAAATTTTTTCAACCAAAGTAATGGGTATTATAGTCACAAATAACAAAAAACAAACCACGGTGCTTAAGCGTTGGATGTGGTCTGTTGCTCTGTATATCATTATATTGGCCCTCGGTTTTCTGGCGATTTTAAATGACGTAGTGCATATATCACTGCAAAATTATTATATTATTATTATTTTTCTTGTTGCTTTTCAATTTTTTTTATACTGGACGGTTCGCTCTGGTTACTATGAGCGTTGGGATGAAGCCAGTTTTTTATATTATGAAATATTGGTTCCTTTTCTGGTGCTTATCTATTTTTTGTTTGTAGTGGAAGATTTTGCCAGGCCCACAGTGGTTAGTATTTCATTATTAGGGGCGTTGTTTGGAATTTTTGCACTAAAGAAAATTCATTTTATAATTCTGGCAAGCATTATTATTTTTGCTTTTGGCATAACGACTATTAATGATTTCGTAAGGGGAAGCTTAACCTTAAACCCAAATACCATAATTTTTCAATGGGTGATCACGGTTTTAATCATGATCTTTTTTTCATTTGTGGGGAATTATGTTTCAGCGATGAGGGATCGGTTAAGAGTTCATCGAGGTATTTTAAAACAAGGTAATGAAGAGCTTATAATAGCTCATCGTGAATTAAAGTCGGCACTGCGACAAATGGCTGAAAAGGCTGTGCGCGATGAATTAACGGGTTTGTACAATCGCCATCAATTTAGTGAAACCCTTTATGCGCAAATTGCAGTGGCACAAGGGACTGGATCTCCACTGGGCTTGCTCATTATTGACGCTGATCACTTTAAACAAGTAAATGATGAGTACGGACATTTGGCTGGCGATAAAGTTTTAAAAGCGTTCAGCAAAATCCCGGAAAATTGCCTCAGGAAGGCCGATTTTATCGCTCGGTATGGCGGTGAAGAGTTTGTTGTGTTGTTGCCAAATACGGATCTGCTAACACTGAAAAAAATAGCTGAGCGTATTCGGACTTTTATCGAGTCATTGGTTTTTGATGACATTGCACAGGGCTTTGGGGTGACCATATCTATTGGCGCAACCCATTTTCGGCCTTTCGAAAAAGCAGAGCAGGTGCTGGAGCGAGCAGACAGCGCCTTGTATCAGGCAAAAGAAGCCGGCCGTAATCTGTTTGTTTACCGCATTTAGCATTATAACACTCTAAGTGCTTGTAACTTTTCTTCCAATGCGGATTTTGCCGATGCTGCCGCTTCTAGTTTTTGTTTTTCTTTGGCCACTACCGCCTCAGGTGCTTTGTCAGTGAAGTTGGGGTTGTTTAGCTTGTCTTTAACTCGCGTAAGTTCCCGGCTCAGTTTTTCGATTTCTTTGTTCAGTCGGTTAATTTCTGCATCTTTGTCGATCAGGCCTGCCATGGGAACATGAATCTCCATGTCGCCTACAAGTTGTGTGGCAGAGGTGGGCGCCTGTTCGGTTTGCTCCAGCCAGGTAATATCATCGAGTTTTGCCAGGGTGAGCAGGAAATTTCGGTAATTATCCAGTCTGGTTTTGTCTTCTGTGCTGCCATGGGAAAAATAAACCGGTAGTTTTTTGCCTGGGGCGATGTCCATTTCACCGCGAATATTCCTGATGCCAATAATCACGCCCTTGATCCATTCAATATCAGCTATAGCATTAACGTTGATTTTACTTTGTTCAGGTACCGGATAAGGCTGGAGCATAATACTGCTATCTTTGCTATTCGCTATTCCGGCCAGGGGTGCTACCCGCTGCCAGATTTCTTCGCTGATAAAAGGCATGATCGGGTGAGATAAGCGCAACAGTGTTTCCAGTACTTTTACCAGAGTGCGGCGGGTACCGCGTTTGGCCGCTATCGAGGATACAGAGGTATCCGCGGTTAAAATTGGCTTTGATAATTCCAGATACCAATCGCAATATTCATTCCAGGTAAACTCATAAATGGCCTGTGCGGCGTGATCAAAGCGATAAGAGTCCAGGGCGCTAATCACTGATTGTTCAGCCTGTTGTAATCGGGAAATAATCCAACGATCGGCGACACTCAGTTCAATGTCATCTTCAGGGTTTAGGCCGCAATCTTCATTTTCAGTGTTCATTAACACGTAACGCGCAGCATTCCAGATTTTATTGCAAAAGTTTCGATAACCTTCGGCTCGGCTCATATCAAATCGAATGTCACGGCCAGTGGATGCCAGTGAGCAAATAGTAAAGCGCAAGGCATCAGTGCCGAAGGCAGGGATACCCTGAGGAAATTGTTTGCGCGTGACTTGAGCAATTTTTTTTGCCATTTCAGGCTGCATGAGTGATTGCGTGCGTTTGGCGACTAAAGCTTCCAGCTCAATACCGTCAATCAAATCCAGGGGGTCCAGCACATTACCTTTGGATTTTGACATTTTCTGGCCGTCTTCATCACGAATCAGGCCGGTGATATAGACTTGCTTGAAGGGTACTTCGCCAGTAAATTTCAGGGTCATCATAATCATTCGGGCAACCCAGAAGAAGATAATGTCAAACCCGGTGACGAGCACGTTAGTGGGGTGAAACGTTTCAAGCTCTTTGGTTTTTTCAGGCCAGCCCAGGGTAGAGAAAGTCCAGAGTGCGGAAGAAAACCAGGTGTCCAGCACATCGGCGTCCTGTTTTAGTTTGACCTCTGGTCTTAGCTGGTGCTTGGAGCGAACTTCATCTTCGCTTCTACCCACGTAAACCTTGCCTTGTTCATCGTACCAGGCGGGAATCCGGTGTCCCCACCAGAGTTGCCGACTGATACACCAATCCTGAATATCGCGCATCCAGGCAAAGTAGGTGTTTTCCCAGTTTTTGGGTACAAATTCAATATCACCATTTTCTACCGCCTCTATGGCGGGTTTTGCCAGTGATTCCACGGCCACATACCATTGATCTGTCAGGTAGGGTTCAACCACCACCCCTGAACGATCACCACGGGGTACCTTTAACGTGTGCTCAGCTACCTTAATCAATAAGCCTGCGGCTTCCAGGTCTTTCACCACCTGTTTGCGGGCCTCAAAGCGGTCCAGGCCACGGTATGTTTCTGGCGCATTATCATTAAGTGTCGCATCAACGGTGAAAATATTGATAAGGGGAAGGTTGTGGCGTTTACCGACTTCGTAATCGTTAAAATCATGGGCGGGGGTTATTTTAACGCAGCCGGTACCAAATTCTGGATCAACATATTCGTCAGCAATGATAGGAATGGTGCGCCCGCTAAGCGGCAGGTTAATTTCTTTGCCAATAAGGTGTTTATAGCGTTTGTCATCCGGGTGTACAGCCACGGCGCTGTCGCCAAGCATGGTTTCCGGGCGGGTGGTGGCAACAATGAGTGAACCACTGCCATCGACAAGGTCATACTGAATGTGCCACATATGGCCGGCTTCTTCTTCGGAGATAACTTCCAGGTCGGAAATAGCGGTATGCAGTTTTGGATCCCAATTTACCAGGCGTTGGCCGCGGTAAATCAGTTTTTCTTCGTAGAGTTGAATAAAAACTTCTTGTACGGCATTGGAAAGGCCTGCGTCCATGGTGAAGCGTTCACGGGACCAGTCCACGGAGGATCCCATACGGCGTATCTGGCTGGTAATGGCGCCACCTGAGTCGGTCTTCCACTGCCAGACTTTTTCAAGAAACTTTTCCCGGCCCAGGTCGTGGCGTGAAATGCCCTCGGCCAGTAATTGCCGTTCAACTACCATTTGCGTGGCGATGCCCGCATGGTCAGTGCCAACCTGCCAAAGGGTGTTGTGTCCCTGCATGCGTTTAAAACGGATCAAGGTATCCATTAAGGTGTGTTGAAAAGCATGACCCATGTGCAAGCTGCCGGTTACATTGGGCGGTGGAATAGCGATGCAATAGGCTGTGCCATCTCCGCTGGGGGCAAAAAAACCGGATTCTTCCCAGCTTTGGTACCAGGAGGCTTCTATTTGACTGGGATCGTAGGTTTTTTCCATATTATCTTTCTGCCAGTTAGGGCTTGAATTTAATCGAGGCAATGAAGCGTGCAATTATACCTTGGAATGCTCAACATGAAATCATCAATGTTGAGCCTATGGCAATCCTGGCTCAGTTGGCAGCTGATAAGTCGTGGGTTTTTAGCGTGTAGCCGCGGTTCCGGTAGTATGTGTAGCGTTCCCTGGCTTTGGCTTTGGTCTGCTCATCATCGGCAACCAGTTCCACCACGCGATTAAAACGGTCGACAAAGCTGGGTATATCATCGGCCAGGTTGATCATTACGTCAGGGTATTTGGGGCTGTCATGATATCCAATTTCTATTGGCGATGATGGCGATGGTGTTTCAGGCGAAGTCGATGAAGCCTGGTTGCCGATAATGTCATGGGCTAAAAAGCTTTCCTTACGCGTGCTCCATAAACTTTTACTGATGTGCTCGGCCTGGCCTTGAGAAGTGCAGTGGATGTAGATCTGTTTGTCCAGGCGATAAATTTTTTCCACCAGCTTACATAGAAAAGGCAGGCGGGTTTCAGTATTCGGGCTTGCTAACTCTGAGCTTGTCAAGCTGGAAGCAGCGCTAGAAAGCCCGTGCGCCAAGGTGTGCGCTGTAGAAAGAAGGTAGAAATCAATCTGCGTCATAAGGCTTATCAAAGTCAATTAAGCTTTTTTGGTTTTAGTCTTTGCTGCGGTCTTGCTTTTGGCTCTTTTTTGGAACAGTTAATCAAGTACTGGCTTAGCAAAGACACGGGGCGTCCGGTGCTGCCTTTATTTTTGCCGCCACTGAACCAAGCACTGCCGGCAATGTCCAGATGAGCCCAATGGTATTTTTTGGTGAAGCGCGACAAAAAACAAGCGGCAGTAATGCTGCCTGCTGAGCGGCCACCAATGTTAGCCATGTCGGCGAAAGGGCTGTCTATTTGTTCCTGGTATTCATCCCACAGGGGCATGGGCCAGGCGCGATCATCGCTTTGTTCCCCGGCGGCGATAAGTTTGTCGGTAAGGCCGGGTTCATTGCTGTAAACCGCGCTGGCATGATGGCCTAAGGCGATCACACAGGCCCCGGTTAAGGTGGCAATGTCCACTACCGAGGCAGGCTTAAACCTTTCGGCGTAGCTGAGGGCGTCGCACAGTACCAGGCGGCCTTCGGCATCGGTGTTAAGAATTTCTACCGTTTGGCCAGAGAGGGTTGTGACAATATCGCCGGGTTTAGAGGCGCCACCGCTGGGCATATTTTCAGCCGCGGCAATAATGGCAACCACATGCAGAGGTAATTTCATTTCGGCAATGGCGGTCAAGGTGCCGAATACGCTGGCGGCTCCGCACATATCGTATTTCATTTCATCCATGGCAGCGCCAGGTTTCAATGAAATGCCGCCGGTATCAAAGGTAATACCTTTGCCAACTAATACATGGGGCTTGGTATCGGCTTTGCTGCCTTTGTATTCCATAACAATTAATGCGCCTGGTTGGTCACTGCCTTTGCTTACCGACACAAATGCACCCGCGCCCATTTTCTCCAATTGTTTTTCGCTGACAATGCGGCAGCTTAAAGATGCATAGTGTTTTGCCATTGCTTGCGCTTCAGTCGCAAGGTAAGTAGGCGTGCAAACGTTTCCTGGTAAATTGCCCAGGTCTTTGGCTTTGCTAATACCTTTGGCAATGGCCTTGCCAGTGTCCAGGGCTTTTTGTAATTTGGCTTTCTGTCCGGTTTCAATTAAGAAATGGATTTGCTTAAGTGGGGGTGTTTGCTTTTCGGCTTTGGTTTTGAACTGATCAAAACGGTAGCCGGCTTGTTCAAAGGTTTTTATTGTTTCGACAAGTTTATCGCTTTCATCCAGCTCATTTACTTCAAGCTCATGCAAGGTTGAAATAAAGTCGGTTGCTCCGCTGGCCATTACAGCTTTAATGGCTTGTAACTGGATATTTTTAAATTGCTTGCGGTTGAATATCTTGGCCTCACCATAACCGACCACCAAAATGCGCTCGGCGGCAATGCCAGGCTGTTTGTAGAGCATCACGCATTGCCCGGATTTGCCGGTAATATCACCTTGTTTTATCAGTTTACTGATACACCCACTTCCGGCTTTATCAAGGTTTTCGGCGCTGGGGCTTAAGGTTTTATTGGCATCTACACCAACAATGATACATGCACATTTTTGTTTGTCAGCCTGACCTGTTTTAAGTGAGTACTTCATTTAATCTCCGCGAGGGGTGTTGTAAATTGAGCAGATAAGCATATTTTGCTCTGCTAAACCTGGCTTTTTACATTAGGCATTCAGATTTTATACTACCTTAGTGTATGATATGAGCAACATTATTCTGGAGCTTTTGCGCTATTTTTTGCACGATCATGGGCTAAGTATTTCCAAGAGCATTGATGCTCTCCATGGAATTGTACAAAGCTCTTCATTCTACGATTTTTTTAAAATCTCTGCATCCTGGACTTTTTATTGTGGAAAGAAACCTTGGCTGGGTGAATACTTGATCATTTACCGTTACTTATCCCGGCAGCTTTTTACTTCAACCGTTGCGGTGGCCTTTGTGCTCAGCGTCATCCTTATCAGTGGCCGGTTTATTAAATACCTGGCCGATGCCGCTTCTGGGAAAATGCAGGGCGATGTCTTGCTTTTGATTATGGCCTTTCGCTTGCCAGGGTTCCTGGAACTTATTCTGCCTTTAAGCCTGTT
Organism: Pseudomonadales bacterium; assembly: GCA_040235475.1. Lineage (GTDB taxonomy): Bacteria > Pseudomonadota > Gammaproteobacteria > Pseudomonadales > UBA3067 > JBECKY01. Next base: position 10,502 of record JBECKY010000053.1, read on the forward strand.
TTTGGGAATTTTACTCGCTTATGGCCAGCTGTACCTGAATGAAGAAATGACCGTATTACAGGCCTGTGGCATTAGTCCGCAACGTATTCTTGGGTTTACCTTGCTGCCGGCTTTGTGTATGGCACTGGTTGTGGGTGTTTTTAGCTTGTATTTGTCGCCTTTGGGCAATAACAAGGTTGAAACATTATTTGCAGAAATGGACTTAAGGTCTGAGTTTGAGACGCTGACACCGGGGCGCTTCCATGCCAGTGGCAATAATCCAGACGAGGTCATCTATGTGCAGAATCTTTCTGATGATAAAACCCGCATGGAAAATCTGTTTATTTATCAGGGCGAGCAAGTCAAGCAGACTGATATGGAACAATCCAGGCGCAATAAAGTTTTGGTTGTAGCGGAAAGCGGTTATCGGCGCCTTGATCGGGCCACGGGGGTGCAATACCTGGAGCTTGAGAAGGGCAACCGTTACGTTGGCGAGCCGGGATTTGCCGATTATCAGGTGATTTCATTCGATAAATACACTTATAAGCTGCTGGATTCGTCTGGAGTCATTAAACCGCAAAAAGTTAAATCTTTGTCCTCTCTGGCGCTTTTAAACAGCCAAACTTTGATAGAAAAAGCCGAATTGCAATGGCGGCTCTCAATGCCCTTATTAGTATTTATTGTTGCAATGCTGGCAGTTTCACTGAGTAAAGTAACGCCACGGCAGGGGCGTTTCAGTAAGTTGCTACCCTCGATTTTGCTCTACCTGATTTACGTGGCGCTGTTAATTGCAGCGCAAAATGCGCTTGAAAAAGGCAGTCTGCCGGCTGCTTTAGGTCTTTGGCTGGTGCATGGAGTGTTTTTTGCGGCCGCACTGGTGATATCAAATTGGGGAAATATTACCCTAGTCTGGCGAAGACGCCAGCTGATGCAGGCAAATAGCCGTTGACCACCCCTTGGCACCTTATTTTTACTTTGGCCCATTAAGCTAAGCAAGAATTTAAATTTAAACGTATGCGTATTATTGATCGTTATATTCGCCGCAATATATTAGCCACCACCGGCATGGTTTTGCTGGTGATTGTTGGGCTGGATCTGCTGGCATCTTTTATTGCAGAGCTGGAAGAGCTAAAAGCCGAATACCAGATTTTACAGGCTCTGGCATTTGTTTTGGTTTCAGTGCCCGGGAAAATTTACGAATTTTTGTCGGTTTCAATTTTAATTGGCTGCTTGATTGGTTTGGGCGCATTAGCCAGTAGTAGCGAGCTTCTGGTTATTCGTGCTGCTGGGGTTCCTCCGCGACGCATTATAGTTTCGGTATTAAAGCCGATTATGGCCTTAGTGATACTGGGCTTGTTGTTAGCGCAATTTATTGTGCCGCCGATTGAACAGTGGGGGCAGGCGCAAAAAACCTCTGCCCGAAGCAATAGCATCCTGTTAAAAACAAAAGGCGGTATCTGGCACCGCGAAGGCAATGAATACATTCATATCAAAACTGTAGGCATGGACGGTCAAATGTATGACATCAGTCGCTTTAGGTTTGACAATAACAATAAACTTATCGCCTCACATTATTTTAAACGGGCTGATTACCAGGATAAGTACTGGGTGATTCAGGATGCTGCAAGCACTGCTTTTAATGATAATAGCACTGCAGTATTTCGCTTTAAAGAATTGCAGTGGTTCAGCGGTCTAACGCCACAAAATTTATCCACGGTTATTATTAAACCTGATCAGCTTTCGATGACGACTTTGTACCAACATGCAAATTATTTAAAAAAGCAGGATTTAAATGCAGCGAATTACCTGGTTTCCTTTTGGAAAAAAGTTTTTCAGCCGGTGGTAACAGTAGTAATGGTTTTAATTGCCATTTCATTTGTTTTTGGCCCGCTGAGGTCGGTAACAGCAGGCTTGAGGATTATTGTCGGGGTGTTTGTAGGGATAGGTTTTCAGCAGGGTCAGCAATTGGCCGCTTATGCCAGCCTGGTTTACAATATAGAGCCTTTCGTAGCCGTTGTAACGCCTATTTTGCTTGCCATGTTAATGGCCTGGTTACTGATTCGCAGGATTCGATAGCAGGGTCTTAACAGGCCATGCAGGCTCAGCTTGCAGGCAAGCGTAGCACACAGGTATTTGACCAGCGGTCGTGCCAGCTGGATTTTTGTTTGTCGATCAGTATCCAGAAGTAGCCTGCACCAAAAAATGCTAAAGAAAAAACCGCAAAAAAACTTCTTTTTAAACCGTCATGGAAGGTTATTGTTTCGCCTGCTTGATCCACAACCTTAATTCGCCAGGCGCGCATGCCCAGTGATTGGCCTCCGTGTGTCCAGAACCAGATATTAAAACCCAAAGTGGCGGCAATCAGTGCCGGAAAAAGCAGGTAACGACTGATCCAAAGAGGTGGAGCTTCACCACCGTTAATAATAACCACAAGCCCTGCAATTAAAAACCATAGCGCCGCAATTAAAAAAAAATCGTATACCATGGCCGCCAGACGAAGAAACAAGCCAGCAATTTTAATGTCGGGTTGGGCTGTGGCCTCGATATTGTCGGTTTCTAAAAGCATCGTTTGCGTCTTAAAGTGATTGTAAGTGGTTTTCGAGCATTTCCAGTCGGTCAGAACCAAAAAACATCTCATCGCCTACGAAAAATGTGGGTGCGCCAAAAGCACCGCGTTTAACCGCTTCGTTGGTGGTGACTTTGAGTTTTTCCTTGGTGAAGTCATGGTTGGCTTTTTGAAGAATGTTTTCGCCAAGCAAATCAATAAGGGTGTATCTTTCGCTGATATCCTCGCCTTTAACCCAGAATGCGGTGAAAAGTTTTTCTGTCGCAAGGGGGATATCTTTAGTTTCCAGTGCCGTCAAGCAGCGCATAGCCAGTAAGGAGCTCACCGGAAAATTTCCTGGCATGTTAAATGCTACCCTGTAACGTTCGGCCCAGCGTTTTAAATCAATCAGCATGTGAGCGCCCTTGGCGGGGACGGTCATAGGCGCTTGATTATGGGTGATCTTGAAAACGCCACCCAGCAGAAAAGGCCGATATTGCAGATTAGCCTGCTGTCGCTCGGCAACTTTTTCAATTTGAGTCCAGGCTAGGTAGCTCCAGGGACTGACTACGTCGTAAAAGAATTCAATGTTTTTAGTCATGATCTTGTAACTGTATTATCAAATGGGGTCAATCCGCAACTATGCTGGGGAAACTCTCAGCGGTTTTATAAAGGTCAGTCAGCGGTTTTATAAGGTTTTATAAAGGTCAGATAGTTGCCACTCATCAACAATAACCCCTTAGATTTTTAACCAGGCCAGGTTTTTAAAAAACAAATCAATTACATTAAAAGCCGGGGCAAAGTCCTCATCGCTGTGTTGCCTATAATATGAAATTGCAGTTTCAGCTTCCATCTAACGGGTACTATTCAATTGTTGAAGGGGTGTTGGATTGACAAAAAAACCGAGCCGGGTACAATCAAAGCAGCTTGAAAGTGGGTTTTACATTTATGCACGCCGTTTCGATGTCCTGTTTTTGGTCTTCATTCTGTTTTTCATAAAATAATGGAAACACTTTCAGCACATAGCCTTATATAAACAAATTACCAGGTGGGTTCCAGCTCAAGCGGTTCACGCACCTTTGACATCCCTTAATCTAGCCATACCGGGACGATTGATGAAGATTAACACAACGCCCCTGCGAATCCCTCTCGCTATTGTTTTACTGGCGCTAGCCTATTTTACAGCGCCCGACGCCTGGATTCCACATCAGTGGCGGGTGGCGACCTACAACTGGTTGGGAGCGGCCAGCTACCGCGATGCGCCAACCAGTAAGGACTATTCGCTACCAGACGCAGAGGAGATCTGTCCGCCAGACGCTCTGGGTTGGCGGGATGAGCAAATCATCGAAGGGGTACTCATCGAACCGGCGGCTGGCTGTGTGCCGGACAATCCCTATCTGATCGCTGCCGTGACCCGCGGCACTAACCAGGTGTCACAAGCTACCTTGTTGAAATCCGGATTGATGCCCGACACCGTTATGATGGGAGAGGATCTGGACGGCGACGGCGATCCCGATGAAATCACCATAAAGCTGGAGGTGGTAGAGCTCAACGGCCAGTCGCCGGACGTCCCGGTGCCGGTTACGACCTTCGCCATCGCGCCCGGCATCGAGCCCGGGATGTGGGTGTTCGCCCCCAAGTCGTTTGGCATGTCCACGGAAAATTTCGAAACCCGCAAAGCCAATTCACTGCTGCGTCCACCGGCGCCGGTGATCCGTGTCGAGCAGGGGGATCGGGTCACGGTGGTCTTGGAAAATAGCCACTACCTGCCCCATACCATCCACTTTCACGGGGTCGACCACCCGTTTTCCGCAGATCACGGCATGCCCCATTACGAGGGCGCGAACCACGAGCAACATGCCATGGGCACAGACGGCGTCGCCGAAACCAGCGAAATGCCTGCCATGCCTGGCACAACATTAACCTATCAATTCAGTCCACGGGTGGCGGGCACCATGTTCTATCACTGCCACGTACAGGCCAATGTCCATATTCTGATGGGTATGCAGGGTATGTTTGTCATCGAGGAAAACCGTCCGGACAACTGGCCACAAACTCTGAATATAGGCGCTGGGCAGGTACGCCATTCGTCCGTGGCCGTCCGCGAACAATATCAGCGCGAGTACGATCTGCATTATTTTGATTTGTTTAAAAATCTGTCAGAAACAATTCAAACCCACAACGACCCACGTCTGACACTGATCGATCAACACCGTCGCTGGAACATTACCCGGGATAGCGCCAATTACTTTTTGCTGAACGGCAAATCATTCCCCTACACGCTGCAGGAATCCTTGATCGTTGTTAAACCCAACGAAAAAGTAAAGCTGCGGACCCTGAATGGCGGCTCCCACAGCATTGCCCTGCACTCCCACGGATTTCGACCTACGGTCACACACCTGGATGGCATCCCCCTCGGCCCAGGGAGCGAGTTTATCCGGGATGTCATTGACCTGGCGCCGGCGCAACGGGTCGACATGGTTTTACAGACCACCAATGACGGCCTGCATAATTATGGCGAAGGGGTGTGGCTGTTTCACGACCACCATGAAACCGCGCAAACCACCGATGGCATTTATCCTGGCGGCAGTGTCAGTAATATTGTGTTCGATTCCTACGTGGACAGCGGCGGGTTTCCCAAAGTCCAGGGAACCGACTGGAAGAAGTTTTTTACCGCGGAGTTCTATCGCAAGGATGTGCCGATCTGGCTGGATTACGATCCCACCGGGTTGTTTGCCGATCCACGCGCCCCCCTGCGTCCGCTGCTACAGCTGGCGGTGTTTGGCGCTGCCAGCACCGGCTTTCTGGTGATACTGTTTATGCTGCTTTTTCGACGCGGACGTGGCACATGAAACCGGTAACATTGGGAGTCTGTTTTTCGATACTGTTGCTGTCGATGTCTTTTGGCGTACAGGGCGAGCAGACACAGAATCCGAGCAAGGCGCAAGCAGCGCCGGCCCCCATCGCACAGGATCACTCCACCATGGATCACTCCAGCATGGATCATTCCAGCATGGATCATTCCAGCATGGATCATTCCAGCATGGAGAATGGCAGCACTGCAGGAGTGGAGAACATGGAGGGCATGGATCATAGCGCCATGGGGCACGGTGGTATGGATCACAGTGGCCACTCCATGACCTTTGATGCCCGCGGCATGGTGATGAACAGCAACGCCGACCAGCTACCGAAAGATTGTGCAGCCATCTCCCGCGACTACAGTTTTACGGTACGCGCCGGCACCCGCTATGCGGAAGCGTTCCCGGGAAATGTTTTTGGCATGAGCCAACATCTGTTCGCCGTGGAACCCTGTAGCCGCATCAATATTACCTTTATTAACGAAGACGCCATTCGCCACCAATTTATGGTGCACGGCCTGCCCCGCTATCTGTATCCCCAGGGGATGTTTCACCTCGAAGCTATGGGTGGTGCAACCCTGTCTGGCACACTGATTATGCCCAGCGACGACAAAACCTACCTGGTGCACTGCGATATCGCCCAGCACATGGAAAAAGGCATGAAGGGACAAATCAAGGTGGGCCGTGGCAGCGGCGATCTCACCAGCATTCCCGGCGTCAGTGCGTTATTTCGTTCGGACAACTATTACAACAGTCAGAGCCAAATCCTGGCCATTGCGGGCGGAATGGTTTTAACGCTTATTGGCTTACTGGTTTGGCGACGCTACCGGCGTTAGTTAACCATACCGGCTAGTCGCCCCGAACAGAATCCGCACAGCATGGCCCGCTTTATTCTGTAAGCCTCTCACTACTCACACAATTAAACGGTACCATCAACACCTCCCACCGAATAGATTTTCCATCGCCATTAATGCTCGCACTGTACCTCGTAGCAACCCCCGTGAGCAGCAGTGCCATGAAACGCCAATTCTGGGTATCGACTTTTCTAAATTCCAGCTTGGTCATACAAGAGGGAAAACCGCGTCGTCACTGGACTTTGGCGGGTCATTGATAATCGAAAGGGGTGCCAGGCAACATCTTGCACTGACTTCTTAAAGTAATAACACATACATAATCCAGCATAATTGGCAGTGTCGGGCAATTTCTAATGCCGCTTATTATTGAAAGATGATTTTACCGAGGCGTGTACACCGCGACTTAATACTTTGACACGGTCTTCCAGAAAGTCGACGCCATAGAGAATCATTACTACCAAAATAGCCAGTTTAATGGCAGGTAGAAGGTGGTCGGAGGCAATTATAACCCCCAGTGCTGCTAATACCCAGATGGTTGCTGCGGAGGTGACACCTACCACTGCGCCATCTTTGGCGAGCATTACGCCGGCGCCAAGGAAGCCGATGCCCGTAATGACTTGACCTACTACTCGCGATGGATCAATGGCATTGCCGTGCAACATAAAAGCCGATGCCAGAAACAGATAGGTGCCTAAGATAATCAGACATGAGGTGCGTATCCCTACTGGCTTGCCACGAAGCTGGCGTTCGAGTCCGATGATAGCGCCACAAAACATCGCCGCCCCTATAGCGTGCCAATCAAAAGGTGCTACATCAAAAAGTTGGTTTAAGTTCATCGTCAGGCTGCCTTAATTTTTTAAATATTGGATCAAAATTATTTTAAAGCATGGGCAATAAAACTATCGATGTCATTACTCTTTACCGGTTGAACAAAAGCCGGCGTTATTTTTTCTGGTGCTATCAGGATACCTTTGTTAATTAAACGAGTAATAATCGGTAAATGATCCAGGGAGGTTTTGCCTGTGAGCAGGTGAGTGAAGTCCTCCGCTGTTTCCTGAGCGTTAAGCATCTGGTGAAAGCCCCGCAGGTAGAGGTAGTCTTTGGTCAGCCCTCCGCCGCGATAAACCCGTGCGGTAATGGTAAATGCGGTGTCATCATCCAGCTGATAACCTTCTTTCAGCAACATAAAGGTGCTGCGAAAGTTTTTGTCCTTTATTAAGGATTCTACCGCCAGCAATCTTAGCGCAAGAATTTTTAAGCGCTTGACCGTCATACAGCCTGCCTGGTATTCGGCTAAAATCGCCAGACCTTCCTGGGTCATGGTATTGACCGGGCTGCCGAGCGACAGAATGCGTAAAGGCTGGCTGCGGCCATTGAGTGTGGTCACCAGATGCACACCCAGCTCGTGGTGGGCCAGGGCCATGGCCTCGATCCTGCTGATTTCTGCGGTGCTGTTTATTTTTATGGTGGTTCCAGAAACCACCGCGTTGGCGATCATGTTGTCGTCAATTTTTAGTTCATACTGGTAGCCTTCGTGGTTGGCGAATTCGGTGAGCACCGAATTGATTCCTTGTGCATTGAGCAGTGGTTCAGGTTTGTCAGCATCCCTGCTCTTAACTGGTTCCGGCAGATGCAGGATAAAGGTGGCATTGCGGATATCTTTCTCTGACGGCTCACCGTAGTAGCGCAGCGAATCATAGAGAAATTCTTCGTTGCCTATGGATTTATACTGGTCGATTTTATCAACATAGGAATCCACCACATCCAGGTAAAGCTGACGCAGGTCATCATCAACGATTTTTTCCAACGGCAGGTTAAACAGATTACGTTTGAGGGTGAAGGTATCTATGTCGTGAGTGCGATAGGTAAATTCCGGCTCTCTGGAGTAATGATGCTGAAAGAAGAGTTGTTTTTGTTCGCGATAATTGAGCGGGCTGACGGCCGTTAAAATATCGATAGGGCTGACCAGTTCATGTAAGCGGGTGTCGATCTCGCTAACGATTGGTGGTATTGAATTATTAGAAGTCATGATGGACGCCGGCTTTTTTCAATAAAAAGTTAGACGATTCGCGAATACTCTGAGCGTTGTCCATGGTCAGTGCTGTCGCCAAAAATGCTTCGGCATCGCTGATACTAATGGCCCTCACCAGCCATTTAATCAAGGGTAGTTTGGACGAACTCATACTTAACTGTCTAATCCCCATGCCCAATAGCAGTAGCACCGAAGCCGGGTCTGAGGCCATTTCTCCACACAGGCTCACGGGTAGTCCGCAATCCCTGGCGCTGCGAACGATGCGTAGCAATTCGTGAATAACAGCGGGATGCAGTGGATCGTAATGCCTGCCCACCAAGGGATTGTTGCGGTCAATCGCCAGCAGGTACTGGCTTAAGTCGTTACTACCAATGGAAATAAAATCCAGCTTATTACGCCAGAACGGCAGCAGCGAAATACTGCTCGGCACTTCCACCATGATACCCAGCCGAGGTCGACAGACGGTTTCGCCTTCGGTCAATAATTGCTGAAGTGATTCATCCAGCAATGCAATGCAGCGGTCCAGCTCACTGGTCGAACCAATCATGGGTAGCAGCAGGTGCACGTTGTCCTGTCCGGCGGCGGCTTTCATCACAGCTCGAAACTGAGTGATGAGCAGTTGCAGATTGTCGAGTGTAAAGCGAATGCCGCGCCAGCCCAGGGCGGGATTTTCTTCTTCAATCACCGGCAAATAGGGCAGCGGCTTATCAGCACCAATATCCAGGGTGCGGATATACACGGGCTTGTTCTGATAGGCATTGATCACCTGGCGATACACCGTTACCTGGTCTTCCTCGGAGGGTAGACTTTGGCGCACCATAAAAGGGATTTCAGTGCGGTAGAGGCCGATACCCTCGGCGCCATTACGCAGCCCTGGCATCAGGTCTGCCTGCAGGCCAGAGTTAGCCATCAGGGTCACCCGCACGCCATCGGTGGTTATTGCGGGCAGATCGTGGTCTGCCTGGAGACGTCGCGCAAACGTCTGCTGGCTGTTAATGACACTTTGGTATTCGGAGATCACGGCATCGCTGGGGGACAGAATCAGCTGGCCATTATCGCCGTCGATAATCAGTTGCTCACCCATGCGAAGCGGCAATTCCCCGACACCCATAACTGCAGGAATGCCCAGCGCATTGGCAAAGACCGAAATATGGGAGAGGGCGGCGCCCGCTGAGCAGGCAATACCCGCCAGGCGCTCCGCAGGCAGGCTGACAATATCCGAAACGCTGAGTTGATGGCCTACCAGAATAATGGCGGATTCATCATCGACCTCTGCAGCGGCAGAATCACTGCCTGACCAGGCCAGGTAGAGCTTGTCACCCAGCTGATCAATGTCCTCATGACGGGCGCGAAGATAGGGGTCGTCCATTTCCTTGAAAAGTGCCGAAAAATAACCCACCGTTTGTTTTAATGCCCAGGGCAGGGCTTTCCCGGTTTTAATCGCATCGGTAACATGGGTGCCAAAACTCGGATCGTCCAGCAGCATTTGGTAAGCGTCAACAACCGCCGCTAAATTGTCCCCCAGAGTGCGTTCGACGACCTGACGTTCACGTTTTAATTCGTCGATAACCCGTGTTTTCAAACGTGACCAATGGGCAAGCTCTGCGTCTATGTTCTCGCAATGGGCTTCCATGACCCTGGCAAGCCCAGCCGCCTGGCGCACACTGGCTTTACCGATGGCAATGCCCGGCGCGCCACTGATACCGTGTCGGTAATCGTTCAGCAAAGGTGCAGCGTGTTCGGACAACTGTGCGGGTAAAGACACCAGCAGCAGCGCCAAATGGGTTGCCAGGGTGGTTAGAAACGCTTCCTGTTCAGTTGCCAGGGCTTCGGCGCGACGGCTCTGTACCACCAGCACACCAACCACATCACCGCGATGCACCAGCGGAACACCACAAAAGCTGTGGAACTGCTCTTCATTAGACCCCGCGACATAGTAGTAGTCGGGGAGTTTCTCCGGGTTGATAACGTTAATGCTGTGACGTGATTGTGCCACGATGCCAACCAGTCCCCGATTGGCCGGAATAATAAAAGGGTGTCCTTTTGCCAAACCATGGCTGGCGATAAGCGCCATATTTTTATCGCTGTTTTGTCGGTACAGGCTGCAAACGTCTGTGGCAATGACATCGCTGATGGCATCTACAATTAGTTGTACCTGCTCCTCCGCACTCCCGGCCTGGGCGGCCTTCTGAATAATGCGATTCAGCTCCAGCATGGGGTTCTTGGTTAGGGAATGCTTAGCCACGGATTTCTTAGCCATTGAGCAGGCACTCCATATGCAGGCCATCCGCCCCATCTTGATAGTAAGCGGGTAGTTCGGCTATGGGGCGAAATCCCAGTGAGAGATAAAAATTCTGTACGTCAATCTGGCTTTTGCGCACCTCCAGTCGACAGCGTGAATAGTGGAGTGATCGCAATTCAGTCAATAAGCTTTCGCACAAGTTGCGTGCCAGCCCTCGTCCCCGCCATTCGGGCAGTACCGCCAAAGAATAGAGGCGAGCAGGCCGGGGCAGGCGCGGCAGTAAACATAGAGCGTAGCCTACAGCCTGTGCACCATCAACAGCCAGGAGGGTGGTCGCTTTCGCCTGGGTGAGCAGGTAGTGCATTTGCCGGGGGCTAATCTTATCCGTGTCAAAACTACAGGCTTCTATGTTTAGCAGGCTAAGCTTGTCACTGACGCTGGCTCGACGAATGGAAATTGATGCTGACATTAATGAGGTCCTCAAAGCCCTCTGCGCTCCAAACGTCGTAAGAATTCTGCCATGACCTGCATATACAACTCTTCGCCTAAATAGGCATCCTCTACACCGTGATCAATATTGGGATTGTCATTGACTTCGAGCACATAAGCACGCTTGTCGTGGACTTTAATATCGACACCATAGAGGCCGGCGCCAACCACTTTGGCGGCCTTTAGTGCCGCGTCCAGAACAATTTTTGGTGTTTCAAACGTAGGCAAGGTATCGAAGCCGCCCGCAGAAAAGCGCTTGGAACTGTGGTTATAAATTTGCCAGTGATTGCGTGCCATATGATATCGGCAGGCGTAAAGAGCCTGGCCATTCAGTACCCCTATGCGCCAGTCGAAATCAGTAAACAGGTACTCCTGGGCCAGTACCAGTGCTGAGTTTTCGAACAACAAGGCAAGTTTGGCCCTTAGCATGTCACGATTTTCAATTTTAAAAACACCCTTGGAAAACGAGCTTTCAGGCATTTTCAATACCAGTGGATAAGTAAACTGCTGTTCCAGCCCGTCGAGCGTTGCTTCAGACAGCTCATTCACTACCTGGGTACGCAGACTGGGTACTTTCTGGTAGTCAAAGGCATCATGCAGGTACACCTTATTGCAACAGCGCAAAATCGAATCGGGGTCATCCAGTACCACCAGGTCATTAGACTCAGCCCGGCAGGCCAGCCGATAAGTGTGATGGTCAATAGCCGTGGTTTCGCGAATAAATAAGGCATCGTAGTGATTAATATTGAGCAATTCATTAACGGATAAGGTCTGGGCATTAATCCCTAACTTGCCGGCGGCTTTAATAAAACGTGATAGTGCTGCGCCGTTGCTGGGCGGCACGGCCTCATCGGGATTGACCAAAATTGCCATATCCCAGCGATAGCGCTTGGCGGTACTTCGTTTATGCCAGTTTATGTGCGTATAGTCTTGTAATGCGTTGAGCAACAAAGGCAGCTCTTCCTCGCTCAAATCATCGTAGCAACAGGGCTGCAGGCCAATCCTCAGTTGATCATTTTCACGCTTAAGCGTGAGTTTTAACAAGGGTGCCGGGTAGCGTTGAAAAACCTGTGTCGCCAGCTTTTGCCAGCTTGACTCCGCAACTTTGCCAAGACAGATAAGCAAGTTCTCGGTGTTATCATTCGGGATGAGCTTGGTCAGGCTGGATTCCATGAGCCAGAAGCCTTCCCCCTCATCATTGCTGCGCAACTCGTTAATGGCTTTAACGGTGGGCAAAACATGGTGACGGCGCGCCTCCGCCAATAAGGAACAGTAGTACCCCTTACTCAAGTAATGGGCGGTATCGCACAGATTGATAATCCGGGTCTTAGGTTCGTTCAACCTGGGGTAATCGCGAAGATACTCCTCAAAGCTGATCACTCCGAGCAGGCTGTGCAAGGGTAAAGGCAGTGCATCATCGACCACAATCAGGGTTTTAAACACGTCGTGCTCCCTGGCGCGAACACGGGCCCAGATATGATATTTCAGCGTGCAGTGAATTAAAGCAAAGATACATTTAAGTCAGTCCATAGGGTTGAGGCGATGCTCGGCACATCATGAACTGACGGTTTGGGCACCCCAACGCGATTGAGGGTTTACAGTGGATTTTTTATACCTGTTTTTGGATTGTGGCAAGTATTTTCTCATGCGCTGTTAAAGTAACTTTAGATGAGAATCTACAGTTGAGCAATAGGGTGAAAGATTTGTTATACAGCCGGTTGAAAACCGCGCGGCAAACGATAACGAATGCTCTATATCCCTTAACGAGTTGCTGCTCATGGCTGTTGGTGATCTGGCTAATACTGAGGCTACGGTTCTGAAACAGGCCGGCAGCCTGTTCGAAGTGATTCATTTATTACTTGCATCCAGGTATTTATTTTCTTTTGAAACTCAATTAAATGACAGCTTACATGATGTTACAGAATTAATACGTATCTCTAGCAATAAGTTAAAGCCAACGTTGCTAACCTGCCTCAAGTGTTTAGGGACTTGCTTTTTGTCTTTAACAAATAGTTAGAAAATACATAATAAATAAATAGGAAAATAACAATGAAAATGATTAGAGGCTTATGTGTAGTTCTTTTCTTTACTGTAACGGTTTTTCTGCCAGGCTGTGAATTAACTATTAGTGATGGTTCAGGTACAACCACCACCACTACAACAGATACTTCCAGTAGCTGGGGGTCTTATGACAGCGGCTGGGGATCTTATGACGGCGGCTGGAGTGGCAGTTGGTATTAAAGTTACCTCGATGAAAGTTAAGAGGCTGTATCGAATGCCAGTTGATTTAATCGGGAGAACTAAAAGTGAATACTGTAAGGCTTGTTATATTTAGCGCCATATTATGCCTGGCAACCAGTTTGGCGGGTTGTGGTGAAGACTCTGAGCTCAGCAACGAAATCACAACTTCGGCAGGCACATGTGATTGGGGTAGTATTTGTAATTGACAATTTAATAGTGGCTATAAAGTGTTAACAGGCCAAACCCTCGGATTTGGCCTGTACCTTTTCAACACTTCAGATACACAACCTGTTAGGAATTTGTAGTGCTTAAGCCACGATTATTGCGCCCTTGTCTTTAAGCGCTGCAATGTCATCAGCACTGAAACCCCAGTTTGATAATACTTCAGCCGTATCCTGCCCGGCTAAACGCGCACTGTTGCGAATTTCCGGCTTGGTGCGGCTAAAGCGTGGTGCCGGCGCCGGTTGTGTCAGCCCATCCACTTCAATAAAGGTTTTGCGGGCTTTATTGTGCGGGTGTTCAGCAGCTTCAGTGATGGATAAGACGGGGGCAAAACATACATCAGTGCCTTCCATAATAGCGCACCACTCATCGCGGGTTTTGCTTAAAAACACTTCGCTTAGCTCGGCTTTAAGTTCCGGCCATTTGCCTACCACCATTTGCGGGGCAAATTTAGCGGCATCAAGATTGGCTTTTTCAATCAGTAATTTGTAAAACTGTGGTTCAATGGAGCCAATAGAAATCCATTTTCCGTCTTTGGTTTCGTAAGTGTCATAAAAATGGGCGGCACCATCAAGCATGTTGCTGCCCCTTTCTTCATTAAACATGCCCATGTTCTTAAAAGTAAAGAACATCGACATCAGCGAAGCGGAACCGTCAACCATGGCGGCATCCACAACCTGGCCTTTGCCGGACTTTTGTGCTTCCAGTAGTGCACAGACCATGCCGAAGGCCAGGTACATGCCGCCGCCGCCAAAGTCACCGACAAGGTTCAGTGGTGGTACCGGCTTTTCACCTTTGCGACCAATACCATGCAAAGCGCCAGACAGTGAAATATAGTTAAGGTCATGGCCTGCTGCCGCAGCCATGGGGCCTTCCTGGCCCCAGCCGGTCATGCGGCCATAGACAATTTTTGGGTTGCGTTTTAAACATTCGTCGGGGCCGATGCCCAGGCGCTCGGCTACTCCAGGGCGAAAGCCTTCAAAAATGGCATCGGCATTTTCACAGAGTTTTAGCACGGTTTCGGCACCTTCCGGGGATTTCAGGTTAACGGCCACGGACCGTCGGTTGCGGTTCAGCACATCATTGGGGATTGCGCCACCCAGGCCGCCACCGGCACGGTCAATTCTGACTACCTCAGCTCCCATATCGGCCAACATCATGCCGCAAAAGGGTCCTGGCCCAATACCGGCTATTTCTATTATTTTAATACCTGCAAGCGGCCCCATTCTTCTTCTCCTTAACTGTTATGAAGTAGTTTATTGTTCTCATTTTGGCTGTTAGTTAACCTATGCAATTGGCCTGATTGTCTGCAAAGCACAGCTTTCAGCGCTTGACCAGCACAGTACACCGTATCGCGGTTGAAAGTGTACCTTAAAATTTGGCGTTGTTCATCGCGTGGCAATGACGGCAGTCTATTAAATATTGCTTTGATCCGTATAATGGGCGGCTGTTGTATAATACACGGTTCAATTCCAGCTCATGATCGGTATTCAAGGGCATAGAAAGACTGTTAAGCAGTTGTATATAAAGGGTTTAGAAATATGTCGGACGGATTGTTTATAAAGCAAGATGAGCATGTGTTTTTACCAAGTGATAGTGCCGTGGGTCCTTGGAATCCAGGTTTATTACATGGCGGGGCTACGGCAGGGCTGATCGCTTATGTGTTGGAAAAGCACGAACCAGAAGCTAACAAACAATATAGCCGTATAACATTGGATATGTTTCGTCCGGTGCCAAAAGAAGCCTTGACGGTGTCAGCACGAACAGTACGCGCCGGGAAAAAAATCAGCGTGGTAGAGGTCAGTGTTATGGCCGATGGCAAAGAAGTTGCCAAAGCCACAGCTTTGAAAATCCAGAAGGCTACACTTGGGGTGCCCGATTATGTGCAACTACCTGCCTGCTCATTTGCGCTCCCCGATACCCTTGAAAGCCTGTCGATGATGGGGGCAAGACACAGTTCTGCTGATAAATCGAAGCTTCCTGCGGGCCTGAATTACACCTTGGAAGTCAAGCGCATTGATGGTTTCGATGGCAAGGGCAAAGGCCGGGCCTGGTTTAAAGCGCCGGTGCCTGTGGTTGCTGGCCAGCCCATAACCCCGCTGACCCACCTTGGGGTGCTGTCTGATTTTGGCAATGGCTTGGCACAGCTGTTTATACCTGGGACAGCAGGCAGTATTAATGCAGATATATCCTTGTATATTAATCGCTTACCACAAGGTGAGTGGGTTGGTCTGGAGTCTCAGGCAGTAATGAGTGATGCTGGCATAGGTCGGGTCAGCACCACTTTATACGATGAGAGTGGGGCCATTGGCTGTGTGGAGCAGATGACCATGGCGCAGCTGATGGCGTAAAGGGGCGCGAAGAGCGTATACTGGCGCGTCAGGAAGCCAAGTTGTCAGCACCTGTGCCTATGTATTTTAGGCGTGTATTGAGCCCGGCTTGTGCACAGATTAAACAGAGGTGAAAAGCATGAATACAAAAATAAAAATTGTAAACCGTTTGTTAGTTACGTTGCTGTTGGCTGTGCTGACGGCTTGTTCAAATTCCAATAGCGGCTCAGGTGGAGACGGGATGGGCAGCCTGACCTTGGGTATTACCGATGCGCCTGTGGATGAAGCCCTGGCGGTTGTTGTTGAATTTACCGGGGTCAACTTAAAGGGTCAGGGTAATGACGATCCCGTAACAGTGATTGAATTTGAGCAAGCAAAAGTGATTAATCTATTGGACCTACAAGGCTCGAACAGTGAAATTCTTTTGCAAGACATTTCGCTTGCTGCTGGCGACTATCAATGGATACGCTTGCAGGTGGTTGCCAATGGGGCCTATACAGAGCCTGAGGCTGGAGATATTGATGGCCATGGCGTGGGGTCTTATGTGCTACAGAATGATGGCCCAGGCGGCACAAAGAAAACTGCCTTAAAGGTACCCAGTGGCAGCCAAAGTGGTTTGAAGCTGGTGAGTGGTTTTACGGTGGATGATTTTGGTAAGACAAATTTTACCATTGACTTTGATTTACGCAAGGCGATTCATGATGTGGTTGGCCAGGACCATTATGAATTGCGTCCGGCCTTGAGAATGGTGGAAACAAATGCTGCCGGTCATGTTTCCGGCTTTATTAATCCCTTGTTATTACAGAATAATGCGGGCTGTTTTAATGCGGAAACAGAACTACTGGAGGATGGCGTGGCGGTTTATGTTTTCGAAGCTTCAACAGCAGTGGATGATATGCAAAGTACCGCAGATCTTGATCCCTTAAGCACCGCGCTGGTCACTTATGATGGTAATGCTTATCGCTATGCTCTTGGCTTTCTGGATGCCGGGGAATACACGCTTGCCTTAACCTGCGATGCCGAACTTGATGATGAGATTGCTTTTGTAGCTGTAATTGATCAGGTATTTGTAGCAGCAGGATTAACCACGCAAGTGGATTTTAATTAACGATTATGAAGGTCTTGAAGTTTTTAAAGGCAAGTGATGATTGAAGTAAGTAAAGAGAAAATAGAAGCGGCCCTATCAACCTGCCACTTACCCTATCTTAATACGGATGTGGTTTCTGCGGGTGCAGTTAAAAGCATTAAGGTAGAAAAGGGAATCGTGTCGGTGCAGGTGACCTTGGGCTTTCCCTGCCTTGGTCAGCAGGCGGGCATGCAGCAAATGCTCAGCGCTGCAATTCAACACGTTCCCGGTGTTACCAGGGCTAACGTTGTTGTGAACTGGAGAGTACGTCCCCACAAAACCCAGGGTGGCGCATCAGTAATGCCCCAGGTGAAAAATATGATTGCCGTGGCGTCCGGAAAAGGGGGGGTGGGTAAGTCGACAACAGCGGTGAATCTGGCCCTGGCTCTTGCGGCTGAAGGTGGGCGTGTGGGTATACTGGATGCGGATATTTATGGGCCCAGCGTACCGATGATGATGGGTATTGCCGAGGGCACACGTCCAGGCCAGGTGGATAATAAATATTTTACACCTGTTGCGGCTTTAGGTTTGCAAACCATGTCGATCGGCTACCTGATTACGGAAAAAACGCCTTTGGTCTGGCGTGGCCCTATGGCCACCGGGGCGTTAAAGCAGTTATTGGAACAGACCCTGTGGGATGATCTGGATTATCTGGTGATAGACATGCCGCCGGGTACCGGTGATATCCAGTTAACCCTGTCCCAAAGCGTGCCGGTCACCGGGGCGGTGATAGTGACAACACCGCAG
This sequence comes from Pseudomonadales bacterium, assembly GCA_040235475.1. Taxonomy (GTDB): domain Bacteria; phylum Pseudomonadota; class Gammaproteobacteria; order Pseudomonadales; family UBA3067; genus JBECKY01. The sequence continues at coordinate 28,167 of JBECKY010000053.1, forward strand.
GATATCGCTTTGCTGGATGCGCAAAAGGGCATTGAAATGTTTATCAAGGTCCGGGTGCCGGTGTTAGGTATTGTGGAAAATATGAGCCTGCACACTTGCAGTCAATGCGGACATAGTGAAGCCATCTTTGGTGAAGGTGGTGGCGAACGCATTGCGTCTGATTACGGCGTGCCTTTACTGGGCGCCTTGCCTTTGGATATTCATATTAGGCAGCAGATGGGCAAGGGCAAGCCCAGCGTGTTTGCCGAGCCTGAAGGGGATATTACAAAACGCTATCGGGATATTGCATTGCAACTATCCGCCAGCCTCGCGAAAATGGAAACCGATGTAAAAATCCCCAATATCAGTGTGTTGTCAGATTAATTTTAATTAATTAAAAATTGATTAATGTAGCGAATATAAGTCTTAAAATGAATGACAGGATTCCAAACGATATAAAACTGCATCGTTATTCTAAAACCTTGGAGCTCGTTTATAGTGACCATTCCTATACGTTAAGCGCAGAATTTTTACGGGTGCACTCACCGTCTGCGGAAGTCCAGCAGCATGGCCGGCCCATACTGCAAACCGGCAAACAAGCGGTGGCCATAAACAGCATTGAGGCAATCGGGCATTATGCCTTAAAAATAATCTTCAGTGATGGGCATGATACAGGCCTGTACTCATGGGCCTATCTTTACCAACTAGCCAGCCATCAGGAAGACATGTGGCAAGCCTATTTGCAGCAGCTTAAGCAGGCAGGTAAAAGTCGCGCAGCTGAATAAACACACAGCCCCATTAAGCGGTTGTTTAATTGCCAGGTTAATACAAGGCAGTCATAACACAATAATAAAACTACAAATATACAGGAGTTAGCTATGACCACGCTTGCACAAATGACCGGTAAAATATGTTTGGTTACGGGTGCCAATTCCGGGATAGGATTTGAAACAGCCAAAGCCCTGGCCAAAATGGGTGCCCATGTTGTCATGGCGTGTCGCAACGAAGCAAAAGCCAGGGTGGCACAACAAGACATTATAAAGGCTTCGAAAAACCCTGATGTCGACTTGCTTATTGTTGATATGTCGTCTCTTGATTCTGTGCGCGAACTGGCCCAGACGATTAAAAAAAATTATCAGCGCCTTGATGTGCTGATAAATAATGCAGGCGTAATGCTTTCAAAAAGACAGCTGTCAGCAGATGGCTACGAAATGCAATATGCAGTGCATCACCTGGGGCCGTTTTTGTTGACGCACCTGCTGCTTGATTTACTAAAAGCCAGTGCGTCGTCCTCCTCCTCTGCCCGAATCATCAATGTCAGTTCCAAATTGCACAGCATGGCGAATATCGAGTTTGACAACTTACAAGCGGAAAAAAAATTTGGCTTACTGAAAGCCTATGGTATGTCCAAGCTGGCACTGTTGATGTTTAGCTATTCTTTAGCGGAACGCCTGAAAGGCTCCGGCGTAACTGTTAATGCACTGCATCCCGGGGTGATCGGATCTAATTTGGGCGGCATCCCCGGCTTTATTAAAATCTTTATGAAAAGCCCAAAAAGAGGTGCCGAAACATCGGTATTTTTGGCATCCTCCCCCTCGGTTGAAAATGTTAGTGGCAAGTACTTCAGTAATTGCAAACCGGTTAACTCATCCACAGCCAGTTACAACGCAGAAGTGGCAGAGAAGCTTTGGCAGCTCTCTGCGCAACAGGTGGGTTTAAATGCAGAACAACTGGTTGCTTGAATTTTTTCAGAAGAGGGTTTTGTAGTGGTGGCATCGATACATGATTGTGATCTCTTAAATGCTTTAGAAGACTGGGAATATAAAGGTGAAGACAATATTCGGGTTTGCGGCAGTCATTTAAACCGGCAAGCTGAATCCCTGATTCATTTTCTTGCAGGTACTGCCTTTGCCTGTAAAATTTACTGGCCATTTTTTCAGCAAATAGTGCCAGACTATGATTTGATTTGTCATGATTACAAAGGCCATGGTGATTCGGATAATGGCGATGGCGAATTTGATGGTTGGCAGGCGTGCACCGAAAGGGCTTTGACATTGGCAAAGCTAAAGGGTTTGGAGCAAGAGCCCAGGCCCGTGATTGGTATGGGGCACAGCTATGGTGGCGCCATGACTATTATTATGGCGGCAAAGCAGCCAGAATTATTTTCCGCGCTGGTTTTGATTGATCCATTTATGGTCACAGAGTCATCTGAACAGCGCTATCGCAGCATGACTGATTTTCTGGTAGCTAAAACCCGCGAGAAAGAGCATCGCTGGCAAAATGAGGCTGATGTTAAAGCTTATATGGCTTCACGTTTTATGTTTAAAGATTGGCATCCTGAAGCTGTTGCAGCCTTTATTAAGTTCAACATGAATAAACATGATGATGGAAGCCTGACGCTAAAATGCCCCGGAACAGTCGAAGCCGGCGTCTACGATGACAAGGTGACGGCGCTATGGCCCAGCATCAGAAACCTTACTGTACCTGCCATCATTCTATCCGGCGATCAGACCGTGCCGTTTTTTGCTGAAGCGCATGAGGAAGCGGCGGCATTAAAAGACAATATTGAACTGATTAAAGTGAAGGGTGGCCATAACTACATGCAGGAATATCCTCGAGAAAATGCCGAGATGGTTCGCAATGCAATAAAAAAATTGGGTTATTGATTTCAGCGCCATGAGCTATTGGCCAAGCTTAAGAAGGGGGCAGTGTAGTAAATAGTTAGAAGGAATATCAAATGAAAAAACTGGCGTATATTATTCTGCTTGCAGGATTCCTTCTATTGGGTTTGGGTGCCTATAGCCGCCCGGCTTTTATTGGTGATAGCAGTGATCATTTTGATGGCAGGAAATTTTACAATCTGAAGGTACGAGAATCACGGCATTATTTCCAGGTGATTAAAGGTTTTCTAACCGGTGATATAGTGCTAGGTCATTGGGAAAAGAAAACCAATAAAAGCTATGCTGATCCAGTAGAACGGGTTTTTGGCGACAAGCTTAAAGTAACTTTTATTAATCACTCTACAGTATTAGTGCAAACTCAGGGCGTTAATATTTTAACCGACCCTATCTGGTCAGACTATTGTGGCCCTGTTGCTGTTCTGGCTCCCAAGCGTTATCGGCAGCCGGGGATAGCCTTGCAAGATTTACCGCCCATTGATCTGGTGGTCATTAGCCATAGCCATTATGATCACATGGACATTCCTAGTTTGCAGCAACTGCAACAACACTTTAATCCGGTTTTTTTAGTAGGTTTGGGTAATAAATCCTTATTGAAAGAAGCGGGTGTCGATAAAGTTGTTGAGCTTGATTGGTGGCAGCCATATCCGCTCAGTGATAGCCTTACAGTCTGGGGCACGCCTGCCCAGCATTGGTCACGACGAGGTTTGTTTGATCAAAATAAAAGACTATGGATGAGCTATGTGTTTGAAACGCAGGGTGGGCCCATTTTCTTCGCTGGCGATACCGCGATGGCACAACATTTTCAATTGATTAAAGACAGGTTCGGCCCGCTGCGTTTGTCATTATTGCCCATTGGTGCGTTTAAACCCGAGATTTTTATGCGCGGCTCTCATTTGTCACCAAGGCAAGCTGTGGAGGCTCACGAAATACTACAGTCAGAGCATAGCATTGCCATCCATTTTGGCACCTTTCGTTTGGGGCTAGACAGCCAGGATGACCCACTGGAGGAGTTAGCGCTTGCATTAAAAGAAAAGCCTCTTGATGATTCGATTTTTACAGCACTGGATTTTGGTGAAAGTTTATATCTGAATGAAACCCGTACTGTTTCAAGTCATGCAGTTGCAAGAGGCGAATAATGAACATGTTGAAAGCCGGTATTTTTGAAGTCAGTAGTTATGGTGAGGTGAGCAGCCACGACATGTGATGATGGATGTGGCAAGCGTCTAACTACAGATCAATTATAGTAAAACAGCCGTGCTTTGTTTTTAAGTTGTGCAGAAAGGAATGTCGAGGAAGTTGTTATGAAAAAGCGAATTCTGATTATGGACGATGATAAAACCATGAGAGAAATGATTGGCATTATGTTGTCAAAGCTTGGTTATGAGGTTGATCATGCTGTTAATGGTGAGCAGGCTATCGAGAAGTATACAGCACAACCTTTCAACCTGGTTATTTTGGATTTAAACATTCGAGGCGGAGACAGCGGTTATGAAACATTTCAAAAGCTGCAAGTCTATGATCCAAATATTAAAGCTGTAGTGATCAGCGGTCATGTGCAAAACCCGATGGTATTAAAGCCCCGGGATTTTGGCTTTTCAGGCAGCCTGGCCAAGCCTTTCAGAATGGAAACTTTGCAGGAGGTTGTGAGAGCGGCATTAAGTGACGAATAAAGGGTCTAAAAACTAAATAGTTTTGCCGCTAAAACTGGAATGGCTGTTTCCACCGTTAGAATTCTTGATCCTAAATGTATCGAGGAAAATCCTGAGAGCTCCAGCTTTTCAATTTCATAGGGTATAAAGCCACCTTCAGGCCCAACCGCCAATGTGACCTGCCTGGGCAGGTTATCGGGGCAGGCTTCTTCAGCCTTGGGGTGAGCAACCAGAGGTATAGTCCCCTGAATCAGCTCAGGCAGAGTATCTTCAACAAAAGGTTTAAAGCGTTTACACATGGTTATCGTGGGTGGGATAGTGTCTTTTGCCTGTTCCAGGCCGAGATGGATGTACTGGTGGATGTTTTCCGTGCTTAGCGCCGGGCTTTGCCAATAACTTTTTTCTACCCGATAGCTGTTAATCAGCACCAGCTTTTTTATCCCCAGGGTGGTAATGGTGCTGATGATTCTGCGTAACATTTTGGGTCGTGGTAAGGCCAGGATGAGTGTTAAAGGCAAAGGCGGCGCAGATGCGGTATTTAAAGTCACCTCCATTTCGATGGTGTTGGCCTCCATGCGTGTTATTTGGCCAAGACCTTTGCTGCCGTTAAGTAAGCCCACCTCAAGGGTGCTGCCTGATTTTGCACGTTGAATTTGCTTAATATGTTGAACCCTTCTGTCCTTTAAACGTACTTTGTCGGCTGCATAAAAGTCGTGATCAAAGAGTAGAACCATATTCATAATAAAGCCTTAACTTAGAACGCCCTTAGAATTCTGGTGGGCAGTAGCCTTGCAGAATTTCACCTGTAGACGGATGCTCGAATTCTAGGCGGGTTGCATGCAGCATCAAGCGTTTAGCCATGCCCAGCGCCTCTTCGTGGGCATACATATCGCAACCCAAAATTGGGTGTTTTATCGCCTTTAAATGCAGGCGTAATTGGTGTGTGCGCCCAGTAACGGGATAAAGTGTCACTCGGGATTGCTTGTTTTCAGGCCTGCGTTCTAACACCTTATAAAAAGTTTGCGCTGCTTTTCCTCTACCGTAATCAACAATTTGTTTTGGCCGGTTCCCCCAGTCGCATTTAATTGGAAAGTTTATTTCTCCATAGTTTGTTTTGGGTAAACCATAAACAATCGCGGTATATTCCTTGTAAATTTTACGCTGCTGAAATTGTCGACTGATGTGGCTGTGTACTGCTTGGCTCAGAGGAATAACCATAATACCAGAGGTATCAAGATCAAGTCGGTGAACTATGGATGCCGAAGGAAACTGCTGCTGTAAGCGGGTAATCAGGCAGTCTTTATTTTCAGGCGCGCGGCCGGGCACTGAAAGCAGTAGATCTGGTTTGTTGACCAATAGAAGATGTTCATCTTCATACAGGATTTCTATCGCTTTATTGCAAGGCGGGACAATGTAGTAAGAATCAACCATAGTAAATAGAGTGTTATGTGGTCATTGTGCCATCTGTAATCGGCCGTTTATATAACCCTGGGGCGGGGCATCAATCAAGCATTATCAGCTAGAAACTATAATAATCATTCCTGTGTTGTAGATGATACCTTGCCTTGAATTATTCAAAGCTTAGCAGATTGTAGTGTTGGCCGTAGCGGTTAAAAATTTTTTTAGCCGTGGCGCATGGAATAGCTTGGCATAAATCACATTCTAGCCAGAAAAAAGATACAAATGCCTACAGAGCAATATAATGAGCAAGCATAGCATGGCCTTTAGCGCTATATTCAGAGAGGACATAGCACCCTATGCAGGGTTGTGGCAATAATTTGTTGAGCTTGTTAACGACAATTATTAGCGCTATCAAACAGATAGGCCCGGGCCTTATAGCAGGGTTGTGAATGGAATCATAAAAATAGACCTCTAAATGGGCATCAAAAATGGTATCTTATAAAGAGCTGCATACATTTGACCTTGGGTAGATTGATAACCACAAGCAACAGGGTGTCTGATTTGTTCGAATAGGAAAAGCGTGGATTAATAATAACGTCTTAATTTTATAGTTTATCTGGTTGTAATTTTAAATGGCTTTAAAAATTAGTAAATTGGTTAGCGATGAATTACGTATTGGCATGTATGTCAGTAAGTTGGATCGGCCGTGGCTTGAAACGCCTTTTTTGATGCAAGGTTTTTTGATAAAAAGTGACGATGATATTAAGCAGTTAAAGAAATTTTGCCGACATGTCTACATTGATGAGGAGCTCAGTAAGGAACCCTTGACTAAGCTTGACGGTTCGGCATCTGAAAAAGTAAAAGCCCTGCTTAAAGAAACCAATAGCACATCGAAAAGAAAATATTCCCGAGACGATCTAAAAAAACTTTTTCCGAATAAAAGCCTAAAGGTTTACGAAGCAAAAACTGATCTTAAAGAAGAGTTAGCTACCGCTAAAATCGTTTTTAAAGATTTATCGCATTCTATTAGCGATATGATGACCAGTATTCGCCGGGGTGGCACTATCCAGGTTTCAGCAGTTAAAGATGCTGTTAATCCCATGGTCAGCAGTATTATCCGTAATCCGGATGCGTGTATATGGTTAGCAAGAATGAAAAGCCGGGACTCTTACACCTATAAGCATTCTATGGGCGCTTCGGTTTGGGCCGTAGCTTTAGGGCGTCAAATTGGTTTGCCACCTGCAGACTTGAAAACCCTGGCTGTCGGCACCTTGCTTTGTGATATAGGTAAATTGAAACTTCCTCCTGAGTTGCTTGAAAAAGAAGAAATACTTAGTGCAGACGAAATAGAATTAATGCATTCGCATGTAGATTTAAGCCTGAAAGAATTAGCAAATAGTGCGGGTGTTAATGAAGATATTATCAATATTGTTGCTGCCCATCATGAGCGTTTTAATGGTCAGGGTTATCCGAAAGGATTAGCGGGCAATGAGATACCCATTATGGCAAGAATTGCAGCAATCGCTGACAGCTACGATGCCATGACCAGTCAGCGCACTTATTCTAAAGCCAAGTCTCCGGTTATTGCTGTTAAAGAACTGTATGAGCTGCGAGGCGACGAGTACCAGCCTGAGTTGATTGAAGAATTTATTCAGGCTGTTGGTTTATACCCTGCAGGCACCTTAATTGAGCTGTCTACTGGTGAAGTGGCAGTCGTTGTATCTGAAAATAAAATGCGACGCTTAAGGCCAAAAATTCTTAAGTTGCTTGATAGTGACAAAAAACCGATTAGAAATTCTGCCATTATAAATTTAATGGATGTCACCCATGATGCGGATGACAATTCAATAGAGATCACCCAAAGTCTAGAGCCTGGGGCTTACGGAATAAATCCAGAAGCCATTTATTTTTAACGCGAGTAATCCTGTTGATGCCTTCAGCTGATGTTCCTGTAATAAACAGGTCTTTATTTATTCAAACCTTGGCCAAGCTTATCGATAACCTTGGCGATGAAAATCTGGGTATTGGCCTTTTGCTTGTCGATATTAAGGGATTTCGAAAAATAAACAGTGTTTTTGGTTTTAAAAAAGGTGACCAGATCCTACATGAAACTTTTAGTCGCTTAAAGAAGGCTTTTTCAAGTGGTGATAACGTATTTCGTCTTGGCAATGATGAATTCGCAATTATTCTTCCCGATCTTTTAAACCCTAATCTGGTTAACCTCGCCGCAAATAAAGTCGTCAACACCTTAAGCGAACACTATAGCTTTGGGCAAAGCAACCTGAAGTTGGGCCTGAACATTGGTTCGGTATGCCTGACCGATAAACAAAATGCCAATGACTTTTTGTGTAGCGCAGAGCGTTCGTTGGCCCTGGCTAAGAATTCCGGTAAAACCTATATAGTCAAAGACTTTGTCGAAGAGTTTGATGATGAAAGAAACCTTAACCTGGAAGGTGAGCTGCACGACGCCTTAACTAAAAATACTATGGAGTTGTTTTATCAACCCAAGGTTGATTTGCGCTCAGGAAAGCCCACTCATGCTGAGGCACTGGTACGCTGGACAAGCCCAAGCAGTGGCCCGATTTCACCACTGATTTTTGTGCCCATCATTGAACAAATTGGTCGTATGGAAGATTTAACCAAGTGGGCGGTGAATACGGCGCTTCGCCAATTAAAAGAATGGCCATCTCTCTGGGGCGATTTGTCTGTTGCGGTAAATGTTTGTCCTTCCTTGGTTGATGATCCTGAATTATTAAGTTTTGTCAGTAACGCAATCACTATTTGGGATGTCGATCCTTCGAGATTAACCTTGGAAATTACCGAAGGTTCTATCATTCAGGATCCAGAAAGTAGCTTTTCAAACCTGTCCAATATCAAAAACAAAGGTGTAAAAATATCCATAGATGATTTTGGCACCGGCTACTCTTCTTTAGCTTATTTTAAAAATATTCCTGCAAATGAACTAAAAATTGATAAATCATTTGTATTTCATATGCTGGAGAATGAGGGTGATAAACACATTACCCATGTGATCAGTGATCTTGCCCATAAATTTAATTTGTCTGTAGTTGCTGAAGGGGTTGAAACAAAAGAAATACTCTATGCCCTAATCGATGCTCATTGTGATTATGCCCAGGGCTTTTATTTTTCAAAACCTTTGCCCCAGGGGCAGTTTATTGAGTGGCTTAACAAGTACAATGCGGGTAAGTTTTTTTAGTGGTAGTAAACTCACCAGACAATAATTGAGTTGCAAATAAGTAGAATAAATTTTAATTAGAGAACTGTATAAGGCCCCTGCTTCTATAAGCTTTGCAGATTAGGAAAAGATTACGTTTTAAAGGAAGAACTTCCCCCATGCCGAAAAATGTAATACAGCAACTAGCAAGCTTATTGTATGCATTTTCCGCTAATTTTAATGACTCCTATGTCAAGTTAAAGAACGGCTCAGGCTCTGTGTCTGGACAAAAAGACCTAAGAATCTATAGGCAGCTGTATGGGCTTGAATTAAACAGTGACGATGAAGGAGCGCTTAACAAGTTGGCTTATCGAGTCGGCTCGGTGCGGCGCTCTCCAGTAAAAAAGTTTTTATATAATACCAAGCTATCTTCGTTGCAGATAACATCTGTTGAAAATCAACCTTTATTGCTTAACGAATCGGAATCCACTGGCCATGAAGAAGCTGACGTCGTTGAGCTGGTTTATAAAGGACGATTGCAATTAAGCTGGATTGAAACCGATTATTACTTCTACATGTCGCCGGGATCTATAGATTCAGGCACGCCAAAAAAAAGCCATATTCAGGTTGATGAATTAAGATTGAAATTTCGCCCCGATGGCCAATACCAGCTTCTGGATTGTCATAACGCTAATGATCCCAATGAAAATGAGAGAACGCTGTGCCTTGAACTGTCTGGCGTGCTGGATCAGCCGGTTAATGACATGTTTAAGTACATCAACCTGACTGCAAAATCTTTAATGCCGCGTAATGAATGGGGTGACACGATCCGCTTGCCTTTGAACAGTGTCGATATGATTATTGGCTGACTGTTTATTAAGTTGCCAGCGCTCCAGTTAATCCTGAAAAAATCTTTGCCTGAAGGCATTTGCTTTTGGCCATGACTTTTTAGTGCCCGCCCCATCCCGTTATATCGTTTGTTGCTATTTTCCAAGAGCCCGCCAGGCACCTCGCTCTGCTGTTATTTTCAATTTAATCAATGGGTTATATTTTTTCGTGCGTAGGCCGGTAGCCGTTGGATAATGTATCTGGGCTTGTCAGAAACCTCTAAAGTTTATTGAAATAAGGGTATTTGCATAGTAAGATACTGTCTTTATAGACAGTTATCAATGGGTTGTAAATTTCACTATGAAGCTGACTCAAGCATTGCCCTTCTACGAAGCCTATGTGGCTGCTGGATTTCCGTCACCAGCAGATGACTATGTAGCGCACTCACTGGATTTGCATACCTATTTAGTTAAACACCCAGCGGCGACCTATTTTGCCAGGGCCAGTGGTGATTCCATGCAAGGTGAAGGTATTTTCAGTGGCGATATATTAATCATAGACCGCGCTCTTGAGCCTCAGCATGGCCATATAGTGATTGCTGCCATGCTTGGAGAGTTCACCTGTAAAAAACTGGACAAGCACAATAAAAAATTATTAGCAGCCAATCCTGATTACCCCAGTCTTGCCATTAATGAAGATACCCGTATCGAAGGTGTCGTCACCTATTCCATTCGGCAGCATGTACGCACTGGTTGATTGCAATTCCTTTTATGCCAGTTGCGAGCAGGTTTTTCGGCCAGATTTGCAAGATCAACCCGTCATTGTATTATCTAATAACGACGGTTGTGTGGTGGCACGAAATAAGGCTGCCAAGGCCTTGTCGATTCCCGATTTAGAACCTTACTTTAAGATCAAGTCGATTTTGCAGCGCCATCGTGTGCAGGTTTTTTCCAGCAACTATGAATTGTATGCTGACTTTTCTCAGCGAGTGATGCAAACCCTTGAAGGTTTTGCGCCTGAGGCTGAGGTTTATTCTATCGATGAAATCTTTTTACGGCTTGATACCATGCCAGTGGATTTTTTAAAGCATGGCTATGAAATTAAACAGACAGTTAAGCAGCACATCGGTATCCCTGTCAGTGTTGGTATAGCACACACTAAGACCCTGTCAAAGCTGGCTAACTTTATTGCCAAAAAGTCTATTAAGTGTGACGGTGTGTGTGTGATTGAAAATACTGCATCTTGGCTAGCTGTTTTTCGCAAACTGCCCGTAGCAGCTGTGTGGGGGGTTGGGGCTGCTACGGGTCGGCGCCTGAACAGTGAAGGTATAGTCAGTGTTTATGACTTACTCAATGTTAATCCGGAACAAATACGTAGACGCTATAATGTATGCCTTGAGCGCACTGTTCGAGAACTGAAAGGGCAGAGGTGTATTGGTTTGACTCAAGAGCCAGATCCCAGGCAACAAATTATTCGTTCGCGGATGTTTGGTGAGCGTATTTATGATGAAGCATTGCTTCAGGAGGCTGTGTGTCAGCATGTCGCCCGTGCCAGTGAGAAACTAAGACAACAAAAAAGCCTGCTTAAAACTTTATGGGTGTTTGTCAAAACCTCTCGCTTTGACCATAAACCCTATAATCAATCCTCTGTGGCACAACTGCCCTATCCAACAAACGATACCCGTGTTATTCAAAAAGTTGCCAAGCAGGCCGTTAAAAATATTTATCTGCCGGGTTGTGCTTATGCAAAGGCGGGAGTAGGGTTTATCGAGATGATTCCAGAGTGTCCAGGGCAGCAAGATCTGTTTGAGCCAGGACAAAGCGCTAAAGATTTCAAGGTCATGGAGGTGATTGATAAAATCAAGCAAAGGGACCTGCCCATTGGTTTTGCCAGTCAGGGACTTGGCCAATGTCAGTGGTTCCTGAAACGTGACTTGAAATCCCCAGCCTATACCACGCGTTGGGAAGAATTGCCCTGGGTGATTACCTAATGGAAGGTCCGCATTCGCTATTGAAACTTAATCTAGCCTCTGATTAACTAAGGGTTGTTTGCACATTCGATGGCGCTTGCCTAATTACATCTTGAGTGCTAATTGGCGGTTAAACGTATATTTTTGTTTGGCTATATAACAAGAATAAAATCAATAAAACAAAAAGAGGAAGTCCCTATGTTTTTTGAAGTATTCCGAACGCCTGAGTCCGAGTTTCGTGGCCCTGTCGTTGGTGAAGGCGTATTAGAACGGGTTTGGAAATATATGCGCTTTTTTTCACCCTCGGTACTGGTGGCCTTATCCATCCCTTTTTTTATCATGGGGGGCGCATGGATTGCATATTATGCCCTGGCTTATGCGATATTAATTATTGGCGGTGATCTTTTTTTTGGCGAAGATAAAAAAGATTATTCCGGTGCTTATAAATACCTGGGTATATTCCCTTACATTGAACTGGTATCCATTGTTATCAACGCCACCGCAGTGATTTTGTTTGCCTGGATGCTTGGGCTGCCAGAGACAGACCTGTTTGGTATCGCCGCATTGGTGCAAAGCCTTAGTGGATTCGATGCAGTGGCAGCCCATGCCAACAATACCTGGGGCGCATATGCAGGGGGCTTCGGCATGGCAGCAATAGGCGGGGCTATTAATGGCGTTATTATTGGCCACAATACCACGCACCGAACCTTCGAACCTAAATCTGTGATCATGGGCCGTATTGGCCAGGCTTTTGGTATGTTCACTTATTTTTCAATCCGCCACCCCTATGGTCACCACAACTTGATCGGTACCCCTGCTGACCCATCCTGGGCACGGCGTGGAGAGAATTTTTATGTCTTTCGTATGCGCAGTGTGTATGGGCAATATAAAATGACCTGGGACCTTGAAAAAGAGCGTCTTAATAGAATGGGGATGCCGGTATGGCACTGGCGCAATGAGGCATTACAGGGCTGGGCTATGGAGCTGGTAGTGCTGGCTGTCTTTTTCTATGCTGCCGGTTGGTTGGGTGTCGCTGCCATGCTGGCGGTGGGCTTTGTCTGTCATACCGGACTTGAGCTGGCCAACTATTGTGAACATCAGGGTTTGGTGCGTGAGCCAAGCGAGCCGTTTCAGCCTCGTCATGCCTGGGACGACGCCCATCGGCTTACCTACTGGTTTGTTTGTGGTATTTCGCGTCACTCTCATCATCATTCCGATGCCCAGGTTGAAGAGTTTGAGCTTAAATATTATGGCGATACCGATCAGGCCATGAGTACTCCTTATGGTTATTTTGTCAGCTTTTTGGTTTTTCTTATTCCTCCGTTATGGAACCGGATTATGATTCCACGATGGCTGGAGTGGGATGCTAACTATGCCACGGCCGGCGAAAAACGTTTGGCCGCCTTGGAGAATTTGCAAAGTGGTTTGCCGGAATTGGTGGCTGCGGGAGAAGAATATTTTGCCCAGGAAGACGATAAAAAAACTGGCAAATCTAAGAAAGAAAATCAACAAAACCTGCAACAAAGCGCATGAGTTTGCCCGATAATGGTTTAACTGGAAGTTAACAGGTTATACGTATGACTTATTAAGCCTCAGCACTGATTTCAGGCCGGGGCTTTTTATATGGTTTTTCTGCCATTTGTGCGCCATGATATTTTATGCAAAGTATAAAATTGGTTGACAACAGGGGTTGGTGGCACCACTTAGGCGCTGTCGGTTCATCAATCAATCAGCGTTTCAAAAAGACAGTAAAGGGAGATGTATAATGACGTTTAAAGCCTATCAAAATACGCATCAAATGTTTAAGGCCGCCGTAGAGCATTCGCCCACTACTCCAGCTTACCGTTGGTTTGACAGTAATTTGAATACCCAGGGGGTGAGCTGGACAGAGTTTTCTGCTCAGGTTGACCAGGTTTCAAAAAGCTTGCTGGCCTTGGGGGTCAAGAAAAATGACAAGGTCAGCATTTTAAGTAACAGCTGTTACCATTGGGCGTTAACAGATTTGGGTACTGTCAGTATGGGCGCGGTGACGGTGGGTATTTATCAGTCCAACTTGGCCAAAGATTGCGAATACATTATCAATCATTCTGATTCAGTGTTGGTGTTTGCTGAGGATCAAGGGCAATTAGCCAAACTGATAGACATTAAACAGGATATTAGTAACGTTATAAAAGTAGTGTTGTTTCAAGGTGAATCAGCAAATGATTGGGTGCTGAGTTATAAAGATTTTCTTGACTTAGGCCGCGGCGTCGATGATGCGCAACTGGAAATCGCACAAAACAATGTACAGACTGAAGACATCGCCACGATTGTTTATACATCTGGTACCACCGGTGTACCAAAAGGCGCTATGCTCAGTCATGGTAATATTACCTTTACTACCCAGTCTATTTTGCAAAGCGTGGATGTGCATGAAGGTGATACCACGCTATTATTTTTACCTTTGGCCCATGTGTTCGCTCGTGCCATTCTTTATGCCGGTTTGTACGCCAATACAGTGACGTATTTTAATCGCAATTTGGATACCTTATTGGAAGATTTTAAATTGAGCAAGCCCCATTGGTTTGCCAGTGTGCCGCGCATTTATGAAAAGGTATATGGCAAAGTAAACAGTGGTGCCGAAGCAAAAGGCGGCATTGCCCTGAAGCTGTTTCATTGGGCTTGTGACTTGGGTGCTGAAGTAAGTAAGCTGCGCTTGGAGAAAAAATCCTTGCCCGTGGTGACGGCGCTTAAATACCAGCTTGCCAGTAAGCTGGTATTTAGTAAGTTGCATGAAGCTTTTGGCGGACGGTTGCGCTGGTGTATCAGTGGTGCCGCGCCGATGAACCCCAGCATTGCCCGGTTTTTTGACGGTGCCGGCATTCCAATACTGGAAGGCATTGGCATGACGGAAAACACTTCCTTTTCAAATTTAAATCGCATCAACAACTATCGTTTTGGTAGCGTTGGTCAAGCAGGGCCGGGGATAGAGGTTAAAGTGGCCAGTGATGGTGAATTTATGGTGCGTGGACCTAATGTGATGCAAGGTTATTATAAAATGCCGGAAGAGACGGAAAAAAATATAACCGGTGACGGCTGGCTATTAACCGGCGATTTGGCTTCTATTGATGATGAGGGTTTTGTTACCATTACCGGGCGTAAAAAAGATTTAATTATTACCTCTGGTGGTAAAAATGTAGCACCCTCTGCGATTGAAGGCTTAATGGCTCTTTCCAAATACATTAATCAGGTTTGTGTTATTGGTGATAAAAGAAAGTATCTGACCGCACTGGTGACTTTGGATTTGGAGGCTGTTAAGGAATATTGTCAGGTGCAAGGAATAGACTATATCAATGACAGTGTCGCTTTAGACAATGTGCAAATACAGGCATTAATCAAAGATGAAATCAATGTTCGTAATCAAGAGTTGCCATCTTATGAAACTATTAAAAAATTTGCTTTGGTGCCTGAGTTTACCATTGAAAACGAAGCGCTGACTCCGACACTAAAAGTTAAACGCAATGTTGTCATGGAGCAATATGCTGATAAAATTGAAGCCATGTATCAAAACTGACAGGTTTTAACCTTATGCAATTGTTGAGCGGCTGGTTAAGAGTTGGATAGCCAGTGCATTAATCTGTCAATATAAATTATATCGGCAGAAATACAAAAGGAGGGCCTTCCCTCCTTTTGTATTAGTTTTTGTATTATCACTAAAAGCGATAACCAGCATTTAGAAAATAAACAAAGGTATTTGCTTCAATGGGAGTTTCCATGATAGCGTCATTGCCGCCAACAAATCCGCTTTGAATAATGTCCGCCTTTACATCGGTTTCAAAATTAATAAAGTAAATAGATGCATTGGCAAACCATGAGTCATTGATTTTGAAGTCCACCCCAGCATTCAGGGTATAACCGAAAGAGTCCTCAAGGCCAAAGTCGATTTTTGGAGAAGCGAAAGCGGGTTCTACGCTATCATCAAGGTCAACATTTGCGATGTAAGTATAGTTAACGCCAATGCCCATATAAGGTTGAAAGACAGAGTTGGTCATTGTTGGGTAATACTGAGCGCTAAGCGTCAGCGGAAGTACCTTGGCTTTAGCCGCATCGTCAATGCCAAGGGCACCTAAGCCTTTTGCTGTGATATTGAGTTCCACCGGCAAGCCAATCAGGGTTTCTATGCCCCAGTTCGAATTCAATACATAGCTTAATGAACCTGCCAGGGCTAGTTTGTTGTCTACGCCAAGACCGGTTTTGGTGCCAACAACGTTATCTAAAGGTACTTTTGACATGCCTAGTGCAGGGACTGTGATTAATAAAGTGTTACTTTTTTCTTGAGGTTCCATTAATGCAATCCCAGCCCTCACAAGTAGATCGCCTTTTTCATAACTTAGGGCAGAAAAACTTGTGAAAACACTTAAAAGCAAAAATAGGGAAGTTATTGATTTTTTCATAATCCGTTTCCTTGTTTGATACGATACCTAAGCGCATTGTTGTTCTTAGTTATCAGGTGCTGGTTATTAAATGCCAGGACGCAAAAGCAATAGCGTAAACAGGTTCAATTATAGGATTGATAATTGCTTGATTAATGCGACGAATTAACGGATATGATATATATCAATGTTATGAATTTTCATTTTGATAACAGGTTATATTTTTTGAAAGCAATATTTAAAAATATT
>JBECKY010000127.1:0-5972 GCA_040235475.1 Pseudomonadales bacterium
CGGTAATAATAGAGTAGAAACCCGAATAAATTCCGTTACACAATAGTCGTAGCCTCCCACTCCGGTGAGAATTTGGCGTAAGTGGAAGTCGGCAAGGCCTTCCATGGGAGCTAGAACTACTTTCATAGCGGCTATTTTAACAAATTAGCACACAAGCGTATGTATTATGAGCACCTTGAATAAGCTTATTGATCAAATAAGCATTGATGAAAAATATTGCGGCCCGCCGGACACGGCCAATGGTGGCTATTTGGCTGGCAAGCTCGCAGGTTATTTTGATTCTTCTGGTTCCGGATCGACTATTAATGTTTCATTAAGAGCCGCAACACCGCTGGATAAAGCGTTAAATATCATTGAGGCTGCAAGTGATTCAGGGAAAACGCTTCAGCTGATGGATGGCGAAAAGCTGCTGGCTATTGCCAGTGAAGCCGATATGCATATTGCAAAGCCCCGTCTTCCCACGGTAAAAAATATTGCCGCTGCAAGAATGCAGTGTGCTGGTTATGTTAATCATCCTTTTCCACACTGCTTTGTTTGTGGGCCAAAGCGGCCTCTGGGTGATGGTTTGGCCATCTACCCTGGGCCCCTTGTTAATGAAACCTTGGGCGCAATGTCTACCTGCGTGGCCTCGGAGTGGGTGTTGACTGCTGATTTAAAAGATTCACAAGGCTGTGTTAAACAAGAATTTATTTGGGCAGCCCTGGACTGTATCAGTGCCTTTGCTATTTTGGAGGATCCCGATAATCAAGGCCTTGTGCCCATGGTGCTGGGCAAGCTGTCGGCCAGTATTAAGGCAGCATTGACCAGGGATAAAGCCTACGTTATGGCATGGCCGTTAAAACGAGAGGGCAGAAAAGCCTTTGCCAACTCTGCAGTTTTTAACCAACAGCAAGAATGTATTGCTGTTGGTCAGGCGCTTTGGGTATCGCTAAATAAAACTATTTAAAACTTTCAGCTAAAAAATCCAGCATGGCTTGCCAGGATTTTTCGTCGGCCTCTTTGTTATAGGCAAGGGGCAATTTAAATTTTTTGCCATTAACATCGGCGTCAGGGTTGGTAAAGCTATGGGTGGCTCCTGGGTATTGAATCACTTTGAAATCGGCTTGGGCATTTTGCATTTCGTCTTCAAAGGCTTTGACTTTTTCCTGGGGAATAAAAGCATCATCGGCACCGTGCAATACTAAAATGCGGGGTTTGATTTTATTTTTCTCGGCTTTAATTTTATCTGTCAAAGTGCCGTGGAAGCTGGCAACACTTTTTAAATTTGCGCCGGCTCTGGCCATATGTAAAACCACACCGCCGCCAAAGCAATAGCCAATGGCACCGAGTTGATTTTTCTGCATTAAGGGGTGCTTATTAAGTAGATCTGCCGCAGCATTAAAACGCTTTTCAGCCGTGGGTAAGCTGGCCATGGCCGCAGAGGAAAATGCAGAAGCCTGGTCAGGGTGCGTGGCCACTTTACCATCACCGTACATGTCAATGGCCAGTGCCAGGTACCCTGCTTCAGCCAGCATGCGGGCGCGTTTATGAGCATATTCATTATTGCCCCACCACTCATGAACCACCAATATGCCGGGGCGAGGTGTGCTGGTTTTATCATCCCAGGCTAAATAACCCTTCATGGTGATTTCATTATCGGTATATTCTACAGTTTTGGATTGTACGGCACTTAGGCCGATATTGCTTGTCAGGCAGCAGATTAATAAAATGCCAAGGGATCTGAGGGTATGCATATTTATTTCCTTATTAAATTCACCAGAGACTGGTAAGAGGACGTGTAAATTAACAATAGCAGATAAAGATTATATTTCTAGCGATTGTACTTTTCTCTATTTTCCTGTTTTTTTGCTTCACTTTTTTTCAGTAAAACATAAACGGCGCCAGTGCCACCGTCTTTGGCTTGGGCACTATGAAAGGCGAGCACGTCCGGTATTTGTTGCAGCCAGTGGTTAACATGGCTTTTAATTTTTCCGGGTGTTTTCGATTGTACCCCTTTGCCATGGGTAATCAATACACAACGGTAACTGCGCATAACACTTTGCTTGATATAATTTAACACTTTGCTTTGGGCTTCTTTAACAGTTGATCTATGTAAATCAAGCTGGTCTTCAACAGGGTATTTCCCCTGGCGGAGTTTTTTGTAAACGCCTTCTTGGACACCATTTTTTTTCAACCCAATAATATCTTCTGGGTTTACTGGGGTGATGCTGTTTAAATCCAGGTAGTTGAGGTCAGGTTTTTTACCCTCTTCGGCGTGTTGTCGTAAAGCAGCACTGTTTTGTCCGGTTTTTGGGTGGGCAGGGCGAATTATTTTTTTATCCTGCTGAAGAGGTGTTACGTCCTGTATTGCTTTTTTAAACAGATCTTCGTCATCAGCCATGGTAAATTATTCTGAATTATTCAGCTAAAAATTGCTGCCAGTTAAGCCTGAACCAGTTAACCCTGAAAAAGTCATCCCTATTCTATCCGTTGCGTATTTTCAGGATCGACTGCTCAATGTTATTTTTAGGTACCCTTGTTTAGCCTATAGTTCAAAATCCTGTAGCTTTTGTCTAGCCTTTAATAGATTTCACTATTAAAGATTGCGTTACCTTGCCGACAGGGCCTTGTTCATCAATAAAAAAAGTTTCTGTGGTGCCAAAGCCATGGGCCTGAACCTGGGTGACTGAATCCAGGTAAATCCACTGGCTTTCGGGGTAACGGTACAAGCTTAAACCTATGTCGGCATTGATGCAGGCATTTTCACCGCCCAGATAAGCCTGCCCTAAGCCGTTACCAAAATCAGAAAGTATGCCCATGTAAGTTAAGGGAGAGTTGTCTTCGCCTTCAATCAACGGTGATGTCATGCGTAACCAGGCTTTACCTTCACCCTGAAAATTAAAACCGCTGATCAATTTAACGTCGATAGCATAGTTAAGGCCGGGTATGTATTTATTGGGCGCGGCTTTTTCGCCTAAAAAACCTTTAATTGGAATGTCTTGATGTGGTGGTGGAGCCTCTGCCTTGCTGTGGGCATATTCAGGTAACTCGATATCCTGAACTTTTGCC
Source organism: Pseudomonadales bacterium (assembly GCA_040235475.1). GTDB lineage: Bacteria > Pseudomonadota > Gammaproteobacteria > Pseudomonadales > UBA3067 > JBECKY01. Next base: position 3,049 of record JBECKY010000127.1, read on the forward strand.
GCCAGGCCCGTAGCGCGGGCGACTTCTTTATCGTCAATGATCAGCTTACACTGAATAACACAAATTCGACCTCCGTCTCTGACAAGCTCTGTGTGCAGTTGCAGTGGTTTTTTTGGCGCGGGTCGAAATAAATCGTTAGTGATTCTGATAAAGCGCATGTTTGGGTTTGGCAAAGCTTGTTCCAGACCGTAGGCGAGTATCCCAGCAATCGCACCACCGTGTAACAGTGTGGGGCTCCAGGGGGAGTTAGTGCGATCAGTTGGGATAAAGTTATCGCTATCTTTTATATAAAGAGGGTCGCCGGACATCATAAAACCTTTTTAATGCATTGAAAATTAAATATTTTTTTGAAAGTTGTCAGGGTGCGCATCGCGTTAGCGCCTACATTGTGCCTAGGCCATTGTTGGAATACAAGCTGGGGAATTTTTCCAGGTTTGATGACTTATGGGGAGAGCTTGTGTACACTCCGCGGCACAGGAGCCGGTGTGGGTCAACAGCCTGCCAGGGATGGTGTAGTGCATGCTGAGCGTCATGCAGCATACAAATATTAAATCTAGAAGCCTTTGCGGTTTACTCCATGCCAGGGCATATAATAATTAGAAGCGCATCATTACCCAAGAAGAGTTATTAGCATGAGCCTTGCATTACAGAAGTGGGTCCTCGATCATCCCTGGGCAGTTATTTTAATCAGCCTGGCGTTCATTCTTATTTCATCCGTTGGTTTTAAAAACTTCACTCAAAATGGCGACCCTCGCCAGTTTTTTGGCGATGATAATCCTGGCTTCCAGTATTTTTCTGAAATGGAAGACAAGTACGCTGGTAATGAAGTCGTGACCTTTATTATCCATCCAAAAAATGACCAGGTTTTCACCAAAGAGACATTAATGGTGATTGAGGAGTTAACCGAAGAAGCCTGGCTAACACCTAATTCAACCCGAGTCGATTCCATCACCAACTTTCAGCACAGCAAGGTGGACGGTGATGAAATGTTTGTTGAGTCGCTGGTTGAAAATGCCCGTGACTATGATCAAGAAAGAGTGGATTACGTAAAAAAAATAGCCATGAACGAACCGGCTATTCAAAATGCCCTGATCTCTACCAAAGGTCATGTGGCGGGGGTGTTTATAAAAATAGTCATGGATGATGCTAATGTGCAATCCCCTGCAATAGCAGAATATGCCAGGGACATGCGTGACCGATTTCGAGCAAAATACCCTGATATTGAATTTTTACTAACCGGCACGGTTATCTTCACCGTAGCGGCCACGGAAGCGCCGAAAAATGATATGAAAGTATCCATGCCGCTTGGTTTTGGCATTGTGATTGCTTTATTGCTTCTGGTTCTTCGCAGTATTAATTTAACGATTACAATTTTGGCCTTGGTTGTCGCATCACTGGCCTCTGGAATTGGTTTGGGGATTTGGTCAGGCATTGCTTTTTCTCCATTGGTAGGTGCAGCGCCGGCCATGATTTTAACCCTGGCTGTCGCAAACAGTGTGCATCTTTTAGTGTCCTACCAGCAAGAAAGGCGGTTGGGGAAAAATCGTTACGAAGGTATGATTGAAAGTTTACGCATCAATATGCAGCCGATATTTCTAACCAGTTCGACTACAGCGATTGGCTTCCTCTGCTTAAACTTTTCTGAATCACCGCCTTTTCACGATATGGGCAACATGGTTGCCATTGGCGTCATGGCTGCTTATCTACTGTCTATTACCATGTTGCCTGCCCTGGTTATGGTGACGCCTGATAAAGAATATGGGCAGGTAGCATCGTCTTCTTTAAAATTCATGACCGGATTTGCTGATTTTGTTATTAAAAGGCAGCGACCCTTGTTCTGGATTATGGGCGTGCTTGTGATCGCTTGCGCCTGGGCGGTACCTCAAAATCAACTCAGAGATGTGTGGAACGAGTATTTTGACGAAACCTTTGAAGTACGTCGCGCCAATGATTTTATGATGAAAGAGTTAACCGGGATGAATGCTCTGGACTTCTCGTTTCCTGCTAATCCTGAACTGGAACAGGGGGTGATGGATCCTCTCTATCAGAAAAAGCTTGATGAATTTTCTAAATGGGCCAGGCAGCATGATCACGTCGTATCGGTAAACACTTACTCCGATGTTATCAAACGACTTAACAGGGATATGCACCAGGGCGATGACGAATTTTACAGTGTGCCTGATATGAGGGAGCTGATTTCCCAGTACACCCTGTTATTTGAAATGTCTTTGCCCATGGGGCTGGGTATTGATAACCAGATGACCATGGACAAGATGAATTCAAAAGTGACCATTGTGTCTACTGGCCTGTCTACAGATCAGGTCGTTGCGTTTGAGGAAGAGGCTTACCAATGGATCGATCAGAATTTCCCTGAGTATATGAAAGCCAGAGGAACTGGCATGGATCTGATATTTGGCAGCCTTGCCATCCGAAACGTTAAAAGTATGTTAAAAGGCACGGTGCTGGCATTGGTTCTGATCTCTGTGTTACTGGTTATTGCCCTCAGGTCTTTTAAATATGGCCTTTTAAGCTTGCTGCCCAATTTGCTGCCCTGCGTGATGGCCTTTGGTATCTGGGGAGTTTTTGTTGGTCAGGTAGGCATGGCCGTCTCCATCGTTGCCAGCTTGACCATTGGCATTGTGGTGGATGATACTGTGCACTTTTTAAGCAAATACGTGCGAGCCAAGAGAGAGCTAGGCTATAGCACGGCCGATGCGGTGCGCTATTCCTTTAAAACCGTGGGCGTGGCATTGGTATTAACCTCTATACTGCTGTCAGCAAACTTTGGTGTTATGGCGCTTTCACATTTTCAGCCTGTTGCCAATATGGGTATTCTTACCGCTGTAGTGATTGTGATGGCGCTGGTGGTTGACTTTTTATTTTTTGTGCCTTTGTTGCTGTTGCTTGATCAGCATACGGACAGG
>JBECKY010000129.1:0-23866 GCA_040235475.1 Pseudomonadales bacterium
CTGCTGTCACTAATATACAGCTGGTAGTGGCTGTCATCATCCCGGGTGATTTCCTGGGCCAGGTTGATGTCGCGGTTCAGGCCTGCGGTGCTGTTTGTGTTTAAGCTGTCGCCGCGCACGGTGATCTGACCCAGACCCACGGTGGCGCGGGTGAGTTGTTCCATGTCACGGCTTTCATAGCTACCGCTGAGGCTGTTGGTACCAGAGCCGCCGGGGGCTTTTTTGTCGTGGGCGGTTTGCAGGGTGCCTGTATTTTGGGCGGTGTTGACGGCTTCGCCCTGGCTGATTTGCAGGCCTATATTAAGGCTGGTGCCGTTGTAGCGGTTGCTGTCGTTGATATTTGAAAAACTCAAGGTGCCGGTGTCGAGGTTCAGATTGCCGGTGTCGCTGTTGATCACGCTGCCGATGAGTTGGGTGTGGTTGTCAACGTAAACAGCCACGCTGTCGTTGGCGTAGAGGCCGGTTTGCTGGTTGACCCAGGCACGGTCGCCTTCGCTGTGGTTGCCGCCGATGCTGAGGCCGTGACTGTTTTTGCCGGCGGCGAGGGACACGCCGAGGTTGGCGCCTTCGCCGCGGATGGTGTCGGTGTCTTGACGGCTGATCAGCTTGAGGTCGCCGCCGATGCGGGCGTTGATGTTTTGGCCGCTGGCCACGGCACCGGCCAGGGTGGTGTCGCCGCCGCTGTCAAGGCTGAGGGTTTGGCCGGCCTGGAAGGTGGCGTTGAGGTGTTGGTTCTGGTTTTGACGGTCGTTGCTGTAGCCGGCGGCCATGGAGCTGGCGCCGGGGTTGATGAGATCTATGCTGGCGCTCAGGGAGGTCTGGTTTTGTTGGTTCTGGTATTGGTTTTGTACTGATTCAATGATGATCTCACCCTCGGCATTGAGGCTGAGGTTGTTGCCGGCAAAGGCCTGGGTGCCCTGGTGGTGTTGGTCACCGCCGCTGTTGAGGGTGAGGTTGTTGTCGGCGATGAGTACGCTGGGGGTATGGGTTTGGCTGCTTTGACGGGTTTCAACGCGGCTGTATTCGGCCACGACGTTGGCGCTGGGGCTGATGGGGATGGTGCGCAGGGTGCTGAGGGCGTCGATGGCTTGCAAGGTGGCAAAGATTTTGTTGCTGCCGCCTTCGGCATCGCCAACGCCGTTGACGGCGTTTTCGGCTGCGGTGTAGTTTTCATGGGCGGTGACTTGCACGCCCACACGCCGTTGTTCCTGGCTGGTCATCAGGCTGTCGGTGTTGACGGCGCTGTCGGTGTTGATGTCGCCGGCCGCTTGCAGGGTCAGGTCGTGGGCTTGCAGGGTGGCGCCGTTGAGGTTGATGTCGGTGCCGCTGTTGATGTGCAGGTTGTTGGCGCCCAGGTTGCTGGTCACAGCGGTGTGCAGGGTCGCTTGGTTTTCGGTGTGGATTTCTTCATAGCCGGCAAAAATGGAGGCGTCGCTGCCGGTGGCAGTGCTTTCGATCATCAGGGTGCGGGTGGTGGCGGCGTTGGTTTGCTGGTTGATGTTGCTGGCACTCAGCAGGTTAACCTGACCACTGGCGTTGATGTTAAGGGCACCTTCACGGTTGTGGTCCAGGCCGGCGTTGAGGTTGCTGCCAATGATGTTGACGTCGCCGCGGGTGTCGAGTTCGAGGTTGTTGAGCGCCAGAATGTCGGTGCCCAGGTAGTTTTGTTGGCTTTGGCTTTGGCGGGTTTCGGTTTGTTCGGCCAGGGTGAGACGGCCGCCATCGATGTTCATGCCAAGGTCAAGGGTGGATTCGGTTTCATAGTGACTACTGGTTTCGTGGGCGCCCATAAGGGTGATGTGGCCTTCGCCAAGGTCGGTGTTAAGGCCGGCCTGGGCGATGAGGTTGTCAAGAAACAGGTCGCCCGCCACGAGGGTGGTGTTGTGGCCGGAGAGCAGGACGGTATCGCCGCCGGAGTCTAACTGGCTGCGGGTGAGGTGGGTGTTGGTCTGGTCTTTGCTGGCATTGCCTTTGAGTTCTACGTCGACGATGCCCAGTGTGCTCACGCCCACCAATGAGCCTGCCCCGAGGGCAAGGTCGGAGTAGTGGCGCCGGGTTTCGCTGTGGCTGTAGCTTTGGGTTTCGGTGGCGGTGATCAGGAGGTCGTTGCCGGCATAGGCCACGGTGTCTTCAGCCGCCAGGGTTTGCACACCGGCAAGCAGTACGTTGCCCTGGGTGTCGGTGGTCTGCCAGTGACCGGTGGTATGATCCTCAACGGTGTTGATCAGCAGGTTGCCGCCGGCGGTCAAGTGACTGGTGATGGCGTTTTCGCTGTAGTTTTCATGGCTTTTGACTTTTTCGCCGTAGGCTTTGTCTGCGGTTTTTTGCTGGAAGCTGTAGTCGCTGTTAATCGCCGATACAAAGGCCATGTCTTGTTGGGCATAGAGGCCCAGGTCGCCTGCGGCTTGCAGGTTAACGCCCACGCCGGTGAGGTTGTGGCCGGCGTTGATGTTCAGGTTGCCGCCGCTTTGGATGTCGGTGCTTAGGTGTTCCACGCGGTGTTGCACGCGGGTGTTGTCGCCGAGGTATTCGTGGCCATTGGCCAGCACCTGGGTGGCCAGGGTGATGTCCTTGCCTGCGGTGAGGGTGGCGCCTCCCATACCGGCATTGAGCCGGGCGGCTTGCAGGAGAATGTCTGAACCGGCATTGAGCATCACCTGACCACCGGTGATGCTGGCGGTATCACCCACCAGGGTTTCGTAGCGGCTCATGCCTTCGCGGCCAAAGTGTTGTTGTTCGGCGAGGGTCTGGATGCTGATATTGCGTTGTGCCTGCAGGTTGACGATATCGCCCTGGATAATGCCGCTGAGGTTGGCAATGTCTTCGGCGGATTGCAGCGCCAGCAGGCCTTCACTGTGCAGGGTGCCGCCGGTGTGGGTGATGCTGCCGGTGACGCTGGTGAGGGCCAGGCTGTGTTGCGCCAGCAGGCTGCCGGCGTTGTCGATGCTGCCGGCGGTGATGTCGATGTCTTTACCGGCAATAATGGCGCCTTGCGGGGTGAGGCGTTCATGGGCATGGCTGAGGTAAAGGGTGGGCAGCAGAACTTTCTGGCCCTTGATGTCCTGTTCCACCAGCCACACCATGTCGTCTTGCAGGTTGTTTAGTTGCTCGGCGCTCAGGGCCACACCGGGGGCCAGTTGCAGGTCTTCGCGGGCGGTCACGGCGTTGTCCATTAAATACTGGAACTGTTCTTGCTCATCGCTAAAATCGGCCGACAGGTACAGGCCGCCGTTTTCATTCAGCAGCTGTTCGCGCAACCAGTAGAGTTCGTAAGCACCGTCACCCAGAAGCAGCACGGATTCATCCGGGTTCCAGCCTAAACGATCCAGCAGGTAAGCCGAGCTGATAAAGCTCTGGTAGTTGGCAAACACAGGATTGCTTTCAATCAGGTAGGGATGATTGGGGTTCTGGCTTAAATGAAACAGCGGATTGTTGAGCAGGGCCAGGGGGTCACTGCTTGGAAGAGAGCCTTCTACCGTGTCGGCATAAGGGTTGCTGAGAATATAGTCTTCAGGTTGTCCGTTGGTAACGGCCTGGGTGCCATTGATGGTGAGCGTGCCTGTGGCGGCTACAATGCTGTTAATGTCATCCACCAGGGAAACCTGATTGATCCCTAAAAAACCCCAGGCACCATCACCTTTTTCACAATGCCTTCCATAACTGCATTCGCCACCTGAACGGTTGTCATAATCAAAGTAATATTCTCTATAACGCCGGTAAAGTTTTTCCGGTAAATTGTCAAACAGGCCGGTATCAATGTGTATATCACCGCCCGCCAACAGGTAGCTGGTGGCATTGATGACCGAGCGGCTGGCGCTGATGTCAATATTACCGGCCGCCTTGATGACAGCGGGTGAACCGGGGTCGATCAGCTGGTCGTCTGAGCCAATGGCCACCGAGATGGAGTCATCGTTTGTCCACCGTACAACAGGGTAAGGTGGATCACTCACAAAAGGGTAAGGCGGATCACCCACAAAAGGCGTGATTCTTGAGTAATAAATCGTGTTGTATACGCTCCAGGCATTGGCGTAGTCGAGCACATTGCGCTGAATGTCAAGGCCGGTACGGCGATTCAAAACCTGATCGGCGGTGATAGTCATATTGCCTGTCAAAGCTTCAATCCAGGAACCGTTGTTCTCCACCACCAGGTCAGGGTTATCGGCATCGCTATCGCGAATGCTTATATCACCCACGGCCATGATCGCGCCGCCCAGGGTGTCGTTGCCGTTTTGCAGCAAGGTGTCGATGGATAAATCCACCTGCGCCAGGCTGAAGATCAGGCCCAGGTTAAGCAGTTCGTCGGCCTGCATGGTGATAGAGCCAGCGGCGGTGGCATCACCCTCCGCCTGAATTCGGCCGCTCACATCCAGCTCGAGGTTTTGCTGGCTGCTCAAGGCCTTGTAACGCAGATCACCGTTGGCACTTAAACTTAAATCCCCGGTGAGGGCGGCTACCGGCCCCTCCAGGTTCACCCCCACACCGGTTTCGGAAGACACCAGGCGAATGCGATCGGCATATATACCCCCCAGCTGCGTACTGTCAATGGCCAAGGTGGGTGCAGCGTCATCGGTACCGGTATTGCTGAGGCTTAAATCCGCGTAATTCACCGTTTGCTGGCCGGTGATCAGGTTCAGGGTCCGGGCATACAATTCAGCGTTAAGTGACACCGCCCGGGCCAGCACATCGACACGGTCAATATTGTTGGCATTAAGACCCAGGCCTTCAAACCGGACGGTACCGCCTTGCACGGCAAAACCCTCAAGCCCGCCGCTGGCATTGAATAAGGACTGACCGGTGGTCAGCGTGGCGCGATGGGTGTTGATAAAACCGCAACCGTTGCAGGTGATGCCATAGGGGTTGGCAACAATCACATCGGCGCGGGCGCCGCCCACCTCAAGATAACCGTTCAGGCTGGAACCCGCAGCGCCGATCACTTCGTTTAACACCATGCCGGCGCTGCCCTGGGTAAGGTTGGCATTGGCATTAATAAACCCCCCCAGCTGGGTTTGGCTAATAGCGGTGGCGTTATTCAGGATCAGGCCTTGCGTATCAAGATCAAACTGCTGGTAAATATTGTGCGATACCCCGGCTCCGTTGGGTGTCGCAATGTTCACCATGGGGACACCGTTAGGCGCGGCGTCCAACTGCGTATTACCGGCACCCGACAACACCACCTCGGCAGCCACCAGCAGCGGTTGCAAGACCATCACCGGCAGCATGAGCAGGGCTGCAATGCGCTTTTTATGCCGCCTGCTGCGTAGCGCGGTATTCACTTTAACAAGCTTAATAACTGAGCAAAACCACTGCATTAACCGTATATTCATGCGCGGGGGCCTCCGTTGAAAACTGCTCCATGGGCCAGGAAACCTGGCTGGTCAATTGAAATTTGCGATGAATCAAAGTGGTTCCCAGGGTCGCTGAACTGAGCTTTACAAAATCCAGTTCGTTGCTGTTGCCAGGAATTACACCACTGTCGTAAGCCAGAAAAGGCCGTATTATCAGGCTTTTTAACAAAGCACTCATTCGCCCCTTTAAAGGCAGTTTATCGATCCTGGGTGTTATGCTGGCGTCCAGGCTGCCAGCAACACCGTTGTTGCCACTGACAGAAATATCATCGTAAGCGCGAACACTGCTTTGGGATGCCAGTGAAAAACGCTCAGAGGCAAACAGGGCATCGTCGCTGTACTGGGCATTGATTTTAAATTGCAGCGCACTGCGTAACGGGGTGAACTGACGTTGCGTGGATGCATACAATTGCCAGCGTTCATGATTAACATCAGCTACCGATAAGCCTGGAAGTACTTGCGTGGCCGGACCGTCGGCTTTGGTGTTTTCATAAGTCAGTGACGCGGCTAATTGGGTGCGCCCCAGTAGTTGACTGCCATCCAGGCGCAGGCCATTGCTTTGCAAGCGGTAACTGCTGACCCGAATGGTGGTTTCATCCAGCAGGTTACGCACGTCGGCATAACTACCCAATGCGGCCAAGCCCAAGCGGGTATACGGGGAACGGTAGAGAATGCGTTTGAGCTCAAGCTGCGATAAATCTGTAGCGCCATTGGCAGCAATTTTTTGCACCCCGGCAATCTGATTTTCGTAACGTTGGCGATTGAAGCTCGCTGCCATCAGCCAATAACCCAGCGTTAAATCATAATTAAAAAAACCACCTCGGGCCTGATCCGAAACTTCCCGATCAAGGTCGCTGTTAATTCCCACCGTTAGGCGATCCGGTTGACCAAACAGGCTGCCCCATTCAAAACTTAACTGTGTATTGCCATGGGCTGTGCTGCCATAGTAGCTTTCACTGGCTAACCAGGATGCTCGATACTGCCGTGGCCAGCTTGCCTTGGCCAGCAGTTTACTTGTGCCGTAGGCAGCACCCGGCTGTAAATCAAAGGCAAAACTCATGCCTGGCAAGCGGCTCAGGTTTTCCACGCCTTGCTCAAGGTCACGCAGGTTTAACAGCTGCCCGCGCCGCGACGGCAAAGCCAGTTCCACCAGCCTTGCTTTTACGCCATCACCTATAACGGTTTCCACCCGGCCGGCGGCGATCAACAATTTGAGTTCACCGTCAGCAATTTTCTGCTCCGGCAACAGCACCCGGCTGGTGATATAGCCACGGGTAATGAGTTTGTTATTCAGTTCCCGTTGCAGGGCCTGTATATCCGTCAACAGCAGGCAGCGGCCTTGCCAGGCTTGTACTTGTTTTACAGCCCAGCGTTGTAAGTGAGGCGCGGGTTCGCCAGCGCTTTCGATTTGAATATGCTCAATAGGAAAGCAGCGTGTAACAACTTCCGGCAGAGTTTCAGTATCTGGGTCTTGTCGTAGTTCTTTCTGCTTGTCTTGTGCTTTATCTTTTCCAGGTAACACGGCTTCTTCAAGGCGTTGCTGCTCAAGCCGTTTGATGGAATCTAAAATACGGTCATAGAGTTGTTGCTCAGAGGAAGCTTCTGCGTTTGCCAGAGGTGATAGGGCAGAAACAACAAAACCCAGGAGCAGCATTTGACTGAACAAGACGGCTAGGGTGCTTCTTTTTAGTGTCTGGGCATGAATCATTTAGAAAACCAGGACTTCCTTTGTCTTCGATTGCTCTTAATGGGATTATGCCCAAGGTAAGGCGAAGTGTTTAAAATTTGCGCAATTGTAGCGAAGTGCACTTTTTCTAGCAAGGGTTTCAAGCGATTTTTATCACTTGCAGTGTAAAAATAAACTTTAAAATCATATACATATAATGTTAATTCAGCCTGCTTATGGGTAATATGTACTCTATGTGATTGACCGCAATAGCTTTTTGTTGATGTCGAAACCTCTTTTGTAATGCTGTCTTCGTAGTATCATTATTTAATATGATGAAATTAAGGCATTGCCAGTGCTTGCACAGATGCGTTTTTATCACCAAAACAACCAGTGAAGTAGAGCAAAAAGTTATGCCTTATTCGTGGCATGATCGAGGGTAAGGACTGGCATCAGAAAGAGGCCGCCAAAGTGCCGGCCAGAATCAGCGGCGCAAAAAATGGGAAAATGAATTTAAATCTTTTGGATACATTGAGACGGGCTGCAGGGCTGTTAACTGGCTTGGGTTTTCTGGCTATACCTCCTTGTTTGGCTACGCCGCTGACCGATGCGGTTCGAGATGGTCATTATGAGCAGGTGGAAGCTTTGCTCAGGCAGGGCGTGGCTGTGGATGCGGTGGATAATCAACACATGCCTTCAGCCTTGGCTATTGCCGTCAACAAAAACAGCTCTCAGGTAGCCCTGTTCCTGATTCAAAATGGCGCCAACGTTAATGCTATTCACCCGGTTAGTCAGTGTTCACTGTTGCAGCTGGCGGCGGCGACACCCATGCGGGGTGATATTATCAGGATGGTGAAGGTGCTGGTGGCAAACGGTGCTGATTTAAGGGCTGTAACGCCTCGTTGCGGCACTGCTTTAATGTCTGCTGCGCGGGCGGGCCATCTTGATATTGTTGACTATTTGCTTAAGCAGGGGGCTGATGTCAATCAGCTTGCAAATGGATCCTCAACTTTGCTGGAGGCGATTTTTAATGAACAGTTTGCAGTGGCGAAATGGCTTTTGGAGCACGGTGCCGACCCCAATTTACCTGTGCGCAATGGCGCTACGGTCTTACATTTAACGGCTGAGCGGCGGCCGGATTTCTTTGAAACCCTGTTAAATAACGGGGGTTATTTCAGTACCGACAACCAGGGTCATGGCGTGTTGAGTTATGCGATGCACGGTGGCAATGAAACCTTGGTTACCTGGCTGTTCAAATTACCCTGGCCGCAGGAACAATTAGACGATGCTTTACGTACAGCTACTCGCAAAGAGCATTTGCAATGGGTGAATTCATTATTGTTGCTTAAAGCCAATCCACTGGCTGAAAATCGTTTCCAGAGCCAGGAGGGCAGTGCTGTCAATATCAGTCGTGCCCTGGGTAATAAGTCCTTGGAAATGCTTTTTCAGCAGCATTGATGACTAAGGCTTGTGTATCAAGCTGGCCTGCATTGCGCAAAGGTGGGTTTGCTCGTAGAATGGCCGCCTCAAAAGTAGTCGCAATCCCCCTTGTTTTCATTTTCCCTTGACTAAACCTGATATTGGAGTAACAAGAATGACTGTTGAGCGTACATTATCGATTATCAAACCTGATGCTGTAGCTAAAAATGTAATTGGCGAGATTTACACCCGCTTTGAACAAGCCGGTTTGAAAATCATCGCGTCTAAAATGCTTCACCTGGATGAAGATAAGGCCGGTGGCTTTTACGCAGAGCATAAAGAAAGAGCTTTTTTCCCTGATTTAATTGCATTTATGACCTCGGGCCCGGTAGTTGTGCAGGTGCTGGAAGGGGAGAATGCAGTGGCATTGCACCGTGATCTGATGGGTGCTACAAACCCCAAGGAAGCTGCTGCGGGAACAATTCGAGCTGATTTTGCTCAGTCTATTGACGAAAATGCAGTGCATGGTTCGGACTCAACTGCTTCAGCAGCCAGGGAAATTGCTTATTTCTTTGAAGATGCTGAGCTGTGTTCCCGTACCCGATAATAAAATCATGAATAGGTTAGACTAAAGGCTACCGCTAAACCAAGTGGTGGCTTGGCATTAATAGCGACAGAAAACTTATTATCAGATCGTTATAGTTAAAGACATGTCTGAAAAAATAAATTTGCTTGGCCTTACTCAGGCTCAAATGCGGGCTTTTTTCCTTGAATTGGGGGAGAAGCCTTTTCGTGCCGAGCAGGTGATGAAATGGATACATCATATTGGTGTTGTTGATTTTGATGAAATGAACAACCTGAGCAAAGCGCTTCGTTTGCGGCTCAAGGCTGTGGCGGAAGTGCGCGTTCCCGAAGTGGCCTACAAGGAGTTTTCCAAAGACGGTACCCGCAAATGGGTGCTAAAACTAGATGAATTCAATAGCGTTGAAGCGGTTTTGATTCCCGATGGTGATCGCAAAACCCTGTGTGTGTCTTCCCAGGTGGGCTGTTCCCTTGATTGCAGTTTTTGTTCCACTGGCAAGCAGGGTTTTAAGCGGGATTTGAGCGCTGCTGAAATTGTCGCGCAGGTTTGGGTTGCGCAACATTCCTTTGGGCCACAAACAAATACCGGCAACCGTCCGGTTACCAACGTGGTAATGATGGGCATGGGCGAGCCATTACTTAATTTCGATAACGTCGTTTCTGCTATGCATATCATGAAGGATGATTTGGGCTATGGTATTTCCAAACGGCGGGTCACGCTAAGTACTTCTGGCGTGGTGCCAGCGATGGATCGGTTGTCGAAAGAGATTGATGTTTCGTTGGCGGTATCGCTGCATGCGCCCAATGACGCCCTCAGGAACGAACTGGTTCCCATAAATAAAAAATATCCGCTAAAAGAGTTGTTAGATGCCTGTCAACGGTTTTTAAATAGTTTTGATAATAATCGGCGTACCATAACCATGGAGTACGTGATGTTGAAAGGCATTAACGACCAGGCGGAGCATGCCCGGCAACTGGTGGAATTACTGAGTTCGCTGCCGGCAAAAGTTAATTTGATTCCGTTTAATCCTTTTCCTCATTCCGGTTATGAAAGATCCAGCAGGAATGCAATTTTTAGATTTCAAAAAATATTACAGGACGCGGGTTATACAGTTACAGTGCGCACCACCCGCGGTGAAGACATTGATGCTGCCTGTGGACAGTTGGTAGGTAAAGTGCAGGATAAAACCCGCCGTAGTGAGCGTTGGCTTAATCAGATTGCAGTGCATGATCTTTCCGAGCAAGAGCAGCCTGTTGACGTAGTAGACAATATTTCAGCAAGTGGCAGCGCCACAAACTTGCAAAAATAGGCGTGCTCTATTTAAATTATGTTAAGGTGAAATGGAAAATGAAGGCTATAAAACCTATTAACCTGGCGCAAATTTGTGGCAGTTTGCTTTTAGGCAGTGTGTTGTTGTTAACTGCTTGCGATCGCGGTTTGAAATCTGAAGATTCGCAGCTTAATAATCAGAAAAAGTCAGCAGTAAAAAGAGTAGATGCCGACAAAGCCCTGCAAGCCAGGGTTGATGCGGGACTGAAAAATCTCGAAGCTGGCGATCTGCAAAGAGCGATGCTTCATTTGAATAAAGCTATGGAGTGGAATGACAAGTCAGCAGAAGTACACAATGCTTTTGCCCTGCTTTATCGCTATGAGGGTGATGTTGAAAAAGAAGAAAAGCACTATAAACTGGCGGTAAAATATGACGGCAAAGATGCCAAAGTGCGCCACAATTACGGCAGTTTTTTATGCACCCATGGACGCTATAACGAAGGCATCAAGCAACTTAAAATGGCAGCCAACGATTATCAATATGAAAACAGGGTGCAGTCATTTGAAAACCTTGGCTTGTGTGCGAAAAAAAATGGCGACAGCGAAACTGCTACGGCTGCTTTTCAGCGGGTTTATCGCATTGATCAAAAAAAGCCGGTTACAGTTTTGAATCTGGCTATTCTGGAATATGAGCAGGGCCATAATCAAAAAGCCTATCAATGGTTTCAGCTTTATTTGGGCTTAAGCCGACACACTGCCGAAAGCTTGTGGTTAGGCATTCGGTTGGAACGTGTTTTGGGCAACAAAGATGCTTTAGCCAGCTATGAGCTGGCCTTGCGCAGGTTGTTTCCCGAGTCAAAAGAATACCAGCTTTACCAAAGCTCTTTGGGACAGTTGGGGAATTAACCAAGAGCTTGATAGCGGAATCAGTGCAGTGGTGACTCTTTAACTATGAGTGATGATGTGCAAGAAACAGAGACTTCAGGTGATCGTTCAGCCGGCACTTTGCTGTGTAAAGCCAGGGAAGCCATTGGGCTTTCAATTGCTGATGTAGCCAGTTTATTGCATATATCGGAAGCATATGTCGAAGCTCTTGAGCATGACCAGTACAAGCTTTTGCCTGCACCTATCTATGTCAAGGGTTATATCCGAAATTATGCCAAGTTGGTACAGGTGGATAGTGACGAGCTCATTCTGGCCTACGAGCAACAAAACAAAGTGCTTGGTATAGAAAAACAAAAAGCCGAAGAACTGGTAAACCTTGCTCCTGAGCTGCCGAAAGGCATCGATCCTCAATGGCTGGGTTTTGCTGCGCTGATCCTGATTCTGTTCGTTGTCTTTATGATAATTCCTACCGGGAACAAAGAATCGGACGCTGTATCTGATCAGAGTGTCTCTGGGCAAGCAGACCCGTCTGCCCGGCTTTCTGGGCGTGGAGAGGGTGGTGAGAAGGGCATAAGCGACGGATCTGCCGGTGCTGATCAGGTGGGGCAAGCGAGCAAAACCAATGATGCCGGTGCAGAAGGTGCTGCTGCCGTACAAGCAGAGCCATTGACCGATGTTTTGGAACCCGTCGATCCCTCTGTATCAATAGCAGATGAAATTATAGTTGAGCCAGTTGCAGAAAAACCGGTGGCGGGCACCGATAACCTGTTTATGTTTTTTAACGGTGAGTGCTGGGTGTCGGTAAAAGATGCTTATGATCTGGAAATTTTCGCCGGACTGAAGAAAGCGGGAGATTCGCTGGAATTAACAGGTGCCGCCCCCTTCAGTGTCTTGTTAGGCGATGCTGCCGTGGTAAATTTGAACTTTAATGGCAAAAATATTGCCTTGAAGCCTTATATTCGAAAAGATTCGGGTACGGCAGTGGTTCGGCTAAAACCTTAGCCGGCTAAGGCCTTGAACCTGCTTCAGCCTATCGATTTTTAAGCTGTTATAGCCCATAATCCCACTATGTTTAATGAGTCCCCTATAAAGAGAAGAGTTTCCCGTCAAATCATGGTTGGCGATGTGCCGGTAGGTGGTGGTGCGCCGATTACGGTGCAAACAATGACCAATACCGAAACCTGTGATGTTGCAGCGACTGTTGCTCAGATTCGTCAGATGGAAGCTGCAGGTGTGGATATTGTTCGGGTGTCTGTGCCTAGTATGGATGCCGCCGAAGCGTTTGGTGCCATTCGCCATCAGGTGGGCGTGCCTTTGATTGCCGACATTCATTTTGACTATAAAATTGCCCTGCGGGTTGCTGAGTTAGGGGTGGACTGCCTGAGGATCAATCCGGGAAATATTGGCAAGGAAGACAAAATTCGGGCCGTAGTGGATGCTGCCCGTGATCAAAATATCCCCTTGAGAATAGGCGTTAATGCCGGCTCCCTGGAAAAAGATTTACAACGTAAGTACGGTGAACCCACACCGGCAGCACTGGTTGAGTCTGCCATGCGCCATATTGATATTCTTGATCGTCTTGACTTTCAAAACTTCAAAGTCAGTTTAAAAGCCTCCGACGTGTTTATGACGATCCAGGCCTATCGGCTGATAGCCGCCCAAATTGAGCAGCCCCTGCATTTAGGGGTCACAGAAGCCGGTGTGTTTCGTTCTGGTACGGTAAAATCAGCCATAGCCCTGGGGGCTTTGCTGATGGAAGGCATAGGCGATACCATTCGTATTTCCCTGGCGGCTGATCCGGTACAGGAAGTGAAAGTGGGTTTTGATATACTTAAAAGCCTGCACATACGTAAAAAAGGTATTAATTTTATTGCCTGCCCGAGTTGTTCCCGACAGAATTTTGATGTTATTAAAACCATGAATGAGCTTGAAGCTCGCCTGGAGGATATCAATGAAAGTGTTGATATTGCCGTTATCGGTTGCATGGTGAATGGACCTGGCGAAGCGAAAGAGGTCGATATCGGTTTAACCGGTGCAAGCCCTGCTAATCTGATTTATCGCAATGGCAAAAAAAGCCATAAAATCAGTAATGGCGAAATAGTTGATGAACTGGAAAAAATGGCTCGGGCAAAAGCTGAAGAAGTACGGCATAAACACGAAGAAGACGAAAAAAATATTATCCTCAGAAGCGCCTCCACTGAATAGGGTACTAAATAACTAATGTGTTTGCAGTTGCCGCAGCGGGAATCCACCTGCAGAGCCTGACTAAACACTTGGGTCATATTCACATACTGGGAAAATCATTGAGCAAGCGTATACAAGCCATTCGCGGCATGAACGATATCCTGCCCGAGCAAACACCTGTTTGGCAATACCTTGAGGCCAGTATCGCACGCACCCTGCAAAGCTATGGTTATCGTGAAGTACGTATGCCCGTGCTGGAAGTGACCGAATTGTTCAAGCGTTCAGTGGGCGAGGCCACCGACATTGTTGCCAAGGAAATGTACAGCTTTGATGATCGCAATGGTGACAGCTTAACCTTAAGACCTGAGGGTACCGCCAGTTGTGTCCGCGCTGCAGAGCAGGCCGGATTGCTCTATAACCAGGTGCAACGGCTTTGGTATACCGGGCCGATGTTCCGTTATGAGCGCCCGCAAAAAGGCCGCTATCGCCAATTTTATCAGGTCGGTGTTGAAGCTTTTGGTATGTCAGGGCCGGACATAGATGCGGAACTGATTATAATGACCGCGAGGTTGTGGCAAGTACTAGGTCTTGAGGATGCAGCTTCCCTACAACTTAATTCCATTGGCAGCTCTGCCGTTCGAGCCAGCTATGGCGCTGATTTGGTCACGTATCTGAAAGATCATTTTGATCAGCTTGACAGCGACAGCCAGCAACGGCTTTCGGCAAACCCCTTGCGTATACTCGACAGCAAAAGTGAATCCACCCAGAAAGTGCTTGAAAATGCTCCAGTTTTAGCCAATTACCTCGATGATGAGTCCCGGCAGCACTTTGAGTCATTGTGCGCTACCCTTGATCATGTCGGCATTAAATACGACATTAACCCACGTCTGGTGCGGGGCTTGGACTATTATTCCAAAACGGTTTTTGAATGGGTGACAGATCAATTAGGTGCTCAAGGCACTATTTGTGCGGGTGGCCGTTATGACGGGTTGGTGGCGCAACTTGGCGGTAAAGCAACTCCGGCAGTGGGCTTCGCCATGGGGTTGGAGCGCCTGGTCTTGTTGCTTGCAGCAAAAGGCCTGCCCGGAGACTTAAACAAACCTGCAGATGTATACTTTATAGCCTTGGGCGAAGCTGCCCAACTGCAGGCCTTGGTGTTGGCGGAGCAAATAAGAACACAAATACCCAATCTACGATTGATTACGCACTGCGGCGGTGGTAACTTCAAGGCCCAGCTGAAGAAGGCCGATTTTTCAGGCGCTGAGTACGCTTTAATTATTGGTGATAAGGAGTTAGCCAGCGACACTCTATTGGTGAAACCTTTGCGAGGCCAGGCTGATCAAGTTACCATAGCCGCCGATGATAGCGTTACATTCCTTAAAGAAAAGTTACAAAACTTATTTGACCCATCATCAGGCTAGGGCGTAAAAGTCACTATAACCGGTTGAAGTGGTTAAAAAAACAAAAACATGTGAAACATGTATTAAACAGAAAGTTCCGATTTTCTGAAGATAAAAATAAAGCCTGAAAGTTTTAAGGAGAAAGAAAGTGGAACCTTACACCACTGAAGAACAGCAAGTTGAAGCGATAAAAAACTGGTTCAAGGCCAATGGTAGCTCGCTGGTGACGGGCATTGTCCTGACATTATTGGTGGTATTCGGCTGGAAATTCTGGCAACAAAGCACTGTCGAAAGCGGTGAAGCTGCTTCCATGGTCTATAAGAACATGATGGAAGCCGCGCAAATGGCTTTTAATGACCAAGACCAGGAAGAAAATTTAGCCACCGCCAGCCATCTCGCGCAGCAGTTGATTGACGAGCATCGTGGCTCACAATATGCGCATTTTGCTGCTTTAACCCTGGCAAAAATTGCAGTGATCAATGCCGATTATGTGGCAGCTGAAGAACAGTTGAATTGGGTAATTAGCCAGCGCCCCGACAAACCCTTGCTTTATACTGCGCAATTAAGGCTTGCCAGAGTGCTGGCCGAACAAGGTGAAGTGGAGCGGGGTTTGGCCGTGGTTGATAAGGATGTGCCGGTGTCGATGCAAGCGTCATTTGAAGAAATGAAAGGCGATTTGTATTTACTGCTGGGAGATAATGATAATGCCCGAACAGCGTATGAGAAAGCTGCCAAAGCTGCCTCTGACACTGGTGGGCCCAGCGCGACTATTCAGATTAAGTTAGATGACCTGGCTCCGATCGATGATGACATTACCGTAGCGGAATATTAAATTTTGAAAAACAGTTTTTTTCAGCGCGCCAGCATCAGATTGTTGGCGTTTTTTATTGTAGTGGTTTTTGCCGGCAGTACTTTATCAGCCTGCTCCACCGTCAATAGTTTTTTATTCAAACCTGAAATACAAATCAAAGAAGTTTGGCAACGAAAGACCGGCGCTGGTAGCCGGAATTTTTACACCCGCCTTATTCCTGCTGTGACAGAAGACCGTATTTTTATTGCTGATATCACCGGGCAAGTTATGGCCTATGAGCGAAATAAGGGCAGGCTTTTGTGGCAAAAGTCTTTTCCCGATGCTATCAGCGGTGGCGTATTTGTTGGCTATGGGGTGGTCTTGTTCGGTACCCAGGAAGGCAATATCTTTGCTCTGGATGCCAGTAATGGTCAGACCCTTTGGGAAAAAAGCCTGAGCAGCGAAGTTTTGTCAGTTCCTCAGGCTAATGGGCAGCTTGTCATTGTGCAAACGCTGGATGGGAAATTATTCGCCCTTGATCAAAAGACCGGAGCCCAAAAATGGCTGTTCCAGGTAACGGTGCCGTCATTGTCATTAAGAGGCACCAGCAGCCCAAAACTGCTGGATGAAATAGTCCTGGCTGGTTTCGCCAATGGAAAATTGATTGCGGTGCTATTGCAAACCGGTTTGCCAGTTTGGGAAAGAGCGGTTGCGCAACCTCAAGGTCGTTCAGAATTAGATAGAATAGTTGACATTGATGGCGATTTTATTGTCGATGGTCAAACCGTCTATGCGGCCACTTTTCAGGGCAATATAGCGGCTATTGACCTCCGTTCCGGCCGACCGATTTGGCAGCGGGAAATGTCTTCTGCCCTTGGTCTTGCCGAAGGGCTTGGCAGTATTTATGTGATTGATTCCAATAGCCGTATTGTTGCTCTGGATCAGCCCAGTGGTGCCGATGTTTGGGAACAAAAAGCGTTACAGAATAAAAAATTATCAGCCCCGGTTGCATTGGGTAATTACATTGTTACCGGTGATGACGAAGGCTTTCTGCATTTTATTTCTCAAATCGATGGCCGTATCGTTGAAAAAATCCGCATTAAAGGCTCTGCTGATAACCTCAACCCTCAAGCCAAACCCAAAGCCCGCTTCACTCCCACGCGTATTGAGCCTGGTAATGGATTGAGAACAGAGCCCGTGGTTAAGGACGGGCTGCTGTACGTTATCAACAACAGTGGCACGCTCAGGGCCTTAAGTGTTGTTAATTAATCTCTGATGTTAATATACGCTGCCACCGTTAGCACAACATGCTAAAACTTCTTTAAATTAAACAATTATGAAACCGGTTGTCGCTTTAGTTGGGCGCCCCAATGTGGGCAAGTCTACGCTGTTTAACCGGCTCACCAGGAGCCGGGACGCTTTAGTGGCTAATTTGCCAGGGCTGACCCGTGATCGGCAGTATGGTGAAGGCCAGTTCGATGATCATAAATTTATTATTATCGATACCGGTGGTATTGGCGAGGAAGAGGGTGGTGTAGATACCTACATGGCCAGCCAGTCCTTTCGGGCAGTAGAAGAAGCTGACATTATTTGTTTTCTTGTTGATGCTCGCGCTGGCGCCATGCCCGGTGATCACACCATTGCCAAGCGCTTACGCAGCTACAAAAATAAAAAAATTTTTCTGGTGGTTAATAAAATAGACGGTGTGGATCCTGATATTGCCCTGGCCGATTTTTTTAGTCTCGGCCTCGGCGACCCTGTTCCTGTTGCTGCCAGCCAGAATCGGGGTGTAAACAGCCTGATGGAAACTGTTTTGGCCGACAGCTTGGTCAATCTTGATGATCAGGCCGAAGAAAAAACAAAGGGCATTAAAATTGCTGCCGTTGGCCGGCCCAATGTGGGCAAATCCACCCTGGTTAACCGCATGCTAGGTGAAGAGCGGGTTGTTGTTTATGATCTGCCTGGTACTACACGAGACAGTATTTATATACCCTATGAACGTCGCGGTAAGGACTATACCTTGATTGATACTGCCGGTGTTCGGCAGCGTGGTAAAGTTCATGAAACGGTGGAAAAATTTTCGGTGATCAAAGCCTTGCAGGCGATTGAGGATGCCCATGTTGTAGTGCTGGTGCTGGATGCAAGGGAAGGCGTTGTCGAACAGGATTTGCATTTATTAGGTTTCGTGCTTGAGGCGGGGCGGGCATTGGTTATTGCGGTGAACAAATGGGACGGCATGACAACTGACGAAAAAAATGCCGTAAAACGTGAATTGCAACGCCGCTTAAGCTTTGTAAATTTTGCCAAAATTCATTTTATTTCAGCTTTGCACGGCACCGCTGTGGGTGATCTCTATGGCTCTATTGAAAAAGCCCATCAAAGTGCCGAGAAAAAAGTGGCTACAAATGATTTAACCCAGATTTTGCAGGAGGCCGTTAACGCTCACTCGCCACCGCTGGTGAAAGGACGACGGATAAAATTACGCTATGCCCATCTGGGCGGCTCTCACCCGCCCACCATCGTGATTCACGGTAATCAAACTGATAATGTGCCAGAATCCTATCGACGCTTTTTGGAAAATACTTTTCGTGAAGTGTTGCGGCTTGAGGGAACCCCGGTGCGGGTTGAATTTAAAACCGGAGACAATCCTTACGCCGGTCGCCGCAATATATTAACACCCCGACAGCTCGTTAAAAAACGCCGCATGATGGAGTATGTGAAAAAGCGTGAAAAAAAGAAAAAAAAATAAAGTAATAAAACTATTGTTTTGTAGCAGCGCTGTCATCGCTACTATCTTCCACTAAGCCTGAATCTAAAAACAACATTGGGTCAACCCGGGTATTGTTCAGGCTGACACTCCAATGTAAGTGTGGCCCGGTTGCTCTGCCGGTTTTGCCCACCAGGCCGAGTGTGCTTCCGGCTTCTACTGCCTGACCTTTCTTGACATGGATTTCGCTCAAGTGGCAATACATGGTAATTAAACCTTGTCCATGATCAAGTAAAACAGTGTTGCCATTAAAAAAATAGTGGCCCGTCGCTACGACCGTAGCTGGGGCCGGGGCGGTGGCGGGGGTGCCTTCCGGGGCGGCAATATCCAGTCCGCTGTGAGGTTTTCTGGGTTCATTATTAAAAAATCTGCGCAGCCCAAAGGGGCTTGAAAAAGGGCCTTTGGTTGGCAAGTTAAAACCAGTTAAATCACGAGGCTCAGCTCTCCAGTTTTCAAATGCTGCCTGCATTTCTAACTGTTCTTTGTTAATTCTGGTTAAATCCATTGGGTCGGGGTTGACGTGGCGTTTATTAGTCACGGTCAGGTACTGGCTTTGATATTCTTTAGCGTGCACGGTAAAAGGAATTTTTAAGGCCGCATTTGACTCGTCTGTAGAACTGTCTTTAAGCAGTAGGTTGTGAGTTCCTGGTTTTGCGGCAAGGGGAATGCCTACAACGGCCAGCCATTGTTCGTTGTGCCGGTGCACCATAACTTGCTGCTTGCGATAAAAAACTTTTGGCGCTTGCAATGCCGAGCTGTCCAAAGGCACCAGAGCAACACCACCCGGTACGGCTGCTTCACGGGGTAAAGCGAAAACAGCGCTATTGAAGAAAA
Source organism: Pseudomonadales bacterium (assembly GCA_040235475.1). Taxonomy (GTDB): domain Bacteria; phylum Pseudomonadota; class Gammaproteobacteria; order Pseudomonadales; family UBA3067; genus JBECKY01. The sequence goes on from JBECKY010000129.1 coordinate 19,143, forward strand.
TTGCAAATAAGAAAACGCTAATGCTTTGTGGGTAACTTTTTCGGTAACAAGGTTTCATGTTTCACTTTGAGTATCGTTGGCGTTGCTGATGGTCAGGACTTGTGCAGTAAATTCACCGACATGTAGTCTGGTATTGACCACGTCGCCAGGTTTGAGTTCAGAGCCTTTTTTAATAATGTTACCTTGTTTGTTACTAACAATGGCGTAACCACGTTCCAAAGTTGCTAACGGACTAACAGCATTGAGTTGCTGAGCCGATAATTGCAATTGTTGGGAAAGTTGCTGCAGGTGTTGCATCATAGCCAGCCTGAGCCGCTGATAAAGGCTGCTGTTTTGAGTTTTCAACTGGGCAATTTGATGGCTGGGGGTATGTAATTTAAGTTCAGCGGACGCCGCATTGAGTGCCGCCTGTTTATGTTTGAGAAAATGTTGTTGGCTGGTTTTTATTCTGGATTCCATTTCATCCAGGCGCTGGCTTAGATCTCTAAGGCGTTGCCCTGGGTGCCGGGTTCTTTTTTGCAAAGCATGCAATTGCTGTTTTGCCTGCGTAAGCACGAGATTAATGTGAGAACTAAAAAATTGTTCAAAGCTTTTTAGAAGGCCAAGCATTTCCAGCTGGTCAGGACTGATCAATTCGGCCGCCGCTGAAGGTGTCGGTGCTCTTGCGTCAGCGACTAAATCGGCAATGGTGAAATCCGTCTCATGGCCAACAGCGGAAACAATGGGAATGTCACTGGCAGCAATAGCGCGGGCAACAATTTCTTCATTAAAGGCCCACAAATCCTCCAGCGAACCGCCGCCGCGACCGATAATGAGGACATCACACAAGCCGTGAGCATTGCTCTTTTCAATGGCCGCGACAATTTCCGGGGCAGCATTGGCACCTTGTACCGATACTGGGTATAGCCTGACTGGAATGGCGGGGAAGCGGCGTTTCAGAACCGTTAAAATATCCTGAATGGCCGCACCGGTGGGGGAGGTAATAACACCAATCTGCTTAGGCAAAGGCGGCAGTGGCTGTTTGTATTCTTCAGCGAACAAACCTTCTGCCGCCAGTTTTTGTTTCAGTTGCTCAAAGGCCCGGAGTAAGGCGCCATCACCGGCTTCTTCCATTTGATCGATAATCAGTTGGTAATCGCCTCGCGCCGGATACAGGCTGAGTTTGGCTCTTACTAATACCTGCATGCCGTCTTTGGGTTTGAAACCAAGTTTTTTATTGCGACCTTTAAACATGGCTGCGCGAATCTGAGCCTGTGAGTCTTTTAAGGTTAGATACAAGTGGCCGGAAGTGGCATGCATCAGGTTGGAAATTTCACCTTCCACCCAAACCATCGGAAAGTGACTTTCCAGCAGGTCGCGGGCAAGGTTGTTAAGTTGGCTAATAGTGAGGGTGTCTTTGTCAGTGGTTGAATGCATTGGTTAAATCGAGGAATTTTGGCTTATTTGCGCTTAACTTTGCACTTAAACATCAGACCTTAACATTCGCTATTTACCCAGGCCAGTGATTTTTATATAATGGCGCGCTATCTTAATGGTAGGCAACTACCCCCGGTGGTGTACTTACTATGCTGCGAATAACGCAAGAAGCACTGACATTTGACGATGTCCTCCTGGTACCTGGCTATTCTGAGGTACTGCCCAAAGACGTGAGTCTTAAAACCCGCCTAAGTACTAATATCGAGCTGAATATACCTATTATCTCCGCGGCCATGGATACGGTGACCGATGCACGCCTGGCAATTGCCATGGCTCAGGAAGGTGGTATTGGTATTTTGCACAAGAATATGACGGTTGCTGCCCAGGCGCAACAGGTTCGCCAAGTTAAAAAATATGAAAGTGGCGTCATTCGTGATCCATTAACGTGCACCATGAATACCAGTATTGGTGAGTTGATTGAATTGACTAAGCGCCACCAGATTTCTGGTTTACCCGTGGTCAACGGCGATGAACTTGTCGGCATTGTTACCAGTCGGGATTTTCGCTTTGAAACCCGTTTTGATGCGCCTGTCTCCAGTATCATGACCCCCAAAGAACGCCTGGTAACAGTTAAGGAAAACGCTTCACAGGAAGAAATCAAAGAGCTGTTACAAAAATATCGTATCGAAAAAATATTGGTAGTTGATGACGACTTTAAGCTGCGGGGCATGGTCACTGTAACCGATATTCGTAAAGCTGAAGCTTACCCCAACGCCTGCAAGGACAGTCTTGCTCGCTTAAGAGTAGGTGCAGCAGTGGGTACCGGCGAAGGGGCGGAAGCACGGGTAGAGGCGCTGGTTAATGCCGGTGTGGATGTGCTGGTTGTGGATACTGCCCATGGCCATTCCAAAGGCGTGTTGGATCGGGTGAAATGGATTAAAGCCAATTATGGGGATATTGAGGTTATTGGCGGCAATATTGCCACTGCTGAAGCGGCGAAAGCGCTAGTGGATGCCGGGGCTAATGGTATTAAAGTGGGTATTGGGCCGGGCTCTATTTGCACCACTCGCATTATTGCCGGAATCGGTGTGCCTCAGGTGACTGCCATTGCCAATGTCGTGAAAGCGATTGAGGGCAGCAATGTACCGGTTATAGCCGATGGCGGTATTCGTTTTTCAGGTGATCTGGCAAAAGCAATCGCAGCTGGCGCTCATTCGGTGATGATTGGCAGTTTGCTGGCGGGTACCGAAGAGGCGCCTGGCGAGGTTGAATTGTTTCAAGGCCGATACTACAAAGCTTATCGAGGCATGGGATCCTTAGGCGCCATGGCTCAGACCGAAGGCTCCAGTGACCGTTATTTTCAGGATGCGTCTGCCGGGGTAGAAAAACTGGTACCCGAAGGCATTGAGGGGCGCGTACCTTATAAGGGGCCGATGTCCGCCATTATTCATCAGTTAATCGGTGGTGTTCGCTCCAGTATGGGCTACACCGGCTCTAACAATATTGAAGTTATGCGTACCAAACCGCGCTTTATTAAAGTCACATCTGCAGGTATGAAAGAGAGCCATGTGCACGATGTAACCATCACAAAAGAAGCGCCAAATTATCGATTGACTTGATAACACTTAAGCATGCACTGATGAATTTATCCCTGAATTAACCGGTGCGTGAACATGCAAAATGGTCTTCGGTTTTTCAGTGCTTATTCTGCTTTAAAATTTTTCGTTTATGACGTGCTCAGAGGTTCCCTGGCAAATGGCTGACAATATTCACCAGCACCGTATTCTTATTCTGGATTTTGGATCTCAGTACACCCAGCTTATAGCAAGAAGGGTCAGAGAGATTGGTGTGTACTGTGAAATTCATCCCTACGATATGGATGAAAACGAGATAAAAGCCTTCCAGGCAAAAGCCATTATTCTTTCCGGCGGCCCTGAAACCGTTACCGCTGACACCACACCAAGAGCGTCCGCCCTGGTCTTTGAACTGGGCTGCCCCGTGCTGGGCATTTGTTACGGCATGCAAACCATGGCAATGCAACTGGGTGGGCAGGTTGAATCTTCGCAGCATTGTGAATTTGGTTATGCCAGTATCAAACTCGAAGCAGAATCCAGACTGCTCAAGGGCATTGAAGACCATGTGAATGAACAAGGCGAACCCCTGCTCGATGTCTGGATGAGCCACGGCGATAAAGTCACCAAAGTGCCCGCAGGGTTTAAAATAATAGCCTCAACCGATAGCGCACCCATCGCTGCCATTGCAGATGAAACCCGGCATTTCTACGGTGTGCAGTTTCACCCTGAAGTGACCCACACCTTGCAAGGCGGGCGCATGCTGGAGCGTTTTATCAAACACATTGCTGGCTGCGATACCCTGTGGACTTCAGCCAATATTGTGACCGATGCGATCGCTAAAGTGCGCCAGGATGTTGGTACAGATCATGTTATTTTGGGTTTGTCGGGCGGGGTGGATTCTTCCGTGGTTGCCGCTTTATTACATAAAGCCATTGGCGATCAGTTAAGCTGTGTATTTGTTGATAACGGCCTGTTGCGCTTGAACGAAGGCGATCAGGTGATGAACATGTTCAGCAAGCACATGGGTGTTAAAGTGATCCGGGTATCTGCAGAAGAAAAATTTTTACAGCGACTTGAAGGTGTTGCCGACCCGGAACAAAAAAGAAAAATTATCGGTAATACCTTTATCGATATATTTGATGAAGAATCGGCAAAAATTGCCGATGCAAAGTGGTTGGCCCAGGGTACTATTTATCCCGATGTAATTGAATCTGCCGGCGCAAAAACCGGCAAGGCCCATGTGATCAAATCCCATCATAATGTCGGTGGCTTACCCGAAGATATGAATCTCAAGCTGGTTGAGCCACTGCGGGAATTGTTTAAGGATGAAGTACGTAAACTGGGTTTGGAACTGGGCCTGCCTTACGACATGGTATACCGGCATCCATTTCCTGGGCCGGGCCTGGGGGTGCGTATATTGGGTGAAGTTAAAAAAGACTATGCAGATTTATTGCGTCGGGCCGACCATATTTTTATCGAAGAGTTGCACAAGGCCGATCTTTACCATAAAACCAGTCAAGCCTTTGCGGTATTCCTGCCCGTTAAATCTGTGGGCGTGGTGGGCGATGCCCGGCGTTATGAATATGTTATTGCACTAAGGGCGGTGGAAACCATTGATTTTATGACTGCTCGCTGGGCGCATTTACCTTACGATTTCCTTGAGCTAGTGTCCGGGCGCATTATCAATGAAATTTCGGGTATTTCACGGGTTACCTACGATATATCTTCAAAGCC
>JBECKY010000061.1:0-6611 GCA_040235475.1 Pseudomonadales bacterium
ATATATTGGCATTTAAATACAAAGGGTCGCTGTCCTCCCGTGGTTCCATCAAAACCACACCACCTCTCAGGATAACTTCACCCGCCTCATAGGCTTGCGCATAAAAGGGTGCCAGCACACTCGCACAGACCATAAAACTCAACACTTTCTTATACATAAGTAATCTCCAATATTTATCATTGAGAATGAGTCCAGCCCAACCAACCGATAAAAATGACTTGCCGAACAACCATTGTCTCCAGCTTAGCGGACTTTAAAAAGAAATCCTCTTAAGAAATTGAATGTGTTTCACAAAATAGCGGAGAAAAGAAGGCGTTTACTAGCAGTACAAACTGAACTATGCCCTAGGCTATGTATTTGACTGCTTATTATCAGTGGGCCGACAGTCAAAAGCGCATTTCTATGCCTTGTTCGGCCATGTAACGCTTGGCCTGCTCTATTGAAAACTCGCCAAAATGGAAAATACTCGCGGCAAGCACGGCATCTGCCTTACCTTCAATTATACCGTCCGCCAAATGCTGCAAAGTGCCCACGCCTCCAGAAGCAATTACCGGCACAGAAACGGCCGAGCTAATGGCTTTGGTTAAGTCCAGATCAAAACCATTTTTGGTGCCATCACGATCCATGCTGGTCAGCAGAATTTCACCGGCACCGTAGGCCACCATTTTTTTTGCCCACGCAACGGCATCCAGCCCGCTTGCTTTTCTGCCACCATGGGTAAAAATTTCCCAGCGTAAAGGCTCACCTGGCTCGCTGACCTGCTTGGCATCAATAGCAACAACAATGCATTGAGAGCCAAATTTTTCCGCTGCTTGTTGAACAAACTCCGGATTAAACACCGCCGCGGTGTTAATACCAACTTTATCGGCACCAGCATTTAGCATACGGCGAATATCGTCCACTGTACGAATGCCACCGCCAACCGTTAAAGGAATAAACACCTCGCTGGCAATTTGCTCTACCATGTGTAAAGTGGTATCGCGTTTTTCATGGCTTGCGGTGATATCAAGAAAGGTGATTTCATCAGCGCCTTGCTCATCGTAACGGCGGGCAATTTCTACTGGATCTCCGGCATCGCGAATATCCACAAATTGAACACCCTTCACCACACGACCAGCGTCTACATCAAGACAGGGAATAATACGTTTTGCCAACGCCATAATAGTAAACTCTAAAAATTTATTGCCGCCAGTTAGTTCAGACTGCGGGGTATTTTCGCCCAGCCTCTACACACTGTATTTAATGGCCCACCAGCTTATCCGCCAATGCCTGTGCTTCGGTCAAATCAAGCGTGCCCTCATAAATCGCCCGACCGGTAATAGCGCCGAATAATGCCGGTTGTTTAACTTTGCACAATTGTTTTACATCTTCAATGTTGGTTACGCCGCCCGATGCAATGATCGGAATATTAACCGCCTGAGCCAAGCGTTGAGTTGCCTCAATATTAACGCCTTGCATCATGCCATCGCGGCTGATATCGGTATAGACAATGGCGCTAACGCCATCTTGCTCAAATTGTTTGGCCAGCTCGATCACATCAATATCAGAAATCTTTGCCCAGCCATCGGTTGCCACTTTACCGTTTTTGGCATCCAGCCCCACAATAATTTGCTTCGGAAAAGCCTTGCAGGCCTGAGCAACAAACTCAGGCTCCTTAACAGCTTGGGTGCCTATAATCGCATAGCTAACGCCGGCATCAATATAAGCCTGAATGGTTTTTAAGTCGCGAATACCGCCACCAATTTGTATCGGCAATTCTGGAAAGGCCTTGGCGATGGCTTTAACAATATCGCCATTAACCGGCTCACCGGCAAAAGCGCCGTTTAAGTCCACCAGATGCAAACGCCGACCGCCAGCCTCTACCCAGCGCGCAGCAACTGCGACCGGGTCTGCTGAAAAAACCGTGCTATCGTCCATACGCCCCTGGCGTAAACGCACGCAGCGGCCATCTTTTAAATCTATTGCGGGGATAATAAGCATAATAATTCCTGCAGGTACTGAATAAGGAAGGTGTTAAAAACCGCCGTCCCACTTGGTAAAGTTGCTTAATAGCTGTAAGCCATTGTGCTGACTTTTTTCAGGGTGAAATTGCACTGCGAAAACATTGTCCTGAGCAATGCTGGCAGTAAAATCCTGCCCATAATGTGTTTTTCCCACCTGCTGTCGGGCATCATCAAGGCAGACAAAATAGCTGTGAACAAAATAAAACCGGCTCTCGTCGGGAATGCCGGCCCATAAAGGGTGAGCAAGGGTTTGCTTAAGCTGATTCCAGCCCATATGCGGTACTTTCAAACGTACGCTCTCACCATTAACACTTTCTTTTAAATCATCACCAAAATAACGCACCTGGCCTTTAAAAATACCCAGGCAGTCCACACCATTATTTTCTTCACTGAAATCCATTAAACATTGCATGCCTACACAAATAGCCAGCAGCGGCTTGGTTTTACAGGCTTCTCTAACCACCTCATCAAGCCCTAAACGACAAATTTCTCCCATGCAATCCCTGATGGCACCGACACCTGGAAAGACAACCTTGTCGGCTTGAAGAATTTTTTCTGGCTCACTGCTAATATATATCTGGGCATCAGGTGCAACATGCTCAAGGGCTTTTGCAGCGGAATGCAAATTCCCCATGCCGTAATCAATCACTGCGATACGTTGTGTCACTACATTGCTACCTTGAATTGTTTAACAAAGAAAGCGCCGGAAAAATACCAAAATATTTTAGCCCAGACAGCGACAGCTCCGGGCGCTGAAATTATAACTGTGCTTAGTATTTCTATAGCTACAGCTGACCTTTGGTTGAAGGCATCATACCCGCCATGCGCTCATCATGGCTTAAGGCCATGCGCAATGCCCGGCCAAAAGCCTTAAACACGGTTTCAGCCTGATGATGGGCGTTAGCGCCGCGCAGATTATCAACATGCAGGGTCACCAGGGCATGATTAACAAAACCCTGGAAAAACTCATGGAAAAGGTCCACATCAAAACCACCCACACTGCCCCTGACAAAAGGCACGTTAAGCACCAATCCCGGACGACCGGAAATATCCAGCACCACTCGGGACAGTGCTTCATCCAGAGGCACATAAGCATGGCCATAACGGTGTATGCCTTTTTTGTCGCCCACAGCCTGATTAAAAGCCTGGCCCAGGGTAATACCGATGTCTTCTACGGTATGATGGGCATCAATATGCAGGTCGCCGTTGGCCTTAATATTCAGATCGATCAAGCCATGACGTGCTATTTGATCAAGCATATGCTCTAGAAAAGGCAGTCCGGTATTAAACTCTGAGCTGCCTGTTCCATCAAGATTAATAGAAACCTTTATTTGGGTTTCCAGCGTATTACGCTCTACAGTGGCAATGCGATCAGCCATTAAGGCCTCCAGGTTCAGCGCCCGAATTCAGGGCCCCAACTTCATGATCCAATAGGTAAAATACAGCAAATCATTATAATCTTTCCCGGCAAGACACACCAGAGCAGCGCTCTTTATTCTGATGATTGATCCGGGCAGCGAACAATTCAGCAATCTACACTGGCTATTGCGCCCTCAGGTTTTTACAATACAGACTCTTTTTAACATCAGCTAACAAAATCATGCCTGTTATTATTGAAGCTTTTGACTCTTACCCTGACATTGACGGCCTGCGCTCAGATCTTGATAAATTGTATGGGCAGGCACTCAATGCGGAAATCATTAACCAGTGCCAAGCGCCTGAAACCCGCTTATATTGCGGCAAGTTCAATGGCCGCTGGATTACAGCGGCACTCATTACCGAAACACAAACGGCTTCGGTAAGACTGATCACCATCAGTCATGCGTATGTTAGAGAAGCCACAAGAAGGCGCGGGGTAGGATCACAACTGCTTGAAACCATTATTAGCCGGGAAAGTTCGGCAAAGAACGGCACGGTCACTATCATGGCCCGCATTGCGCCCAGCAACCCTGAAAATTACGCTTGTGCTGAAGCATTTTTATCGGCGCTGGGCTTCAAGCCCAAGCAAGACCACTCTCGAGAAGCCTGCGATTTTATTTATCTCCCCGCTTCACAGAAAAATACTTAGTCCCCAATGACCCGTGCCAAACTGATCAAGAATTTTTCTCAGCAGGTTCTCGACTGGTATCAACTCCATGGCAGGAAAGACTTGCCCTGGCAGCACGACCCAAACCCTTATCGTGTCTGGGTGTCAGAAATCATGCTGCAGCAAACCCAGGTAAATACGGTTATTCCCTACTTTAAACGTTTTACCGACACCTTTGCCGATGTGACACAACTGGCTAACGCACCCCTGGACGATGTGCTGGCCCTGTGGACCGGCCTGGGTTATTACGCCAGGGCGCGAAACCTGCACAAAGCCGCCACCCTTATTCGCGACCAATACCACAGTGTTTTTCCAGAAACGGTGGATAAACTCGTGGCTTTGCCAGGCATCGGCCGTTCCACAGCCGGTGCAATTCTTTCCTTATCACTGAATAAAGCCGCCCCCATACTCGATGGCAATGTCAAACGGGTACTGGCACGCACCCATTGCATAGAAGGCTGGCCAGGGCAATCCTCTACACTTAAAACGCTCTGGGGCTTGGCCGAGCATTACACCCCTGCGGCACAGGCCAAAGCATATAACCAGGCAATGATGGATCTTGGCGCCACAGTTTGCAGTCGATCCCGCCCTGATTGTGGCCACTGCCCGCTGGCAAATAATTGTCAGGCGCAATCAAGCAACAGCCAAAGCAAATTTCCTCAACCCAAACCCAAAAAATCACGTCCGGAAAAGGTCGTTGCCTTATTGATGGTCATTAACGAAAATGGTGAAGTTTTGTTGGAAAAGCGCCCCCCTGCTGGCATTTGGGGCGGTTTATGGAGTCTGCCGGAATGTCCTGTTAACGAAGCCCCCGATGGATTTTGCCAACAAAAACTGCAAGTCAACGCCACAAAATTGGAACAATGGGATAGCTTCCACCATGATTTTTCCCATTATCGTTTGCATATATCACCGGTAAAAATTATGGCGCAAACATCAACTAGCGGTATACTCTCCAAGACCTCAAATGTAGCCGAGAACACCAGTACACGCTGGTTTAAAGCCTCAGAGTTCGATCTGCTAGGACTGGCCGCGCCAGTACAAAAACTCCTTCGCAAGCTACACCCATTAAATTAAGCCCATCAGGTACGGGAGCGCATCATGAGTCGTATGGTTTTATGTCGAAAATACAAACAAGAACTTGAAGGCCTGGCAATGCCCCCCTTCCCTGGCCCGGATGGCCAGGCTATTTTCGAGCAGGTATCAAAAAAGGCCTGGCAGGAATGGCTGCAACACCAGACCATGCTGATTAATGAGAACCGCTTGAGCCTGATGGATGCCAGCACCAAAGCATTTCTGGATGAACAACGGGAAAAGTTTCTATCCAACCAGGATTATGCCAGACCCGAAGGTTACACCCCTGCTGAAAAGTCTTAAGCCGAAATCTTCTATTGGCAAGCAATTGACTTTTATAGTATCAACGGGTTTAATACCGCCTCTTTTGACAATGCCCAGGTAGCTCAGTCGGTAGAGCAGAGGATTGAAAATCCTCGTGTCGGTGGTTCGATTCCGCCCCTGGGCACCATTTCATAGCTTCATGCCATCCCAAAAAATCCACTAAAGCCATAAAAACCCTTCTATTTAAGTATATATTCTGCACATTCCCGTCTGGTGCTGTCCACTGCCATCATCAACTCTATGGGGGTCTTATCGGGGGTCTATAGAAGCCATGGAACCAGTGCCCCCAATGCCCCTTACAGACATTCAAACCAAACAGGCCAAACCCCAAGACAAGCCTTGCAAACTCAGTGATGAGAAAGGCTTGTCGCCTGGAACTTATCCTGAGATTTCTTTAAAAAGGCCAGACACAAAAGAGATGAAGCTCGAAAGCAATTATCAGAAGGCTTAGACCCAAGCCAATTAATGAAGACTGACCAAACAGGCTGTAAATCTCCCATGCTTTGAAACATCGGCGCATTGCGGCCCTGTCTTCTAAAGCAAAGCCTCTTCACCAGCACCAAACCCATGCACCAACGGATTGCCCCGTTCGATCACCAGTTAAGGCCTTCGTAGCCTGACGCCCAGACCAGGGGAGCATGTTATAGCCCTTTGGAAGCCTCAATGATTTCATCAAAACCAAGCTTACGCAGCTTGGATGCGCGCAAACTGATCACAGTTTGATCATGGCTGTGGGCAAACATAATGCTGGCTATCGGGTATAATCAGGTATAGCAATCGGGTATCACCCAGTCTTTGAGGTATCAATGAAAGAACCGCGCATTACCGTTGGGCAGGATATTTTGCTGCTTATCGCTGAACTCGATGAGTTCAAAGGCCAATGGCAGGCATTGAAGACGCTCTCACCCCGGCGGCTGCAACAGTTGCGTAAAGTCGCCACCATTGAAAGCATTGGGTCTTCTACCCGCATAGAAGGGGCAAAGCTTAGTGCGACTTCTGGGTGACTCTGTTGATCCTCAACCTTAACCAATACAACTTATTTAAAAATAAGGGAAAAAGTTAAAACAAAAAAGATAAAGTAGATTTCAGGAAAAGCGGCGCCTGTCGCTTTTCCTGATAGATAC
>JBECKY010000101.1:0-30412 GCA_040235475.1 Pseudomonadales bacterium
GGAAAATTGGTAGCTACGGGTGGACTTGAACCACCGACCCCAGCATTATGAATGCTGTGCTCTAACCAACTGAGCTACGTAGCCACTAAGGAGATTTTAGACTTGCTGCTGCGCAAGGCTGCGAATTTTGGCGATTTGAGGGTGTTTTGTCAAGTTTACTTTATTGGCCTTAAAGCAAGCTCGAAGCTAAAGGTAAATCCGCACTAAACATTAAAGCGAAAATGGATTACGTCGCCATCTTTAACGATGTAGTCTTTGCCTTCCAAACGCCATTTTCCGGCATCTTTGGCGCCTTGTTCGCCCTTGTATAGGATAAAGTCGTCGTAGCCGATGATTTCGGCGCGAATAAAGCCCTTTTCAAAGTCGGTATGAATGACGGCTGCGGCCTGGGGGGCGGTGGCGCCAGCTTTTACGGTCCAGGCGCGAACTTCTTTAACGCCTGCGGTAAAGTAGGTTTGCAGGTTAAGCAGGGTATAGCCGGCACGAATCACGCGGTCGAGGCCGGGTTCTTCCATGCCTATTTCGGCTAGAAAATCCATTTTTTCTGCATCGTCGAGTTCGGCAATTTCGGCTTCCATTTTGGCGCAAATGGCGACAATTTGCGCGCCTTCCTGTTCGGCCAGTGCGGCTACTTTATCCAGCAGGGGGTTATTGCTAAAGCCACTTTCATCCACATTGGCTATGTAAAGGGTGGGTTTGCCGGTGAGCAGTTGCATGTGCTTGATAGCGGCTTTTTCATCGGTAGACAGGTCCAGGCTGCGCACCGGTTGGCCTGCGTCCAGGTGGGGTTTGATTTTTTGCAGCAGGGCTTCTCTGGCTTTGGCGTCTTTATCGCCGGTTCGGGCCAGTTTGGAGGCTTTGAGCAGGGCTTTGTCGACGGCATCCATGTCGGCCAGGGCCAGTTCGGTATTGATGGTGTCGATGTCTTCCAGGGGGTTAACCTGGCCGGATACGTGAATCACGTTGGGATCATCGAAGCAGCGCACCACATGGGCAATGGCTTCGGTTTCGCGAATGTTGGCTAAAAATTTATTGCCCAGTCCTTCGCCTTTTGAGGCACCTTCCACCAGGCCTGCGATGTCGACAAACTCCATGGTGGTGGGAATAATTTTATCAGGTTTTACAATGTCGGCCAGCTTGTTCAGGCGTGGGTCTGGCATTTGCACAATGCCGGTGTTGGGTTCAATGGTGCAGAAGGGGAAATTTTCTGCATCAATGCCCGCTTTGGTCAGTGCGTTGAAAAGTGTAGATTTGCCTACGTTGGGTAAACCTACAATGCCACATTTAAAACCCATGTTGTTGTCCTGTTGTGTTTCTTGCTTGTTGTGTTTCTTGCTGTGGTTAATTCGCCTGAAAGCTGTGTAATCGGTTCATGGCCGCTGCTGTGTCCCCGCTGACAATTTTAGGCAATACGCTGATAGCTTCATCAATGGCTGCGTCGATCAGGGTACGCTCTTTTGCCGAGGGTTTCTTTTCGGTTAAATAGTTGGCGACATTTTTGCTGTCGCCGGGGTGGCCAACGCCAATACGCAGGCGGTGAAAGTTTTTTTCGTTGCCCATGCAGCTGATGATGTCTCTTAAGCCGTTGTGCCCACCGTGACCGCCACCGGTTTTAAAGCGCGCAGTACCGGGGGGCAGGTCGAGTTCATCGTGTACGATTAGTATGGCATCTGCAGGGATTTTGTAGAAACGGGCCATTGCTGTAACGGCTTGTCCGCTTAGATTCATAAAGGTGGTTGGAATCAGCAGGTGTACATCTTGCCCGGAGATGTTGATACGGCTGCTTAGGCCGTGAAATTTGCTGTCTTTTACCAAAGTTTTTTTGGCCTGATCGGCCACTTTTTCAAGCAGCCATGCGCCGGCATTATGTCGTGTGTTAGCGTATTGTGGGCCTGGATTGCCCAGGCCCACAATCATTTGGATGGCAGACATGGCGATAAATATTATTCGCCTTTGCCGGGCTCTTCCGCAGCCTGGTCTGCTTCGCCGCCTTCAGCTGCGGCAGGCTCTTCTGCTTCGGTGCTGACGCGAGCAGCGTGAACGCTGGCTACTGGCAGGTCGTGATCTTCGCCATGTGTAAGGGCAATGATTTCTACACCCGCAGGTACGGTCAGGTCTGATAAATGTATGATTGCGTCTATTTCCACGTTCGCCATATCCACTTCAATGTATTCAGGCAGATCCTTAGGCAGGCAGTTTACTTCAACTTCTGTCATTTGATGCGAAATAGCGCCGCCTTGGAGTTTTACGCCAATACAGCTGGTTTCGTTAATAAAGTGAATGGGCACATTCATATGAATTTTATGGTGGGCGTCAATCCGCTGGAAGTCGGCATGTAGAATCACAGGCTTGGACGGATGGCGTTGCAGGTCCCGTAAAATGGCCTGTTGCTCTTTACCCTCAAGGTTCAGGGTCAGAATGTGTGAATAAAATGCTTCGTGTGCTAGCGCTTTATTCAGTTCATTGGCTGCCAGACTGATGGATTGTGGCGCATCGGTACCGCCATAGATAATGGCAGGTACTTTATTTTGCAGACGGCGAAGGCGGCGGCTCGCACCTTTCCCTTCGTCCGAACGCAGTTCCGCGTTGAGAGAAAATTCGTTAGACATAATGAGTCTCCGATGGTTAACCGTAAAATCTCTGCGACCAAGTATTTTACGGGGTTAATGTTAGATCGTAATTCACGATCAGGTTTTTTACAGATGCATTCAAGGGTGAATTCATCTGTGGTTTTTACTTATCCGTATATAAAAGCTTAGTACGGATAGGAATATTCAAACATGGCGCTCAATGATTCTTCGTTATTGATGCGTCTTAAGGTTTCTGCTAATACGCTTGCCATGGAAAGCTGTCTGATCTTGGCGCAGTTTTTCCCTTGTTCGCTCAAAGGAATCGTATCCGTTACAACCAGTTCATCAAGTTGTGAATTCTGGATATTGTCTATGGCTGCACCGGACAGCACGGCGTGAGTGCAATAGGCTACAACATTTTTCGCGCCGTGTTTTTTTAAAGCTTCCGCAGCTTTGCACAGGGTCCCAGCGGTATCAACGATATCGTCAACCACTATGCAGGTTCTATCTTTTACATCCCCAATAATATGCATGACCTGGGCTTCATTGGCTTTTGGCCGACGTTTGTCAATAATGGCCAGATCGCTGTCGTTCAGTGCTTTGGCAAATGCCCGTGCTCTGACAACACCGCCAACATCGGGTGAAACCACCACTAAGTCTTTATAGTGTTTGTTTTGAATATCACTTAACAGTACCGGGGTGCCGTAAACATTATCGACCGGAATATCAAAAAAGCCTTGAATCTGATCGGCATGAAGGTCAACCGTCAATACCCGATCCACGCCCACTGTGGTGATTATGTCGGCAACCACTTTGGCGGTAATGGCAACCCGGGCTGAGCGTACTCTACGATCTTGGCGGGCGTAACCAAAATAGGGGATAACCGCTGTAATACGCCCCGCTGAAGATCGCCTTAAGGCGTCAATCATCACTGCCAGTTCTATCAAGTTGTCATTGGTTGGCGCACAGGTAGATTGAAGGATGAAGACGTCTTTTCCGCGGACGTTTTCATTAATTTCCACCATCACTTCACCATCGCTGAACTTGCCTACTGTGGCGTCCCCTAGCGGCAGTTGCAAATGTTTGACAACTTTTGCTGCTAACTCAGGGTTAGCATTTCCAGTGAAAACGACAAGTTTTGACACGTTATGACACCTTGAATTGATAATGCTTTTTAAAGCTGGTTCGTTTATTCATTCTTGAATAAATAACTTGAAAGCCCGTTCAATTGGTACGTTCACCCGGCAAGCCCGGCTTTGTGCCTTAGGCTTGCAGGGTGAAGTAAGAATGGCTGGGCTGGGAGGATTCGAACCTCCGCATGCAAGGATCAAAACCTTGTGCCTTACCGCTTGGCGACAGCCCAATGAACCTTTGTATACGTTTACGCTTTATCAGGCGTTAAATTTTTCTGTGACTTTTGTTTGCAACTTGAATTGGTAAAGGTTGTTTGTTACAAAAGCCTCACACGGTATGCTAAATACGGTGTATTGTTGCGCCTGTTTGTTTCAGGGCTGTTGATAACGGTGAAACATTCAGCCCTTTGACCACAAAACTTTTAATTTCACTGGCTTTGGATATTTCTGCTTGTGCTGCACACGCCTCTGACTCTGATTCAAATGTGCAAAATACACAAGCCCCTGTGCCAGTCATTCTGGCATTGCCAAATTTATTAAGCAATTTCAAAGCGCTATCAACTTTCGGGTAGTTTAAACGCACCACGTTTTCACAGTCGTTATGACCACCCTCTGCCAGAAAGGCCGCTATTGTGATCGGTGGTGAGTTTCTTGTCAAATCTTTATGTTTGAATACCTTGGCCGTGTCAACATGACAGTCTGGATGCAGCACCAGGAACCAGTTTTCAGGCAGGTCGATGGCTGTGAGCTTTTCGCCAACGCCTTCCCCCCAGGCGGCTTTGCCGCCGATAAACACCGGTACATCGGCGCCTAATTTCAGGCCTAAAGCCATTAATTGTTCGGTGTTTAAATCGGTTTGCCACAGTTGATTCAAGGCCAGCAGGGTTGTGGCTGCATTGGATGATCCGCCGCCTAAACCGCCACCCATAGGGATATGCTTGTGCAGGCTGATGCGCGCACCCAGTTTGCACTGGCTGTGTTGTTGCAATAATTTTGCGCTGCGATAAATCAGGTTATCCGCTTTGGGTACATTAGGCAGGGCATCAACAAGCTTTATGCGGCTGTCGTCGGTTATTTCAAAGCTTAATTCATCGCACAGGTTGATAAATTGAAATACGGTTTGCAGATTATGATAGCCGTCAGGTCGTTGGTTGACAATGTGTAAGCAAAGGTTCAGTTTGGCTGGCGAAGGTAGTATCAGGGTCACGGCTGCAGTTCCGACCAGTTTTTAATGATGAAGGTCAGTTTCAACGCCGGGTTTGAAGCAACGACCTTGTGGGGTAGCGGTATATTGTAAGTGCCCGTTTGGTAACGGCTGTATTCAAGATGCCAGTTGGCATGGTTGAGTAAGGCCAGGGTGTTTTCATTGTTAAGTGTTATATCGCTTGTTGGGCTGTGATTAAGCTTGGCTGTTCCCGGATGGCCTTTTATCCATAGTTTCAGGTAGTCCATGGGTAGCGACCAGCCCAGGGCTTGATTCATTAATGCTGTTGGCTCTCCCCGGGTTATTTCACCGGTCTTGCCATTGGTCAGTGTTACTTCTTCGGCGGTACCCTCGATGATGCTTGTTCCCTGGCCCAGGGGGCCGCTGACGGTAATGGAAAAATTGTCCTGGTTTTGTATCCACTCCAGGTTGCCAGAGTAAGCGCCTTGAGGGCTTTTAACACCTACCCGGGCACTGAGCGCCCAGGCATCAAACTGTGCCAGCCGTTTTGCATGTTGATTAAAAGCCTGAAGACTTTGCTCAGGGCTTGGTGAGGTTTGGGGCTGGACTGGTTTGGCAGTCGGGAATAATGCACAGCCGCTGATGAGTAATGCAAGGCTTATTAAGCTGGCTGGGCGTGCAAAGTGAATAAGTATTGTAGCGCACCTACTGTTGGTTCATGACTTTTATTTATTTTGGGTCATATTTTTCGATCACTGCTTTTAAAGGCAGGCTATCGGCTTTAACTTTTAATGCCTCTTTCCACACTTTTCGGGCCTCGTCTTTATGGCCTGTTACCCACAGCACTTCACCAAGGTGGGCAGCAATTTCATGGTCATTCATCACTTTTAAGGCAGAGCGCAGATAATCCAGTGCTTCGTCGTAGTTGCCCAGGCGATAGTGCACCCAGCCCATACTGTCCATAATGGCGGGATCATTAGGGTTTAGCTCAATGGCTTTGGTAATATAGCCTAAAGCTTCTTTCAGCCTTTCTGATCGATTGGCCAGGGTGTAGCCCAAGGCATTGAGTGCCACGGCATTTTCAGGTTCTTTCTTAATGATCGTCTTCAGGTCACTTTCAAATAAAGCAAATTGATTGAGCTTTTCACCGAGCATGGCTCGATTATAAAGAATGGTGGTATTGTCAGGGTGTTTTTGCAGGGCCTCTGATAGTACCCGTAAAGATTCTTCATATTGCTTATTTTCAGCCAGCAGGCTGCTTTCAACGGTATAAAGTTGAATGGCAAAATCCGGATAGAGGATCCGGTCTGCTTGCAATGATTGCAGTGCTTCAGTCAGTTTGCCCTGCTGGTTGAGTAAGCTGGCGATAGCGGCTCTGGCATTGAGTAAGTTGCCTCCGGTTTTGACGGCTTCGTAGTGAGTCAGGGCAGTGTCAATCTGGTTTTTGGAGCGATACAGCTCACCGAGGAAAAAATGCGCATCATTGGTGCGTTGGTTAAGATCAATCAGGCGTTTTAGGTAGGACTCAGCCTGTTCCGGTAAATCATTTTCAAAGGATAAAATTGCCAGGGACAAAATTAAATCGCCATTGTTGGGAGATTCTTTAACCAGAATTGAAAATTGTGCCTGGGCTTTTTTATATTGCTTGGCATCAATCAGCATGCGTGCGTATACGATGCGCAAACGGGTGTTGTTAGGGAGTCGCGAGCTTGATTTTTTTATCCACTTCAGGGCCTGTTTCTGTTTGCCAAGCTGGTGTAAAAGAGTGGCTTTGGTGATCATGGCGCTGGCATAGGCAGGCTCCAGTTTCAGGGCTTTTTCGGTGGCCGCAAGAGCATCTATGGTCTGGTTATTTTGTTTTAATAACAATGCGTAGGTAAACCAGGTCGATGCACTGTCAGCATGGCTTAGGGTCAGTGGTTGAAAATGGGTAATTAAGAGTGCCCTGTCGCTCGGGGTCATGTGCTGGGCATTTTCAATCAAATGATCGAAATTAAGGTTGGAGCTGTAATCAAGCAGGCGATTGATGTTTTCAATGGCCTCTGGGTAGCGGCGATAATGCAGCAGTTCGGTAATAACCACTTGCCTGGCTTCTATGGATTGGGGCTCCAGCTCTGTCCATAAAAGAGCCGTGTTTAATGAAGATTTATGGGAGCCAAGATAGCGTGCTATGCGGTTAGCCCTGGCAACAACCCCGGGGTCGCGGGTGTCGTGGGCCTGTTGCACATACTGGCTCAAGGTAACATCCAGGCGATTACGCTGGGCGGCGATTTCGGCCAAAATCAGCGAGTATAAGGTTTCGGGTGGAAATGAAGGGGCGTCTGGGGTGATCTTGGTTGCTGCTTCGCCATCGAGTGTTAAGGCTGGCGGCGCGTCTGGAGTGCCTCCTGTCGGTGCCTGTGGTGCTTGCTCAGGTTTGGCGCTCGGCGGTTGGCTTGCACAAGCGCTAAATAGCAAGACCAAAGCCGATAATAAACACCCAGCAAAAAAGCGCTTGCTGAAGTTTTTGGGCTTGGGATATACAGGAAGTGACGTTTTGATAATACAGCTAGGCATAAGTTTTTGAATGATTGTTTAAACAAGACTCCGCACCTTCGCCTGAGTACTTGCCAAGGTGTCTATTTATAATGGATCATCATGACATAATTTCTGACGATGGGCCATCAGGCAGATCACAGTTTTGTAGCACACAGCGCTGTGATTTTATTAATGATAACAAAAACTAACAAACAATAATTGACTAAAAATTAAGCTTTGACGGCGACTGAAAGAAGCTACTCTGGTATCATTCACCTTTTGGCAAAGCTTTGTCTCAACAGAAATTAGTGCAAGAGTGATACGGCCTGGTAATGGGATTGTTGGCAATAGGTATTAATCATCGAACGGCGCCCATCGAGCTGCGGGAGAAAATAGCATTCTCACCAGACAATATGGCCGATGCGCTGCTGCAGGTCGTTTCTGCAACATCCGCTAAAGAAGTGGCAATTTTATCAACCTGTAACCGGACTGAGCTGTATTGTGTTGCTGAATCGGGAGCAGGTGATGAATTGATTTCCTGGCTGGGGCGCTATCGGCAATTATCTTTAGGGGATATGGCCGGCAGTGTCTATGAACACTGGGATGAACATTGTATTAAGCATGCCGTCAGGGTTGCCAGTGGGCTCGATTCCATGGTGCTTGGGGAGCCACAGATTTTAGGGCAAATGAAATCGGCTTTTGCCATGGCTCAGGCGTATAATTCTGCGGGCCGCGAGTTGAATTATTTTTTTCAGCATGTGTTTTCTACGGCCAAGCAGGTGCGTACCGAAACGGAGATAGGGTCTAACCCGGTATCGGTGGCATATGCAGCAACGTCCCTGGCTGAGCATATTTTTTCTGATCTGCATAAAACCCGGGTGCTGCTGATTGGTGCCGGGGAGACCATAGAATTGGTGGCGCGGCATTTGGCTGAAAAAGGCGTATCGGAAATGATTGTGGCCAATCGTACCTTGGAGCGAGCGCATAATCTGGCGGAAACATTCAAGGGTAAAGCCATAACCCTTGAAGAAATTCCTGGCGTTTTGGCTCAGGCCGATATTGTCGTGTCCTCCACTGCCAGTCCTTTACCCTTGCTGGGCAAGGGGGCTGTTGAGGAGGCCTTAAAAAAACGCAAGCATAAACCCATGTTTATGCTGGACCTGGCCGTGCCCAGAGACATTGAACCCCAAGTCGGCAAGCTGGCCGATGTCTTTTTATATACCGTGGATGATATTCAGCAAGTGGTTGCCGATAACCAGCAATCCAGGAAAAATGCCGTGGCTGCGGCTGAGCGTATTGTTGACGCAGGCTGCAAGGCGTTTCTCAATCGACAACGCGCCCTGGGTGCGGTGGATACCCTCACTGCCTATAGAAATAAAATCAATGATTATCGCGACCTGGAATTACAGCGGGCATTGTCACAACTGAAAAATGGCGCACAGGCAGAAGAGGTATTGCAACGTTTTGCCCATAGCCTGGTTAATAAAGTGATGCATGAGCCTAGCGTGCAATTAAAGAAAGCCGCTACAGAGGAACGTCATGACTTGTTAAGTTGGGCTCAGGAACTTTTGGGGGTGGGTACCCTTGTTGAAGCAGATGGTATAAAAGACACAGTCTCTCCAGCTAAGAGCGACATCAAGCCGGATGAAAGTTAGCTATTTTAAATTAACCGTCAAATTTACTCCCTTTACATCAGGTAAAACACCAACGTATGAAAGACTCCATAAGTTTAAAGCTGGATAATCTCGCTGATCGCTATCAGGAACTGGGTGCCTTGTTAAGTGACGCTTCGGTGATCAGTGATCAGAACAAGTTTAGAGCTTTATCCAAGGAATATTCGGAGCTTAAGCCTGTGATTGCGTGTTATCGGCAATACCAGTCAGCAAGCAATGATTTACTGGCAGCAGAAGAAATGTTAAGTGATGCCGATCCGGAAATGAAAAAATTGGGTGAGGAAGAAAAAAAGTTAGCGCTTGCAAATCAGGAAGCCCTTGATCTGGAATTACAAAAGCTGATGTTGCCGAAAGATCAACACGATGGCAGTAACGTGTTTCTGGAGATTCGTGCAGGCACTGGCGGCGATGAAGCAGCGATTTTTTCCGGCGATTTATTTCGCATGTATTCACGCTATGCCGAAAAACAAAAATGGCGTATTGAAGTAATAAGTGAAAATCCTGCCGATCATGGTGGTTATAAAGAAATTATCTGCCGGGTTATCGGTAGTAATGTTTACGCCAAGTTAAAATTTGAGTCCGGGGCTCATCGCGTACAGAGGATCCCTGAAACTGAATCCCAGGGCCGGGTGCATACCTCGGCTTGCACCGTTGCGGTGATGCCAGAGGTAGAGGGAATTGACGAAATTGAGATTAACAAAGCCGATATACGGGAAGACACCTTTCGTTCATCCGGCGCTGGCGGGCAGCATGTTAACAAAACTGATTCGGCCGTCCGCTTAACGCACTTGCCCACCGGTGTTGTGGTGGAATGCCAGGAAGAACGTTCGCAGCATAAAAACCGTGCCAAAGCCTATGCCTATTTACAGGCCAGGCTATTAGCTTCTGCACAGGAAAAACAAAGTAGCGCTCAGGCAGAACAGCGGCGCAATTTGGTGGGCAGTGGTGATCGTTCGGAACGTATTCGCACCTATAATTTTCCTCAGGGTCGTTTAACCGACCACAGAATCAATTTAACCTTGTATAAACTGGGTGAGATAATGGAAGGCGACCTGGGCGCGGTGATAGACCCTCTTGTGCATGAGCACCAGGCCGATTTATTGGCAGCCCTGTCGGATGCCTGAGTTTAAGGTGCGATGAAACCGGAACCTTTGAAATTTACCACGCCGGCAAGCATTTTTGCCATGCTTGAATGGGCAATAACAAAACTGCCTGACCAGGCGCAGCCTTTTTCAAGTGAATCACCCCGGCTGGATGCCGAGATACTGTTAGCATCGGTACTTGACGTTTCTCGCGCTTATCTAAAAACCTGGCCTGAAAAAAAACTCAGTCCAGCGCAGCAAAAAAACTTTCAAGCACTGATAGTCAAGCGACAGCAAGGGCAGCCTGTGGCTTACCTGCTGGGCGAGTGGGAGTTCTGGTCCTTACCGATCAAGGTCACGCCTGATACTTTAATACCCAGGCCTGAAACCGAGCGTCTGGTAGAGCTGGCCCTGGAAAAATGCACACTCAAAGTCGCCACGGTGGCGGATCTTGGGACTGGCAGTGGCGCCATTGCTCTGGCACTGGCTACTGAAAATCCGGCCTGGTCATTATTCGCCACTGACATTTCGCCAAAAGCGCTGGCCATTGCCACCGCCAATGCTACGGCACTGGGGTTGAACAATATTAATTTCTTTGCCGGCAGCTGGTTTTCGGCTTTGCCGGATACGCAGTTTGATTTAATTGTCAGTAACCCGCCTTATATCGCGCAACACGATCCACAATTACAAAGTTGCGTGATCAACTGGGAGCCGAAAAGTGCGTTGATAGCCGAAGCTCAAGGCCTGGCTGATTTGGCCGCTATCATCAGTCATGCCCCGCTATTTTTGAAGCCGGGTGCTTGGTTAATTCTGGAGCATGGTTATAATCAGGGAGCGGCTGTGGCCAACTTGTTTCAACAACACGGCTACGGACAAATAATCACAGAGCAGGATCTGGAAGGTCGCGATCGAGTTAGCTGTGGTCAATGGCCTGCTTAAGCAAAAAATACCAAAGCAAGCAAGTGAAAATGCTTAATGACTATGAATGACGAACAGTTGTTACGTTACAGTCGGCAAATCCTGCTGCCTCAGTGGGATATCGCCGGACAGGAAGCCGCGCTAAGCGCACGGGTGCTGATCGTTGGGCTTGGTGGCCTGGGCAGCCCCGCAGCACTTTACCTGGCTGCGGCTGGGGTTGGGCATTTGGTGTTAAATGATCACGACGCTGTGGATTTAAGTAATTTGCAGCGCCAAATTGTCCATACAAGTGCCAATATCGGCATGGCCAAAACCCAATCAGCAAAACTCAGTCTTCAGGCATTAAACCCTGATATAAACGTTAGCTGCATTGACAGCAAGCTTGATGAAGATGGCCTCAAAGCGCAGATCGAACAAGCAGACGTGGTCTTGGATTGCAGCGATAATTTTACTACCCGCCATTTAATCAACCGGCTTTGTGTGCAAGCTCTTACCCCCCTGGTGTCCGGTGCTGCCATCGGTCTCGAAGGCCAGATTTCAGTGTTTGACAGTCGCGACAAAAAGAATCCCTGCTATGCCTGTCTTTACCCTGAGTGGGGTGATGAGACTTTAAGTTGCGCTGAAAGTGGTGTTATGGCACCTTTAGTGGGGATTATCGGCGCCACCCAGGCCATGGAGGCACTTAAGCTCTTATCAGGGATGGGGCAGCCCCTAACCCGGCGATTATTACTGTTGGATGCACGGGCTATGGAATGGCGTTCGTTAACCCTGAAAAAAGACCCTGCTTGCAAAGTCTGCTCCAGTAGCTAAATTTTTCACCGGTTAAAAGATTAAAAATAAAATTTAAAAAAATTCAGAAAATAAGCTTAGGAATAAAATCATGCACCTATCCCAATGCGTTAATAGAGCTGTGCAAATTAACCCTCAAGGCATGGCGACTGTTTGCGGTGAACGCAAGCGTACCTGGACAGAGTTTAAAGAACGCATTGCCCGCTTGGCGCAGGGTTTGAGGGGTTTGGGCGTTGAAAATGAAGATCGCGTTGCCATTCTGGCATTGAACAGTGACCGTTATCTGGAGTATTTTTTTGGCGTGCCTTGGGCGGGCGGTATAGTGGTGCCGATTAATATCCGTTTAGCGCCACCGGAAATTATTTTCATCTTAAAGGATTCTGAAACCAAAGTTCTGGTCGTTGACGATGCCTTTGCCGCTATGTTGCCGGCACTGAAAGGCAGCATGGATACCGTTACCCAAATTGTTTTTGCCGGTGATGGAGAAACCCCAGAAGGCTGTATCAACTTTGAAGCGCTGATTAAAAATAACCAGCCCGCAGAAGATGCTGTTCGTGAGGGTGAAGATCTTGCGGGCTTATTTTACACCGGCGGCACCACGGGCCGTTCCAAAGGCGTGATGCTGACGCACAACAATCTACTTAGTAACGCTTTGAATATTATTCCGGCCCAGCAACTGGATGATGAAGTAATTTATTTACATGCTGCGCCGATGTTTCACCTGGCTGATTGTGCTTCGACCTTTGCGGTTACCCTGGCTGGGGGTGGCCACAGCTTTATACCCAGGTTCGACCCAGAAAATACCCTGAAAACCATTGCCAGAGACAAAGTTACTAACTGCTTACTGGTGCCGACGATGGTTAATATGATGATTAATTTTCCGGGTTTAAAAGCTTACGATTTATCAGCGTTTCGACGGGTAATGTATGGCGCTTCACCCATGCCGGAAGCGGTGCTGCTAAAGGCGATGAAATTATTGCCCAATTGTGCCTTTATGCAGGGTTACGGCATGACGGAAACCTCACCCTTGATTACCTTTCTTGAAGGCAAATACCATACCCTGGAAGGGCCTTATGCGGGGCGTTTAATCTCGGCAGGCCGGGCGGGTGTGGCTGTGGAATTAAAAATTGCCGATGAAAATGATAATGAAGTGCCTGTAGGTGAAGTGGGTGAAGTGCTGACCCGTGGCCCCCATGTGATGAAAGGCTATTGGAAAATGGAGGATCTTACCAGGGAAACCCTGCGCGGCGGTTGGATGCACACCGGTGACATGGCTTATATGGATAAAGACGGCTTTATCTACATTGTCGATCGTTCCAAGGACATGATTATTTCAGGTGGGGAAAATGTTTATTCTACGGAAACAGAAAATGCTATTTATCAGCATCCGGCAGTGAAAGAGTGTGCTGTTATAGGTATTCCACATAAGGACTGGGGCGAACAGGTTCATGCAGTTGTGGTGCTTCATGAAGGGCAAACATTAACTGAGGATGAATTAAGAAAGCACTGTGCTGAATTGATTGCCGGTTATAAATGTCCACGAAGTGTGACTTTTCAGAAAGAACCTTTGCCCGTAAGCGGCGCAGGAAAAATATTAAAAACAGAGATCCGAAAACCTTTTTGGGCAGGACAAGGCAAAGGGGTTAATTAAAAAATTGATGACTTTTCAAATACAATAACAATAACAAAGGAGAAGCTATGGACTGGGTGCATCTTTTAAAATACTTTTTCGCTGGCATCTTTCTTGCCAATGCCATTCCGCATTTTGTGCACGGAATTTCAGGTAAGAAATTTCAATCCCCCTTTGCTAAACCGCCGGGAATAGGGCTTTCATCGGCTATGGTTAATGTGCTCTGGGCGTGGGTTAATATTTTTGCGGGATTGTATTTGGGTTTTCATAAGGTTAATCCTTTTGCATCCATGGAAACAACTGCAGCGTTGTTGGCCGGTGCCTTTGTCGTATCGGTTTCATTGGCTTGGCATTTTGGGCGGGTTTATGCAAAATAAAAAGCCACGCTGATTAATTACTTCGACATCAGGATAGGTTGAGCATCTTTAAGAAATTGCCGGGTAACGGCAACAAATGCATCTTCTTCACTGGGCGTGAAAAAATTTATCCAGCTTAATACGATCATTGGCATCCAGATAAAGGTGTTACGATTAAAATCATAGTTATAATTTTGTAGCCTTTTGCCATCTTTGTGAACTTCGAAAAGTATTTCATACCCATCTTGAGTGGACCAAAAAGGGGTGAAAGTCAGGGTTGAGAAGGAAATGTAGCCAAAAAGAGCTGCAGCTACTGAGGGTGATGAAGGCTTGGTCTTTATATTGATAAACAAACCATCGTCTTCTATGCCATTGAGTTTTTCTACCGATTTAAAATTCCCCTCATTTCTTAGCGTGGCTTCTATACTTTTTCCGCCGCCAAACCAGCCGGTTGTACCGGTGTATTGAAATTTTAAGTGCGGGTTTTGCTTCGCTGTTGTAGTCGTTTTAATGTCAGGGTAGTTCCCGTAACTAACGCATCCATTAATGAATAGAGTTGATATCAATAGCAGTACTGATAATCCGATATTTTTATGCATGGGTGATCCCTGAAAATGATAACGTTCATGTTGTAAGCTAAGCATTTTATGGTAAAAATTTTATTAGATCTGAGACTCGACCTACATTTGTCAGAGATTAATAAAAGGCCCTGTCAGCTTAATTTCTTACTCAACAGCTCATTCACCTGTTGCGGATTAGCTTTACCCTTTGAGGCTTTCATCACTTGCCCGACAAAGAAACCAAACATTTTTTTACGTTTGTTCGCATCGGCATTTTTATAATTTTCGACTTGTTCCGGGTTGTCAGCCAGTACTTCATCAACAATGGTTTCAATGGCTCCGGTATCGGTTACCTGTTTCAGGCCCTGGGCTTCAATAATGGAGTCGACATCGTTTTCACTGTGCCATAAAGCTTCAAATACGGTTTTAGCGGTTTTGCCAGATAAGGTGTTATCGGCAATACGCTTAATCAACTCGCCCAGGTGTTGCGCAGAAATTGGGCTGGCGGTGATGTCGAGGTTTGCTTTATTTAATGCCCCTAACAGGTTGCCTGTTACCCAGTTTGCGCTGAGTTTTGCATCTGTGTTTGAAGTTTTAACGCAGGCTTCAAAATAGTCGGCCAAATCCTTGCTTGCGACCAATACTTGCGCATCGTATTCGCCAAGCTTGTAGTCAGCCTGAAAACGTTTGGCTTTTGCTTCCGGTAATTCTGGCAAATTGTTTTTTATAGCGGTAATAAAGTCTTCTTCCAGCACCACTGGCAATAAGTCAGGGTCGGGGAAATAACGGTAATCGTTGGCTTCTTCTTTGCTGCGCATGGTGCGGGTTTCGTTTTTGTCAGCATCGTACAGACGGGTTTCTTGTACAATCCTTTCTCCTGCCTCCAACAGGTCAATTTGCCGTTCAATTTCCACATTGATGGCTTTTTCGACAAAACGAAATGAGTTGATGTTTTTAATTTCTGCTCGGGTGCCGAGTTTTTCCTGACCTTTGGGGCGAACCGATACATTGGCATCGCAACGCATTGATCCTTCTGCCATGTTGCCATCAGAAACGTTCAGGTAGCGAATCAGGGTGTGTACTTTGCGCAGGTAGGCGACGGCTTCTTTGGCAGAGCGAATATCCGGTTCCGAAACAATTTCCAGTAAGGGCGTGCCCGCCCGGTTCAGGTCAATGCCGGTCATGCCATGGAAATCTTCGTGCAGAGATTTCCCGGCGTCTTCTTCCAGGTGCGCACGGGTTACGCCAATACGTTTGCGGGTGTTTTCGTCAAGTTGAATATCGATATGACCTTTGCCAACTATGGGTAATTCCATTTGGCTGATTTGGTAGCCCTTGGGCAAGTCGGGGTAAAAGTAATTTTTGCGAGCAAAAACCGACGTGCGGCTAATCTCGGCGTCAATACCCAGGCCAAATTTTACTGCGTTGGTCACTGCGGCTTCGTTAAGTACCGGCAGTACACCGGGCAAGCCTAAATCAACCACGCAGGCCTGGGTGTTAGGTTCAGCCCCGAATGCTGTTGATGCACCGGAAAAAATTTTGGCTTGTGTTGCCAGTTGGACATGTATTTCCAGTCCAATCACTGCCTCCCATTCCATTTTGAGTCCTCTTTTGCTCCCCTTGGGAGTTTTGTTAATTAAAGCCTTCTGGCGTTTTTTGGTGCCAATCGGTGGCTTGTTGAAATTGGTGGCCGGCGTTTAACAGTTTTGCTTCCGCGAAATAAGGTGCGGTTAGGTTCAAGCCTACGGGTAAACCATCAACAAAACCTGCAGGTATGGATAAGCCGGGTAAGCCCGCCAGGTTGGTACTAATGGTGTAAATGTCATTTAAATACATGGTGACCGGGTCATTGGATTTTTCACCTTTTTTAAATGCGGTTGTCGGTGTTGTCGGGCCTAAAACAAGATCCACTGACTCAAAGGCATCAACAAAATCCTGTTTGATCAGGCGGCGTGCCTTTTGTGCCTGCAGGTAATAGGCATCATAGTAACCGGCAGAGAGGACGTAGGCGCCGAGCATGATTCTGCGCTTTACCTCCGAACCAAAACCTTCACCTCGTGAACGTTTATATAAATCTTCGAGATTTTGCGGGTTTTCACAGCGGTAGCCAAAACGTACGCCGTCAAAGCGGGACAGATTGGATGAGCATTCAGCGGAGGCAATAACGTAATAAGTGGGTATTGCCAATTGGGCATTCGGTAATTCTATGTCGTGGAAAGTACAGCCCAGCCTGGTAAATTCTTTGATTGCTGCTTGGATGGCTTGTTCAATGCCATTGTTAAGCCCTTCAGCAAAATACTGTTTCGGAATACCAATTTTCAGGCCTTCAAGTTTGTTATTCAGGTCGGCGCTGTAATCCGGGACTGTCAGATCCAGGCTGGTAGAGTCTTTTTCATCGAAACCTGCCATGGCGTTAAGCAAAAGGGCGGCGTCTTCTGCTGTGCGGGTCATGGGGCCCGCCTGGTCAAGGCTGGAGGCAAAAGCGATCATGCCCCAACGGGAAATGCGACCATAAGTGGGTTTAAGGCCAGTGATACCGCAAAAGGCTGCCGGTTGCCTGATGGATCCGCCGGTGTCTGTGCCCGTGGCGGCCGGAACCAGATCGGCAGCTACGGCTATTGCCGAACCGCCGGAAGAGCCGCCAGGCACTCTTTGCAGGTCCCAGGGGTTGCTGGCAGCACCGTAAAAGCTGTTTTCATTGGACGAACCCATGGCAAATTCGTCCATGTTGGTTTTTCCCAGCATTACGGTACCGGCAGTATTGAGTTTGTCTACGACTGTTGCGTTGTAGGGTGCAATAAAGTTGTCCAGCATTTTTGATGCGCAGCTGGTTTTAACACCTTCGGTACAAAAAATGTCTTTGTGGGCAATGGGGATACCTGTTAACGGCCCTGCTTGTTTATTCAGTCGGCAAATGTCGGCCTGCTTAGCCTGTTCCAAGGCCTGTGCTTCTGTTACGGTTATAAAAGCATGGGTCTGGCTGTTGTATTGTTTAATCCGGCTCAAATAATATTGGGTGAGTTCGACACTGGAAAAGTCACCCTGTTTCAGTCCAAGAGCCAGCTCTGCAATGGTTTGAGCTTTCATTGCGCAGTTATTCCTTAAATTATTTTAAAATGGTGGAAAGATAATCAGACAAAAGGTTATTGGCAGATTCGTTCAATTTTATTCAGGCTTTCACTCAATCACTTTAGGCACTAGATAAAGACCGTTTTCGATGGCGGGGGCATTGCTTTGTAGCATATCACGCTGGTTTTTTTCGGTGACAATGTCCTTGCGCAATCTTTGTATGGCATCCAGCGGGTGTGCCATGGGCTGAACCTGACGGGTGTCGACTTCCTGTAGCTGGTTGACCATGCCCAGTATGCTGTCCATATTACGGGTATAAGCCTCGAGGTCTTCTTCAGCAATAGCCAGCCTGGCTAAGTGAGCGATTTTTTTTACCTCGGTCTGGTCGAAAGCCATGTTCTTTTTACTCCGAATCTCGTTGTTAAATGCGACTTTTGTTGGAAATGTATAAATTAGCATACTTCTTCGCTTGCCCAAAATCTTACTCGTTGATACATTGAACGCCTAATACTTCATAAAGTTAGGTAAGTTTCTTCATGTTAAAACGTTTACGTGGTTTGTTTTCAACAGATTTATCGATAGATTTAGGGACTGCGAACACCCTCATTTATGTTCGGGATCGGGGGATTGTACTAAATGAGCCCTCTGTTGTGGCGATTCGAATGAATGGTACCCAAAAAAGCGTCGTGGCCGTAGGTAGCGATGCTAAACGGATGTTAGGCCGCACACCAGGTAATATTACCGCAATTCGCCCCCTTAAGGATGGCGTTATTGCAGATTTTCAGGTGACTGAAAAGATGCTGCAACATTTTATTGCTGCAGTACATGAGAACAGCTTTATTACGCCCAGCCCGCGAGTGCTGGTGTGCGTGCCTTGCAAATCAACTCAGGTTGAACGCAAAGCCATTCGCGAATCGGCATTGGGAGGCGGGGCAAGAGAAGTTTATTTAATAGAGGAACCAATGGCTGCGGCCATTGGTGCCGGCATGCCAGTGGCAGAGGCGCGTGGCTCTATGGTGGTGGATATTGGGGGCGGCACCACCGAAATAGCCATTATTTCATTAAATGGCGTGGTGTATTCCGACTCCATTAGGGTTGGGGGTGATAAATTTGATGAAGCCATTGTTACCTACGTGCGGCGCCAGTACGGCAGCCTGATTGGTGAAGCCACGGCGGAAAGGGTTAAAAAAGAAATTGCCACGGCTTATCCGACAACTGAAATTAAAGAGATTGACGTAAGAGGGCGAAACCTGGCTGAAGGGGTGCCCAGAAGTTTTGTGTTAAACAGCGCCGAAATTCTTGAAGCCTTGCAAGAACCTTTGACCCAGATTGTGAGCGCGGTTAAAAGCGCGCTTGAGCAGTCGCCTCCTGAGTTGGCTTCTGATATTGCTGAACGAGGTTTGGTGTTGACCGGTGGCGGAGCCTTAATGAGTGGAATTGATCGTTTGCTCAGTGAAGAAACCGGACTGCCGGTACTGGTTGCTGAAGATCCTCTCACCTGTGTAGCCCGTGGTGGTGGTAAGGCATTGGAAATTATGGATCGCAGGGGCTTCGATTTATTGTCGGCTGAATAGCTTGTAAAGGAAAAAACAGAGATAGCCAGGAAACTTCTGAACAAGCCATGGACTCGCATTTTGCGTTTAGAATGTCCAGCTTTTCGTCGCCTAAAGGCGCCTGCTATTGGTACAAATTTTCGCAATAGCTGGCTAGAGCCTGCTCCGCGAAGCATATTGGGTGTTGCGTGCAATTTGCGCCTTGAGCCTGATATTCTGAATCGCAACCTGTTTCGCCCAGACTTAGTCAAAGGTTCCCTAGCCGTTCTTACAAGCCGACTTTGAGAGTCGGCTTGTTACGTTAAAAGCTTAGGGAAGCTCTGAAGAGGTGATAAGCGAATTAGGCGGACCCCTAAGAAAAACCAGGAGTTTGTTATAGACAGTTTATTTGCGCGTAATACGCCGAGTTTATTGAAGTTAATCGTGATTATAACGATTTCTTTGGCGATTATTTTTTCGGATCACAAAACCGAGTACTTCAGTTCGGTGCGTTATTACGTGTCTTATTTCACGGCACCAGTTCAGCACCTGGCCAATATACCCCACCAAATGTCTGAATGGTTGGATACTCAAGGTCGCAGCCGTGCTGATTTAATGGAGGAGAATGCACAATTGCAAGCCCAGGCTTTATTATTAAAAAGGCGGGTGCAAAAATTAATTTCTTTGTCGGCAGAAAATATTCGGCTAAGGGAATTGCTGAATTCATCAGATTTGCTTGAAGAAAGCGTCACCGTAGGTGAAATCATTGGTGTTGATCAAGACCCGGCTCGCCACGAAATCATTATCAATAAAGGTAAGAATGATGGTATTTACATTAACCTGCCAGTACTTGATGCTTCAGGGTTAATGGGGCAAATCATTGAGGTGGGAGCGCTATCAAGTCGGGCAATATTAGTCACCGATTCGAATCATGCTTTGCCGGTGCAAGTTACTCGCAACGGCGTAAGAGCCATTGCCGTTGGCAGTGGTCAACTTGATCGACTGTTGTTGTCCCATGTGCCTGATAGCGCAGATATTGTGGTCGGTGATACTCTGGTAAGCTCGGGACTTGGGCAACGTTTTCCAGAAGGGTATCCGGTTGGTGTGGTCACACGGGTTGATCATGATCCCGGGAAGGCCTTTGCGATTGTAGAAGCAAAGCCCAGTGCGCAACTGGATCGAAGTCGTAACGTTCTGCTGGTATTTAAAGAGCAACCTCAACAGCAGCTGCAAGCACCTGCTCTGGAAAACCAGAATGGATCAGAGGCTGTCCAAATGGCTTTGGATGATGAGGATGATAAGAAAAAAACCGGTCGTATAAGATGAGTGAAGGTATGGCATGCCGCGATGGCTCAAGAGACTCTGCCGGTAAAACCTCTGGCTGAAGGAAGTTTGTAATGAGACGTGGCACGGGCGTTATATTATTTACATTTGTCTTGATGTATGTGCTGATGATTTTGCCTCTGCCTGAATGGGCGCAATGGGCATGGCCTGAATGGGTCACTATGTCACTTATATACTGGACCATAGTGTTACCATCGCGAGTAGGTATTTTAACTGGCTGGATATTGGGATTGGGACTGGATATTTTGCTGGGTACGGTGTTGGGGGAGCATGCTTTAGCCTTGGCACTGGTAGCCTATTTGAGTTTGGTATTGCATCGCCGGGTAAGGGTTTACCCTCTATGGCAGCAGTCGTTTATTGTTTTCCTCTTGATTGGTATGCAATTGCTGGTGGTTCGCATTGTACAGGCAGCTGTGGGGACTGTGCCAAGCTCTCTGCTGTATTGGCTGCCCTGCCTGGTTAGTGCGTTCGCCTGGCCTTTTTTTTCTTTTATCCTTAACGCCTTGCGTTATCGTTTTGCGATTTCCTGATTCAGAAAATACAGATATTGGTTACTATCAATGAAAGCACAAAGCCGAGGCTTATATTTGGCTTCTTCGTCACCAAGAAGACAGGCCCTGTTGCAGCAGCTGGGCGTTGATTTCCAGCTCTTAACCATCGATGTTGATGAATCAACTTGCCTGGGTGAAAAACCAGAAAGTTACGTTGAGCGTATGGCACTTAAAAAGGCCAGGGCCGGTAAAAATAACCTGTCTTTGGCCGGTTGTGTAGTGATGGGCGCGGATACCTCTGTGGTTATTGACGGTAAAATACTGGGTAAACCCGTTGATAAAGCTCATGCCTTGCAGATGCTTGGGCTTTTATCTGACAGAACCCATGAGGTGATAACATCGGTAGCTTTGGTTGGGGATGATGAAGCCTGCCTGCGTACCAGCAAAACCCGGGTGACATTCAGGCGCTTGGCTAAAGCTGAATGCGAAGCTTATTGGGGCACCGGCGAGCCTCAGGATAAAGCAGGTGCTTATGGTATTCAAGGCAAGGGCGCCATTTTTGTGGAATCTATTACCGGCAGTTACAGCGGAGTTGTTGGTTTACCTTTAATGGAGACAGCTGAGCTGCTGAAACATTTTAAATTACCCTTTTGGCCTGATCATTCGGTAAATGTGCTGGTAAGTAAGGACGAATAGTTGCCATGAAGCAGGAAATATTAATCAATGTGTCACCTTCAGAAACCCGGGTTGCTGTTGTAGAAAATGGTGTGCTACAGGAAGTTTATATTGAAAGAGAGGCCAGGCAGGGTTTGGTTGGCAATATTTATCGGGGAAAAGTTCTTAGGGTCTTACCGGGAATGCAGTCAGCATTTGTTGATATTGGTTTGGATAAAGCAGCATTTCTCCATGCCAAGGAAATCTTCCCCTTGCAGGAGAGTGAGGCAGGCAGTGTTTCTGATGATATCAAGGATCTGATAAGAGAAGGTCAGGAAATCATTGTTCAGGTGGTTAAAGACATGATCGGCTCTAAAGGCGCACGTTTAACCACTCATATATCGCTACCATCGCGCTATCTGGTGTATATGCCAGGTAGCCAGCATATCGGCGTTTCCCAACGTATCGACGATGAAAAAGAACGGGAAAGGCTGAGAAATATTGTTAAACAGGTTCAACAAGATAAGCAAACCCTTAGCGGTGGGTTCATCTTGCGAACGGCCGCCGATGGTGTTCCGGAAGCGGAAATAAAAAAGGACATGGAGTTTGTAACAAAGCTATGGGATCTGGTGGAGTCCAGGGTATGTAACGAGCAAAAAATTGCCGTTATCTATGAAAGCCTGCCATTGTTGATGCGCATGGTTAGAGACTTGGCGGAAGTGGATGTCGGCAAAATCCAAATTGATTGCCAGGAGTCTTTCAAGCAAGCAGTGACGTTTGTTGAGCAATTCGTGCCTGCAATAAAATCAAGAATCCATCTTTACAGTGATGAAAGGCATATTTTTGATTTATACAGCGTCGAAGAAGAAATTCAAAAGGCGCTGGACAGAAAAGTTGGTTTAAAGTCAGGTGGATATCTGATTTTTGATCAGACAGAGGCGATGACAACCGTTGATGTTAATACCGGCGCATATGTTGGGCATCGTAATCTCGAAGAAACTATTTTTAAAACCAATCTGGAGGCGGCTCATGCTATCGCCAGACAAATACGCTTACGAAACTTAGGTGGTATTATCATTATCGACTTTATTGATATGGATGACCCTGAGCACAAGCGGCAGGTTTTACGTGCCTTTGCAAAAAGGTTGGCACGGGATCATGTAAAAACCAGCATTACCGATGTATCGGCGCTTGGGCTGGTTGAAATGTCCCGTAAGCGTACCACCGAGAGTCTGGAAAGAATTCTCACTGAAACTTGTCCTTACTGCCAGGGACGGGGATCAATTAAAACCGCTGAAACGGTATGTTATGAAATATTCAGGGAAATAATGCGCGCCGCCAAGGCCTATGAAGCTGAAAAGATTATGGTTATTGCTTCTCAGTCAGTTATTGATCGCTTGTTGGATGAAGAGTCATCCAACGTGGCGGATTTGGAAGAGCTTCTCCAAAGAATTATCAAATTCCAAGTAGAATCATTGTATTCACAAGAACAATTTGATGTTGTGTTTGTCTAGTTATGGCGGGCACTGATTTATTACACAATATTGTTATGTTTTTTGTTTGCCTTTTATCTTTAATAGCATAAGCATGTTTTTTAAAACCACAGATTTTTTAGCTGATAAAACCTGGATAGCCGTCGCGTTGGTGATTGTTTTTGTTACCACTTATGCGGCGATTGGCCGTCAACTGATGGTGCTGGTGCCGGAATACAGAGCGGCAGTAGAGGAAATGTTAAAAGACCGCAGTGGTATGGATGTTCAAATTGACGATATTCGTGGCCGGTGGACTATCTTTACGCCGGTTATTGAATTAAGCAAGGTGAGCTTTATTCAGCCATCTACTGAGCAGACAGCTTTTTCTGCAAGAAAAATTACGTTGGAAATTGATGTGTTATCGAGCCTTCTCGTTAGAGGGCTTCGGCTGAGAAGCGTGGTAATCAATGGGTTTTCAGCTGTTATCGAAAATGATTTTTTTAATCAGCTTGATCCTGACGATGGTAATGGTGATCAAAACCTGGCAGCAAGTCAGCACGAAATTGAAAGAAAAAAAGAAAATATATTAAAAAACAAAAGCCTGGCCAAGGTGATTCTCGCGCAGCGGAAAATTTTACTGCTGGATTCTACCGTGACGTACCGGCAGCCAGATAAACCTGATCGCGTAATATCTCATATTAATGCGCAATTAAATAATATTGCCGGTAATCACAAGCTATCAGGTAAAGTTCAATTGGGGGCTGAACGGCAGCTGTTCAAGTTTTCTATTGCTGCAAAGGGTTTACCTTTGGCAAGAGATACTGAAATAGAGTTTTATGGGCATTTATACAAAGGTAATGTTTTCTCCTGGTTGCCTGAAGATATTCAACAAAAAGCCAATATAAAGGGAGTCTCATTAAATGGGCTCTTGCTTGATACTGAGCTATGGGCCACATGGTCGAAAGGTTATTTAAACAATGTGGTTGGTAAAATAAATGCTGATGAGGTAGGTTTATTAGCCGCAGAGCAAGCCGGCAAGCAGGAAAATATGCCTCCGATTCAGCATCTGTCCGCATTTTATTCGGTAGAGCCTTTAAAGCTGCAATCCTTTACGCGCGGACTGAAATTTGCCATTGCTGATTTAGAATTCCAATGGGCTGGCTTTTCATGGGCGAAGAGTGATTTTTTTATAGATATTGATTTTGAATCAGAGATTGATCCTCTAAAGCTTGTGATCAATGCCAGCGAAATTGATTTGGCGCCAATGGTCGAGTTTCTTCGGGCCTCCAATAGTTTATCACCTGAACAAAATCAAACTGTTAAAGCTTTGCAACCTAAAGGAAAGTTTAAATCGCTAAGTTTTGACTATAACAGCTTAAGACAGAGAAAGTACCTGTTGAATGCGGAACTTGAAAACATGAGCCTTAGTGAGTGGCGTGGTATTCCCGGCGTTAGTGATCTTAGTGTTCTTTTATCCATGAGTAATCTCAGCGGGCACTTACAATTAAACAGTCGCAATACAAAAATACAATCAACCGAGCATTTGCGACAGCCAATTACGGGCGTTGAGATCGCAGGACCCCTTAAATGGAAAATCACGAAGAAAAAAAACAAACAGCCTGATGTTTTGGTAGAAAGCGGAATACTGGCCGTGGAAAATA
Organism: Pseudomonadales bacterium; assembly: GCA_040235475.1. Taxonomy (GTDB): domain Bacteria; phylum Pseudomonadota; class Gammaproteobacteria; order Pseudomonadales; family UBA3067; genus JBECKY01. Next base: position 24,617 of record JBECKY010000101.1, read on the forward strand.
GCGATGTTAAAGGCAGTGCTTTATTTTCATTATATATTCCAGACGATAAAAATTATTCGCAATTAGCTTTAGTGGCCGATGTTGATCATGGCCGCGCAGAAAAAATCAGCGCTTATTTACCCCCCGATTTACCTTCAGGTGTATTGACCTGGTTGGATAAAAGCCTTGTGTCTGGCGGGACGCGGGGATCTATTGTATACCATGGCGTAATTGGTAAAGATTTTGTTACACCATACAATCATACCTTTCAAAGCCAGGTTTTTTTAGAGTCGGTGGGTATTGATTATTTTCCTGGCCAGTGGCCCGCGATAAAGCAAAGCACTGGCAGTGTTTTTATAGATAATGGCATTGTCGATTTTGAAGTAAGTAGCGGTAAAATTTTTCAAGCGGAGGCGAGTAATATTATTGGTCACGTTGGTCCTGATAAGAAAAATTCATTTTGGCAATTAAATCTTTCTGCGGACATCGCCGGTAATACTGCTGATGGTATAAAAATTCTGCAAGATTCAGTTTTGCAGAAAACCTTGAATCATCTGGCCGATGACTGGTCAGGTAAAGGCAAGCTTGAAGCTGAGCTGGATTTGCTTGTGCCTTTGGATGATGCGGCTACCGACAATTCCCAAGTCAACCTGAAAGTGATTCTAAAAGATAGTGAAATAAATATGTCAAACTATGATTTGGCATTTTCAGATATCAATGGCGCATTGAATTATTCAACTCAATCTGGGCTTACTTGCTCTTCTCTTGAGGCCAGCGTGTTTGGAAATAAAGCGAGTATAAACATGATGCCAGCAGATCCGAAAGGTGATGTGGTATTCAAGGCCTTACTCGATTCAAAGGTAGAGGCTAACACCCTGTATCAATGGTCAAAGCAACCCATGCTGGCATTTTTAAAGGGGGAGACAGCCTATAAAGCCGAGATAAAAGTGCTTAGTAAAGCCGGGCAAGAAAGCTTTACTGAGTTGCGTGTTTCTTCGAATTTGACGGGCATTGAAATCAAAATGCCATCAGTTTTTTACAAATCAGCAGAAAAAGTGTCGCCGTTATTATTTAATATGAAGTGGCAAGGTGAAAATACCTATCTGTTTTTTGGCAGGCAGCATGTGTTTAACAGCATGCTGATGTTCAGCAATGATGATCTGGTTAAAGGCGACCTGGTCATCGGCAATAAACTGGCATCTTTGCCCGACGATAACAGGCTTTATGCCAGGGGTTTTATTGAGAGGATAAGCTGGCCTGAATGGGAGCAGTTTTTTGCGGCCCTGGAAACTGAATATCAGCTTCAGGACGAGCGTGAGAATGGCACTGCTCAAGCACAAAAAAATCCACAAAACCAAGGTAAGCAAGATGGGCTTGATGATTTTCTTGAATCAATTGGATTGATAGAGCTGCAAACAGACTATTTTAATGGTTTTGGTCTGGAACTGCAGAGTGTTTTTGCAAAAATAAGTCGAGAAGGCCCTGCATGGGTGGTTAATGCAAAGAGTAAAGTTTTAGCGGGAGATATTAAAATCCCCGATGCAGATGAAGCGCTGGACATTAATTTGGACTATCTTCACTGGCCTGCTTCTCCAGCAGCTTCGGTGGTGAATATTGCAGACTATGAGCCTGTGATTGAAGACGCTCCGGCGACCTTCCCCGCAGTGAAGGCCAGGATTATGGATTTTAAGCTGGGTGAGAAATCCTTTGGCTCCTGGAAATTTGTCGGTTACCCGCAAGGCCAGATTTATCGAATTGAAAGCTTAGAGGTACAAATGGGTGACTTGTTGTTAAGGGGGCAGGGGAAGTGGGTTGATGGAAAACCCTATTCAAAAACCACGCTGACTGGAGACATGAGTACCGGAAATGTTGGCGATTTAATGAAAGTCTGGGGTTACCCGGCCACCATAGAAAGTAGCAGTGGGTATATGTCTTACAATCTTTCCTGGCCGCATAGTCCTTTGGATTTTGATACCGATTACTTAAGAGGAAATGCGCAGCTGAAGATTAAAGACGGCCGATTTCTTGAGGTTGAAGGTGCCGCATCAGCAGTTAGGGTCTTGGGGATACTGAATTTTTCAAATTTAGGGCGGCGTTTGCGCTTGAATTTTACTGATCTTTTCAAAAGTGGTTTGAGTTATGATCGCATTAAAGGTTCGCTAGCTATTAAAGATGGCAATTTAACCTTCCGTGATTTTGAAATAACGGGACCTTCTACTTTTATTGAAGCCAAAGGGGCGATAAATTATATCAGTCGTGGCATAGACGCTGATCTTGAGGTTAGTTTGCCCTTCAGTGACAACCTGATTCCTGTGATTACAGTTGTTGCCGGGCCATTAGCGGGTGGTGGCTGGTTTGTGGCCGACAAACTATTTGGCGATAAACTGGATAAGGCATTTAGACTGGAATATAAAATCAGTAATACGATCGATGATCCAAAAGTTCAGTTAAAGGCAAGGCGGTAAGATTAGGGAGCCTATAAGTCTGAGCGTAAAAAAATTGAGTGTTAAAAATTCTCAGATACCAGGTGCAAAACGCAGGCTCCACCTGATACGCTTCGCGGGGCAGGTTCTGGCCAATCCTGGATCGCTCAGATGAATTATCAGAATTAATTAAATAACCCAATTTATGAATAAAATAGCCGCAATACAAATGGTCAGTGGTGATGATGTTGATGCCAATCTTCACGCCGCTGATGTGCTCATCAAAAAAGCCGTCGACAAAGGCGCTTCGCTGATTGTGTTGCCGGAAAATTTTGCCCTGTTTTCAGCCGCTCATTATGCCAATTTTCTCTGCGGGCCTGATATTAACGTTGAATATATTTGCAATTTTATAGCGCAAAAAGCCCAGGAGCATAAACTCTGGATTCTGGCAGGCACCATCCCTTTACCCAAAGGTTGGGAAAATACAGGACGAAAAAAATCAGCGGATTCAAACCATAAAAAAAGACAAGCCGCGAGCCTATTGTTTAATGCTGCAGGCGAATGTGTCGGGCGTTATAACAAACTGCATCTTTTTGATGTCGAGGTTGATGATCAACAGGGTCATTATAAGGAATCTGATTATTTTGAATCGGGAGACAGCAGCCTGGTTGCTGATACGCCGGTGGGCAGGTTGGGTCTGACTGTTTGCTATGATTTACGCTTTCCGGAATTGTTTACTACGTTGGTAAAAAAATCCGCAGAAGTTATTGCCGTGCCGTCGGCTTTTACCAAATTTACCGGGCAAGCTCATTGGGAAACATTGTTGAGAGCAAGAGCGATTGAAACCCAGAGTTACATTGTTGCGGCGAATCAGGGTGGAAAGCACAGCTCTGGAAGAGAAACCTATGGTCATTCGATGATTGTATCGCCGTGGGGAGATATCATTAGCCAGTGTGATCAGGGTGAAGGTGTTATTTGTGCTGAGATTGATTTAGAAAAATTATATTCAATACGTAAAAAAATGCCGATTAATAATCACCGACGGTTTAAAATAACAAGCTTATAAACCCTGCTGCTTTAAATATTCAAATAATTTATGCGCTGCATGAGCTTTTAAGTTGGTTTTTTCATCTGGTTTTGCTTGTTTTTTTGCATTGCGGATCAGCTGGCGTAATTTTTTTCGGTCGGTGCCTGGGTGTTGCTCAATAAAAACCTCAGACAAGTTTATGTCTTCTTCTATCAGTTTTTGGGCCAGAGTTTCAAGCGTTAAAATTTTGCGGGATTTATCTTTGGGCGCTGCGCCGAGTTTACCCAGGGCATTTTCAAGGGCGGCAATATCGGTGTTTCTGATCAGTTTGCCGATGTATTGAAAATGCCTCCGTAACGCTTCTTTGCTGGAAATGCGTTTGGCTTCTTCAAAGGCATTGACTAATTCTGCTGTTAGCGGCAGTTGGGCCCGTTGTTTATTAGACAATGCGAAGATGTTTTTGCCTAGCTCTTGCAGTTTATGGGCTTCCCGTTTGATTTCAGATTTGCTGGGCAGTAAATCTGACGTTTCGGCGTTTTTTTCAGGCTGCTTCATAACACTTTAGTCCAGGGAGTCCTGATGAGTTGAACGAATATATCCAGGTGGTTTGTAGCTGGTTTCCAGGATTAACGATAAACCAGCGTAGCCAGACCTAGAAAAGACACAAAACCCACCACGTCAGTAATAGTGGTTAATATGACGCCACCGGCCAAGGCGGGGTCTATGTTCATTCGTTTTAACAGCATCGGTAATAAGGCCCCGGCAATGGCCCCGGCAATTAAATTAATGGCGATGGCCATACCAAGGATAATACCTATTGATTGAGTACCCCACCATATTGATGCAATCGTGCCGATTATTAATGCCCAAAGAATACCGTTGATAATGCCTACGGCTAACTCTCTGCTGAATAATGCTTTGGCATTGGCAAAGCCTACATGGCCAAGGGCCATGCCGCGGATAACCAGCGTCAGGGTTTGGCTACCGGCAATCCCCCCCATGCTGGCCACAATAGGGCTGAGTATAGCCAAGGCCACAACTTTCTCAATGGTGTCGGCAAAAAGGCCCATCACCCCGGCAGCAGTAAAGACCGTTAAAGTGTTAACTCCCAACCAAACTGCGCGACGACGGCTGGTTTTAATCACCGGTGCAAAAATATCTTCATCTTCATTTAGACCCGCCATACTCATTAGCGAGTGATCTGCATCATCACGAATAACGTCGACAACATCGTCAATGGTAATACGGCCAATTAACCTGTTGCTCTTGTCAACAACCGGTGCTGACACCCAGTCGTGGCGTTCGAATAGCCGGGCAACGTCACGTGCCGGCATGGTTGCGGGAATGGCATTAATCTCGGTGAGCATGGTTTCTCTGACAGTGTTGGCGGGGTCGGTTATTAATAACTTTGTTAGTGGCAGCAGACCAATAAATTCATCCCGACTATTAATCACCCAGATGTTATCTGTTATTTCTGGTACTTGTTTCAGTCGCCGCAGATAACGCAGTACGACATCCAGGGTGATATTGGGTCTGACAGTGATAGTGTCGGTATTCATTAAGCCGCCAGCACTGTCTTCCGGGAAATCAAAAACGGCTTCAACCCGCAGGCGATGCTGAGTATCCAGCGATTGCAATACCTGTTGGGTTATGGTGTTGGGTAATTGTTGCAGTAGGTCGGCAAGGTCATCAGCTTCAAGGTCGCTGACTACGGAAATCAGCTCTTCTGTGTCCATTTTTTTTAAAATGGAGGTTCTGATTTCCTCACCCAAATATTGTAAGACTTCGCCTTCAATGTCCTGGTCAATGAGGTTCCATAAGATATCGCGTTCGCGGGTTGGAGATGACTCCAATAAATGGGCAATTTCAGCCGCTGGCATACCGTTTAACATTTGCCGGGCGTGAACAAATGTACCCGTTTCCAGAGCTTTATTTAGCTTATGGAGGTGAGATTGGGTATGGGTATGGGTATGGGTATCTCTGGGGGTCTGCGACATTTGGAATTCCAAAAAAAATAATTTGGGTTGCAAGAAGAGTGTACTTTATTTAAGGCAGGGATTTAAGGTTTAAGAAAGGGGGTAGAGGGGGTTCGTTATCCTTCTTCGTCGAAGCGGTTATTGATCAGGTTGATCAAAGCCTGAACGGCCTCTTCCTCGTCATGGCCATCGGTGATAATCTCGAGTTCAGTGCCTTTTGTTGCGGCCAGCATTAAAACCGCCATGATGCTTTTGCCATCAATCAACTTCTCGTCTCTGCTGATCAGCACTTTACTTTCAAACGATGAGGCTGTTGCCACCAGTTTTGAGGCAGCCCTGGCATGTAAGCCCAGCTTGTTAATGATAATAACAGATCGTCTTTGCATGATTA
>JBECKY010000110.1:0-7583 GCA_040235475.1 Pseudomonadales bacterium
GTCTGGAACTGATTGCGGCCATGCCGGATGCATTGACGAACCCGGATTACCTGGCGCTTAAGTCTGCAATTGCACTGCATCACGGGCAAGTCGGTCTTGCTGAAAAAAATATGGCAGAAGCTTTGGCTGTTAACGCCAATCACCCCCTGAGTTTAAGTTTGCAAGTGCTGGTGACCCTTGTTAAAGGCGATAGCAAAAAGGCCTTGAAAAATGCCTTGATCTTGCAAGAGAAACTGCCTAACAACGCAGCGGTTAATTTGGCGCTTTCTTATGCCCAGCAATCCGCTTTTCAGTTAGACAAGGCTTTTGCATCAGCCGTTAAAGCTGCTGATCTGGCTGAAACAGAAAGCCTGGCCTGGGCGCGGGTGGCTGAACTGGCGTTAAGCCTGGGCAAAACCAGGCAGGCGGCGAGTGCAGCAAAAAAAGCATTGGCGCTTAACCCTTCGTTCAGTCGGGCTTACAGTATCAAGAGCTTTCTAGCTTTAAAACGTCATCAGCCGGATACAGCCTTCAAGTACTTTACCCAGGCTCTTGAGCTGGATCCTGCCGATCCCCTCGCCAGATTTGCGCTGGGGCTTGCTGATATACGGCGCGGTCGGCTCAAACAGGGTCGTGAAAGCCTGGAGTTGGCAGTAGCCTTAAACCCGGGCAACAGCTTGTTTCGCAGTTATCTGGGTAAGGCTTATTTTGAAGAAAATCGTAACGCAGTAGCAGGTGCCCAATTTGCTTTGGCTAGACAGCTTGATCCCGATGATCCCACCCCCTGGTTTTACCAGGCGGTTTTATTGCAGAGCGAGAATCAGCCTTATCAGGCCCTGCAAGCCATGACTGAATCCATAGAACGGAACGGCAAGCGGGCGGTGTACCGATCAAGACTTTTATTGGATGCCGATGAAGCGGCACGGCAAACCAGCCAGGCGGATATTTATCTCGACCTGGGTTTTGATGAACTGGCGAAAAGACGTGCGGCAACAAGTTTGGCCATGGCCCCCGATGAACACGGAGGCCATCGCTTACTGGCAGAGTCACTGATTAATGATTCAAGGGCGGATATTGCCCGTAGCAGTGAAGTGCTGCAAGCCCAGTTGTTGCAACCGCTCACAGCAACACCCCTTCGTTCGGTGTTGGCTGAACAGGACTTGTTGACTATAGACGGCGCGGGCCCTGGCAAGTTGGGCGTTAATGAATTTAACAGCTTATTTAACCGTAACGATTTCCACCTGCAAACCTCCGGCCTAACCGGCTCCAATCAAACCAATGCCACGGATACGGTGCTTTCTGGTTTATTCGGCCCGGTTTCCTTTGCCTTGGAGGACTATAATTACCACACCGATGGTTACCGGGAAAATAACGATCTTGAATACGATATCAGCACGGTATTTGTTCAGGGGCAATTATCGGATTCCTTAAAGCTCATGGTTGAAGGCCGCTCCCGTAAAGAAGACCGGGGAGATTTAACGCAAAGATTTTTAGCAGGTGTATTTTCAGAAACTGAGCGTTTGCAACGCGAAACCGAAAATGCAAGGTTTGGTTTTCATTACACCCCAAGCTCAAGCTTTGTTTTTCTGGGGGTGTTTGATTATATCGAAAATAATTTGGTATCCAGTTTTGAAACCCTGGTGTTATCCACGCCTTTTTTTGATGTCATGCAAGATTCGCTTTTTGAAATGAAAGAAAGAGCCGATGCCTCAGAATTGCAATTTATTTTTAAGCAAAATGACATGAATGGGATTGTTGGATTCAAGAAAGCTAGAATCGATCGGGAGGAAGTGGAGGTCATTGAAATAACCGGCTTTCCTGGCCCTCCCAGTTTGCCCAGTATTACCTTGAATACGGGTGAACGGGAATATGAAAATGCTTACGCTTATTGGAATATAAGCGTGAATAAGCGGGCAGCCCTTGCCCTTGGTATGGCTTATGTAGAATTTAATGATGAAGTGACCCTGCAAGAAAAGTTTTCCCAATGGAATCCCAAGTTAGGCATCCATTTACAAGCCCTGGACGATCTCAGTATCCGTATTGCCGGCTTTAGAAACCTTAAAGGGCCGTTGCTTCTGGAGCAAAGCCTTGAGCCGACACAGGTCGTGGGTTTGAATCAGATTAGGGATGATGCCGATGGCGCAGACAGCAGCAACCTGGCGCTTGCCATAGATCACCAGGTGAATGAGAACTTTACCTTGGGCATTGAGCTGATGGATCGGGACTTAGAGCGTCCTGTGGCAGGAACAGCAAGTGACCAGGAGCTTAGTGATAAGCTATTTTCAGCTTACGCCTACTGGGCCTTACAAAATGGGTCTTTCAGTGTTAATTATTATGATGAGCAGCAAGATTATGAAACAGAGGCGAGTTTTGTCAACAGCCCGATAAAGCTTGAAACAAAAAGAGTACCGCTCAGCTTTAATTATCATTACCGTAATGGTTTTTCATTTGCTATTGAGCCCAGCTATATTAATCAACACGCAGACTTTAGACCGCCAAGCAGTTCAGATGTTATTGTTGAAAAAGAGAACTTTTGGATTATGGATTTGTCAGCAAAGTATTGGTTTTGGCAGAAACAAGCGTTAATTGCATTGGAGGTAAAAAATGCTGGTAAAAAGAAATTTAGGTTTCAAAATGCAAATTTTCAGGACTTTAGTCCAAAGCCCATTACTTATGTGCCAGAAAGAACCTTATTGGGACGTATCAGCATAAGGTTTTAGTTTAAGCAGCGCTCAGCCCTATAAAAAGCTGAGCGCAAGGATCACAACTTAGGGGCAGGTTATCCTATTCCAATTGTCGTCATAACAAATCTGATGAGCGACACCGTTTATAAAATAAGTAAAAATATAAGAACCTTTACTGATCATAAGGGTTGAATTTTCAATAGTTAATAATTCCGAACTCTTATTAAAAGCCGTGCATTGCCTCAACATATCCAATGAATTATTGCTATTAATTACACAACGTTCACCTTTTTCCAGATTATGATCCAGCAGTGTCCGGTTCCCCTTTTTGTCAATGGAGATAAGCACCGCTGAATCATTAACGACTGTTTTGAACTTTGATAAAGCTTCAACATCAAGATCTTTAGGAACCTCTGCAAAGGCTTGCCCATTAAATAAAACCAACACAGCTATAATAACTTTTAGCATCGTCTTTGACTGAGTGTTTTCTGCCATGGTGAAATATCCTTATTGAGAAATAAATTAAGTTTAGTGCTAATGAGAATCAAAAGTCTCTTAGTCCAGGCGGAATAATAAACCTATATACAGTCCTTGTAAACTTATAGCGCAGCTTGAAAAATAAGCAAAATAAATCAAACGACTTGAATATCACTGCGGTTCATTTTAATCTGGCAGGCAAAGTGAATTTTACCGGGTTTATCAGTGTAAGAGCTATATCTTTGGTTTTGCCGATCGTAATTCTTCGCTAAGTTCGAACTCGTCGAAAACCACCAGGGCAACGCAGAAAGAGCTGTCTTTTTTTAAAAAGCGTAAGGTCACTGGCTCACCAGCTTCTAGCTGTAAATGAGCGGGTGTGTAAACGCCACTATCGACGGTAATCTCAATTAAATATTTCTCTACTTCTATACTGGAAGTTTTCCTGGGTATCCAGAACCACCCGACAATAAATTTGAAGTAAAAATGCAGGTAAAAAGAAATTTCGGTTTCAAAATGCAAATTTTCAGGATTTTAGTCCAAAGCCCATTACTTATGTGCCAGAAAGAACGCTATTGGGACATATCAGCATTAAGCAGCGCTCAGCCCTATAAAAAGCTGAGCGCAAGGATCACAACTTAGGGGCAGGCTATCCTATTCCAGTGGTCATCATAACAAATCTGATAAACGACACCGTTTACAAAATAAGTAAAAATATAAGAACCTTTACTGATCATAAGGCTTGAGTTTTCAACACTTAATAATTCCGAATCCTTATTAAAAGCCGCACACCGTTTTGTCTTGTCCGCTGACTTCTGGGTATTGGCATCCGGTATGCAGCGTTCGCCTTTCTCCAGATCTTTACCCAGTAGTGTCCGGTTGCCCTGTTCGTCAATGGCGATAAACACTGTCGAATCTTTAATGATTCTTTTGAGTGTTAATAAAGTTTTAACGTCAAGGTTTTTAAGGGTCTCCGCAGAGACCTGCTCATTGCTTTGATCGGGTGTTTTATCGCCAGAGCCTGCTTGCTCGGATTCTGGCTCTTTCTTATCGGGTCCTGAGATTAATGCAGGATCTTCTGTCGTTGTTTCAGGCTTATCTTCATCGAAAAAAAGCCAATAAACAGCGAATAAAACCAGCACAGCTATAAGCACTTTAATGATAGTTTTTGACTGAGTATTTTCTGCCATGGTGAAATATCCTTAGAAATAAATAAATAAAATTTAGCGCCAATGAGAATCAAAGGCCCCTTAGTCCAGGCAGAATAATAAACTTATGCGCAGTCCTTGTAAAATAATGACTTAGGGTGAAAAACAAACAAAGCAATAGCGTACTAAACGACAGCAATATCACCGCGGTACATTTTCATCTGGCAGGCAAAGTGAATTTTACCGGGTTTATCCAATGTAAGAACTATATCTTTGGTTTTGCCGATGGGTAATTCTTCGCTAAGTTCAAGCTCATCGAAAACCACCAGGGCAGCGCAGGGGGAGCTGTCTTTTCTTAAAAAACGTAAGGTCACTGGCTTACCGGCTTCTAGCTGCAAATGAGCGGGCGTGTAAACGCCGTTATCAACGGTAATCTCAATTAAATCTTTGTCTACTTCTATACTGGAAGTTTTCCTGGGTATCCAGAACCACCAGACTATAAATGCGATCAGTAACAGGCCCAAGAGGTTGATCAGTATAACCATGTCTCACTCACTTATTTTCAGGGATGATTTAAAAAATCTTAAACGGTTGGCATTGCTCACAACCGTCACCGATGAAAAGGCCATGGCTGCGCCAGCTATCACAGGGTTTAACAGCATCCCGGTAAATGGAAATAAAATGCCCGCTGCCACAGGTATGCCCAAGCCATTATAGGCAAAAGCGCCAAAAAGGTTTTGTTTGATATTACGCACTGTAGCTTTGGAAATATCAATGGCGTCAACAATACCGTGTAGCGATCCGCGCATTAAGGTAATGTCGGCGCTTTCTATGGCAACGTCGGTGCCAGTGCCAATGGCAAAGCCAACATTGGCCAGGGCCAGTGCCGGGGCGTCGTTGATGCCATCGCCGGTCATGCCAACAGTTTCACCCTGCCGCTGCAAGTTGGCCACATGTTCACTTTTTTGTTCAGGCAGCACTTCTGCAAAGAATTCGTCAATGCCCACTTTTTTAGCCACGGCACGGGCGGTTTCCTTGTTGTCACCGGTGATCATAACAATCCTTATACCGATTTTTTTTAGGCGTTGAATGGCAGCAATAGAATCTTCCTTGATGGGATCAGAAACCGCAATAATGCCGGCAAATTTACCGTCGATAGCAAAAAACATGGGTGTTTGTGCCTCTTTTGCCAGGTCGTTAGCCATTTTAACGTGATCGGCAATAGCCACATTATTGTCCTGCATTAATTTTTGATTGCCAAATAACAGGGTTTTATTATCCACTACTGCGGATACGCCATGACCGGCAATAGCTTTAAAGTTGGATACTTTGAGCAGTTGGAGATTTTTATCACGAGCAGCGTTGACAATGGCCTCGGCCAAGGGGTGTTCAGAGCCGGATTCAAGGCTGGCGGCGTATTGTAAAAGAGTGTCGCTGGTGAAATCTCCAATTGCTTGAACCGTACTTACCGTGGGCTGGCCCGCAGTTATGGTGCCGGTTTTGTCGAGTATCATGCAGGTCAGTTGACTGGATTGCTGCAAGGCTTCGCCGTTACGAATTAAAATACCATACTCGGCAGCTTTGCCCACGCCCACCATCACCGATATCGGTGTGGCTAAGCCGAGGGCGCAAGGGCAAGCAATGATGAGTACCGTTGTGGCGGTAACCAGCATGTAGGCTAATTGCGGTGCCGGTCCGATGTTATACCAGATAAGTGCAGTGATAACGGCAATGATCATCACCGAAGGCACGAAGATGGCAGAAATTTTGTCAGCCAGGCGGCCTATGGAGGGTTTTGAATTTTGCGCTTTGCGTACCATATTAATGATGTGCGCTAACACCGTGTCCTTGCCTACTTTTTCCGCTTGAAAAAGAATCGAGCCACTTTTGTTAAGTGTGCCGGCAACAACCTCATCACCGGATTTTTTTTCAACCGGCATCGGTTCGCCGGTGAGCATGGACTCATCAATTAAGGTACTGCCCTCAATAACCCTGCCATCGACAGGGATTTTTTCACCGGGCCGTACCCGGATAATATCGTCGAGCAGTACGTCGCTGATGGCAATATCCATCTCCTCATTGTTTCTGATGACGCGGGCAGTACGTGCTTGTAAGCCGATCAGGCGTTTAATGGCTTCCGAGGTTTTACCTCGGGCGCGAACTTCCAGGGCCAGGCCTAAGTTAATCAGGCCAATGATCATGGCGCTGGCTTCAAAATAAAGGTGTCGGGATGATTCAGGAACCAGGCTTGGGGCCAGTACCACTGCCATTGAAAATAGCCAGGCAGTGCCTGTGCCTAGGGCAATTAAAGTATCCATGTTAGCTGAATGAGCCTTAAAAGATTTGACAGCACCGGTGTAAAAGTGGGCACCTGAAAATGTCATGATGCCAGCAGTGAGCAAGCCAATAACAAACCAGGCAATTCTGGCGTTAAGGGTATCCACGTGCATGGGGCCACCAGAAAGGCCGTAGAGCATTAAAGGGATGCCTAAGGCCAAAGCCGCCGCCATTTTTTTTAGTAAATCAATATAGTGACGGTATTCAGCCTCCTGCTTTTCTTTATCGGCCTGTTCTTCATCTACAATAACAGCGGCACCATAACCAGCCTGGCTCACCGCAGTAATCAGTTGTTCAGTATCCGGCTCGCCTTCTACCAATGCGCTGCGGTCGGCAAAATTAACCTCGGCACGGTCAACACCAGGAACGGCGTTTAGCGCTTTTTCAATTTTGCTAACACAAGCGGCACAGGAAACCCCTGTGAGTGAAAGGTGTACAGGCTTTGCTGAAATTTTTGTATCCATAATATTACCCTTTATATCGGCTCTTTATATTGCGGCTGAGCGCACTGTATACAGGAAGAGATTATCATGCATTTATATTATGAAAAGTAAAAGAGGCTGAGGAATCTAAAGCCATCTGGAGTGAGAAATAAATTTATTTCACATCTGCCTTAATAACTAACCCACATTTTAAAAAAATAAAGAGGCACTTAGCGTTTTTTTTGCCGGCTTGCGTTAAATTTATCTTACATTGAACAGCTTAGGTGTTAATTGGGTGGTGCAAAACTGTTTAATTAATAGCCTGTTTGTGAGTTTATTGCTTATTTAATAAGGAAAAAAAAGATGCCCCATATAGATTTAAAAAAAGTACTTCTAGCAGTGCTGTTTATTACTTTCAGCACTGGTTTTGTCAACGTTGCTTATGCGGCAAAAACCGGAGGTTGGGCCGTTCAAGCCAGGCAGCTATTTGAACAAGACGAATACGACCAGGTGATAAATATTGCTAAAACCCATAAAAA
>JBECKY010000013.1:0-5693 GCA_040235475.1 Pseudomonadales bacterium
TCCCCATTCTGACCGCTTCTAATTCTTTAACGATGTAGCTTTCCATGTCGTCATCATTGAGCGGTTTGATGTGGGCAGAATAAGTGATGCGGCTCTTAATATCCTGGTTCACATTGAGCGATAAGTAATGCAATAAATCACGCTGGCCAAACAACACGAGGTTGTGTTTTTTTGGGAAACGCTCGAACAATAATCGTAGCTTTCTCAGTACATACATGTCGAGCAGATGTGCCTCATCTATCAGTATATAAAGGGTTTTACGCTCTTTGATGTGGTTGTACGCGCACGCTATTAGTGCTTTCTCCAAGGCTTTTTCTGGCACGTCAATTTTAAATGAGTCGGCCAGTTGGTTTAAAATTTGCCAGTAAGTATGCAGGGTTCTTGAGCAAGAAACAACCGTTATATCCCGTTCTTTTTCCAGGCTTTCAATGTGTTCCCGAAGAACGCTTTTACCGACGCCGGGGTCACCAATCACTACCGAAAACCCACCATGTAACGCATGGATTTTAACAAAGCTCAGCCAAGCGCTGAGCTTTGTATTTATGGTCTTTGTAAATCTTCCGGCTGGAAATGCCGCCGATTGTGAACGACGCCGTGAATGTAAATGGTTTCGCCGATCAGTTCATACATAATGCGGTAGGAATACATGCCGATCTCCCGCACTGCATCTTCGCCGATTTCCGGTACCATCCTGCCGAGGCGCGGTGTCTCCATGTGGTGATCTACACCGGAAAACGCAGATTAAGCGCTAATTCAACTAACTAGACGCCACTGCTCCACTAATAAAAATACCCATCATTATTATTACTAGAACAGAATAAACTAATGCTGAATTCCTTATAGATGCGCCATCTTCTTCATAAATATCCGCAAAAAATATCCAAAGTGGGGTCATTAAAATCCACTTTTTATCTTGCTTACAATTCGAATAAGCCTTCATCCAGGTTCCTCCCATCAAAAGGCCTACCACTGTAAAGGCAATCGCCCATATTATAAAAGCCATCATCTTTCCTAGTTATGAACTGTTGCATCACCGCCATTGATTACTGGCCCAGGTAACCCTACATGAGGACCGATAGATATACAGGTTTTGCCATCTTCCCATACAGTTACCCCTATCCCAAACTTGCCGTATGTTCCGCCTTTTTCTCCTTTATTTCTGTCGGGGTCATTCTTATCACAACCCTCGTCGTCAGGATCGTCACTGCAAACAGTAATACCACCGCCTAACGCGGGAGGCCCCCACTGATGTAAAGAATGTCCACTTTTTCGGTAATGTCCTGCACCACGCGGGTGCCGTAGCATTTGGAATCGTGGGCAATGTACTGGTAAATCAGGCGCAGATCCTGGCGGGCTGGTGTTGACCAGACAATTACCACTGTTCGATCTCGCGTTTCAAATCCTCATGGCTGATAACGTCGCCGTGTTTGATAGCTTCACGGCTCTTACGGATTTTATCGACAATATACAGGCGATACATGATCTCGTCGATGTCGGCGTTGTCGGGCAGATGCTGGAGAGATTCCAGGGCTTCTTGCTTCAATGTTTGTTGTTGCATGGTGTTGGCTCCTATCGTGCAGCGACCTTGGGTTCGTCGGTATGGACAAGCTGTTGAAAGCGGCTCTTGAGGATAAAGGAATCCAGCACGGCTTTAATAGTAGCTTTGTCCGCTTCCGGTAGTTTGTCCACGGCCTCCATCTTGTTCAATAAACCCCGGTCGGCAATCTGGCTGGCGTTGCGGGAGTCTTCCCGGTTCTCAAACGCCAGGTAGTCCAACGAGACATCCAGCAGTTCCGCCAAGCGGATCAGCACTTCCACGGACGGGACGTGCACATTGCGCTCATAACCGGACACCTGCTTCTGATGGACACTCAAACGCTGGGCCAGTTGTGCCTGGAACCAGTTGCGTTCCTGTCGAAGTCGCTTAATGCGCTCACCTAAGGTCATAAGGACTCCCTGGAAAGTCGTCATGTAGGTCACATGAGTAATAAACCTCCCTTAGTCTGTTATAGGGTTTGGGGTTGATCAAGGAAGGGTTTTGCGTTGACCTATGGTAGCACTATGGGTATGTTATATCCATAATGATTCTCTGGGGCATTGCCCGTTCCATGATGATAAAAAGCCCAGCTTGTGGTCGAAGCTGTAACTAAATCTGTGTAACTGCCTATCATTAACCCTAGTATCAGGGGAGGATAGGCACTATGAACAAGAAAGAACTGGAAGCCATCGCCAAGCGTTGCGCGGTTCAGTCTGACCGGACAGGTTAATTGTCGCCTAACACGGTGGCTTGCTCATAGGCTTCACTGATTTTCAAATTGGCCAGCAGCGCCGTGATAAAAACAAACAACGAAGCCGCACCGTAGCGGAATGACGGGATTTCGGTAGCGACATAAAGTTGAAAAGTTCGACCGCAACCGGTGCGGCCATAACGGTTTGAACAAAATAACCGCTTGCCTATGCGATAGGGCCGTTAGGAACCGATTGTCAAGAATATTCCCAAGACGTAGTAACGACACCTGTAGGCAGCAGTGTTCGCAATGATGATCACGAATAATCGGGAACTCTATTACCGTTTGCTCCTTGCTGTCTGGCTTTTACTATGCGGTTACGTGCTTGTCGTCCATTTGTTAAATATTCCAGCAGGAGCTGACGCTGAAAGGACAGAGCTTTTTTATTTGGAAATGTTGATCCTAACCTTCCCATTAGGTTATATGGCGGGGCTATTGGTTGGTGCTATATTCGCTGTGTTACCGGAGGTTGGCATTGAAATACCTCTGACAGTCGCACAGTATGGAAATGTTCTGTTGGCTTGGCTAGTGATGACAGCAACTGGCTTCTTTCAATGGTTTGTCTGGCTTCCTAAATTGTTCACATGGATTAAATCAATATGGAATAGGAAGTTGAACATTAGGCGCTCATAACAAGGAGCCCAGCCAAGTGCTGGGCTTTTACTTCTTGGCCGCTTTTTAGCGGCTCATTTGAATCAGCTCAATATCCTTCTTCAGCAACTCATTCACAAATACCGAGAGATCGACGCCCTTGGCATTGGCCAGCGCGGCGAGGGTATTTTGCACACTGGCTTCCAGGTGGATGGGCAGTTGCAGTTGTGCGTCTTTGCGGTAGAACTTGCCGCGCGTGCCTTTGGAAAAATCAATCTCCTTGGGCATATCGTCGTCGTGTTGTGTCGGGTTCATAACTTTCACCTTATCGAGGTTCGTTCTCGTATTGCTGCCGTTCCCGGCGCGTGGCGTCGCGTGCCGAGATCAGGCGGATTCTTGCCGTATCGGCGTCCAGCATCTGATACGTATGGGCCACCGCCAATAACCGGCCTTCACTGGTCTGGCCCAGGGTAAACCAGCGTTCTTCCGTCTCGCTATGGGCTGCATCGAACACGGTCAGTGCCAGTGGGTCAAACATGACCGTGGCGGCCTGGGCAAACGTCACGCCATGCTTGAGCACGTTGCTTTGCGCCTTGATGTCATCCCAGACTGTATCAAATAGTGGTGCTGTCATTGCGGTGCATCCACTGGTGTCAGTGCCGAAGTCATACGTTGTTTGGCAATCATGGCATCGATCAGCCTGATAACGCTCTGTTTGTCCTCGTCGTTAAAGCGTTCCAGCACCTGAAAGCGTCGGAACAGGGACTCATCCACGTTGGGAAGTTCTTGTTGTGGGTTACCCGTTAACAGGTAACCCACGGTCGTACCTAGGGTATTCGCGAGCTTAATCAGGGTCTCAGGCGGTGGAATATGCTGACCACCCTCGTACTTGTTGAGCAACTGAAAACGGATATTCAGTTGCCCGGCAAGCTGCTTCTGTGACCAACCATGTTCCTTCCTTAGCTGCTTAACGCGAGCGCCGAAAGCCTGACGGAGAGCTGAGTCTTGCATGAGTAAGTCTAACCTACCTACGACAACAACGGCAATACTCTGCAAGACGGCACCAAAAGCTGGACCTACAACGCCCGCAACCGCATGAGCCAGTTTAAACTCAACGGCACCGTGCAGGCCGAGTACACCTACAACGCCCTGGGCGAACGGGTTATTAAACAACGCAGTACCGACACCAAGGCCTACTTTTACAACGGCGCCGGTCAGCTGCTCAGTGAAATCACTTACAACAGCAGCGGCACTCAAACCGGCCAAACCCTCTGGCAATGGCAGTCCACCGCCTTTGGTGAAGACATTACCAATGAAGACGTGGATGGCGATGGGCAGGTATTAGCGCTTAATCTGCGTTTTCCGGGGCAGTATTATGATCAGGAGAGTGGTTTGCATAATAATTACTACAGGGATTATGATGCGGGAACTGGGCGGTATGTTCAAAGTGATCCCATTGGTCGGACTGAGCACAAAAAGCGCAGACTTCTTGATCGGTCAATGACTGAGTGAAGGTTTCCAGGGATTGAAGGGTAGAAAAGCATGTTTGCATAAAATCCGACCTAAGTTTAAAAGGTCGGATTTTACGGCAGGATTTGGGTTTGCCAATTTAACGTTATATCCATGCGCCAGGGTACGGCGATAATTTGGCTGAAAAGTGCCGGATTGTGCGATGATTGTGGGGTAAATAACATTAGCTGTTGAAAACAAGGGTGACGAATCCTGATAGTAGGTTTATACTCTGGGTTCTTAGAGAACCTCGGAGAACCGCTATGTCTTTAAAAGCCACCTCAGTCAGACTTGACGATGAAACCTTGAAGCGAGTGGGTCAGATGGCTGAAGCCATGGATCGACCTCGTGCATGGCTGATGGCCGAAGCCATCAAACAGTATGTGGATCGGGAAGAGTGGTTCATCCGCGAAGTGGAAAAAGGTGTGAAAGCGGCGGATGAAGGCCAACTAGTGGACCATGCTGACGTGAAGGCCAAATGGGAGGCTAAGCGTGCAGCTCAAATGGACTGACCTGGCAGATACCGATCTTGATAAAATAGCAGCTCACATCGCTCAGGAAAACAGCCCCAGCGTGGCTATCGATGTTGTCATGGAAATAGTCGATACCACGCACCTGATTTTGCCGGAGCACCCCGGTGCTGGTCGGCTTGGTCGACTGAAAGGATCACGAGAGTTAGTGATCGACGGACTACCGTTCATCGTCATTTATCGGCAGGACTACGCTCTGGATCAACTGCAAATCCTGCGTGTGTTGCACGCACGCAGCAATGGCCAGCAGCGGACTGATCGACCAGAGCCAGCAGGCCCCACCGATAGTGCCAGACTCCCCGGACAGCGGCGCCTGACACTCTGACAATAAAGCCGCTTCTGCTCTAAGGCCGCGGCAAGCCGCGAAAGACGTTGTTATTTAATAGCAAAACCCTGGCAGCGAACCTGCTGGGGCTTTTACTCGTTCCCACGCTTGACCGGGTTCTGGTGACTATATTCAATTTTTTGCCGCATCATACCTTCACCTTGAATCAGCTCAGGGTGCACGCCTTCCTGCCAGAATTGATAGGCACGATCATTTTTATAGGCTTTTTTGTAAAAGGCCCATTGATCCAGAATCTGTTTGGCATTATTTTCAGCGAGATAGCGAAGCAGATTTTTCGCAGTCCATGACTTGAGTCTTGCAATGTCATGATCCAGGGCCGTGCTTTGCAGAACGAAGTGACAGTGGTTTTCCAAAATCACCCAGGCATAAACTTTGAGGCATCCTTGCTTAAAAAGCGCAGGGAATCAAGCAGGATATTAACGGTCTCCG